>CACJPC010000029.1 GCA_902595195.1 uncultured Candidatus Actinomarina sp. | reverse complement strand
GCTTCAGTTCCATCTGAAGAATCAATAATTCTAACTTTGTAATCAATAAGCTTAATTTCATTTACTTTTGAATAATCATTTTCTAAAGCAGATTTCAAAGCTTTACTCAAAGCATCAACTGGGCCGACTCCTTCTCCAGTTTTAACATATCGATTTTCATCTACAATAATTTTACAAACTGCTTCTGAAACAACATTTTCAGAATTTCGTCTTTCAGAAAATACCCTAAAGCTTTCAAATTTGAAAAAGTTGGGTTCTATATTCTTGAGTTTGTTCATCAATATAAATAGTGATCCATCAGCTGCTTCAAATTGATATCCCATATGTTCAAGATTTTGCACTTCTTCAATTAATTTTTTGGCATCATCATTGTTAAATTCCAAACCAAATTCATCTGCTTTTGTTAGAACACTAGCTCTACCAGCTAACTCAGATACTGTTGTCCTTGTAAAATTCCCTACCGCGGCTGAATCAATGTGTTCATAAAGTGAGCTATCCTTTGCCATTCCAGATGCATGTAATCCAGCTTTATGTGTAAAAGCTGAGGAACCTACATAAGGATGACGTGAATCAATTGCTACATTTACTAACTCAGCAATATGATTTGCTGTTTGAGTTAATTGGCCTAGTGAGTGTTCAGGAATTGTTTTATAGCCTTTCTTCAATGTTAAATTGGGGATTAAAGTACATAAATCAGCATTTCCTGTTCTTTCACCATACCCATTAATGGTTCCTTGAACATGATTTACACCTAAATCAACTGCAACCATTGAATTAGCTACTGCACAACCATTGTCGTTTTGGAAGTGTACGCCAAAGTTTGCTTTTGGATATTTTGAAATTATTTCTGAAATTATCTCATGTACTTCACTTGGAAGAGTTCCGCCGTTTGTGTCACAAAATACAAAACATTCTACTTTTGTAGAAATTACAGCATCTAATATTTTTAAACTTGTTTCTGGATCTTCTTTGTAACCGTCAAAAAAATGTTCTGCATCAAAAAATACTTTCTTTTTATTTTGTACTAGATAATTAATGGTATCAACTGCCATCTCTATTGCTTCATCGACAGTGGCTTGTATAGCTTTTGTAATATGTAGTTTTGAAGACTTTCCCACTATGCATACATATTCTGTATCTGCATCAAGCAATGCTTGTACTTGAGGGTCTTTGTCAGCGCTCAAACTAAGTTTTCTTGTTGATCCAAAGCTAACAAGTTTTGCATTAGCAAGATTAAGTTCTGATTTTGCTTTTTTGAAAAACTCCTCTTCTTTAGGAGAAGCACCAGGCCAACCACCTTCAATAAAAGATACTCCAAGATTATCTAATAATTTTGCAATTTCGAGTTTATCTTTCACAGAAGGTGAAATTCCTTCTTGTTGAAAGCCGTCTCTTAAAGTTGTGTCAAATATATCAATTTTCATAGTCTAAAAAAAAACCCTTGCCATGCAAGGGTAACAACGTTGTAAACGTTGCTCCTAAATAATAATTATAATTTTTTTCATTGAGACAATATTACTTCTTTTTGACAGATTGTCTAACAAAATAAATTATTAGACCAAAAATTGCTAATAGTGCAGCAATTAGCTCTGGCGTGAAAATTGGTTTAGTTCTTGTGACCAACTTAAAAGTTTTTACTGAAAGACCATCGTTTTCAAAAATAATTGTATTATCTACTATTTCGCTAATTTGAGGATCTGTAATATTACCCGGAACAATAATTGATAGTTGGCCATCGAATATTCTTTTAAAACCCTCTAAGTTTTCTTCATCTGTTACAAAAATTTCTGCAAACTTGCCTGTAATTCCAAAATCACGTTCACTTTTATCAAATCGAATTTCCTGAATTGGTAACAATAGTAAAGCAGTATTTTCCTCAGACTTTAATTTTTCAAACTGTAATAACAACTCATCTGTATCTTCAAAATCGTTTCTAATAAGAATTCCCAAATAGTTTCCTTCTTGATAAACACTTGAACCAAAACCATCTGGAAGATTTGACAGTATTGCATCTAAGCCTCCAATTGAGGATTGCCCAGTCTCAACCGCATACATTTGTGCTTCTTGATCTATCAATACTGCTATTGAGTAACTTCCCGATAAGTCTTCTTCGAAAGAGATTTCCATGTCCCACTTAACTTCACATGCAGAAAATATAAGAAAAACAAAAAGAAATTTTATTAATGTTTTATATTTCATTTAACAACTCAACCATCTTAATTGTCGCATTTTTTCTATGACTAATCTCCGATTTTTCTTCTAATGTCATTTCAGCAAGAGTTTTACCATTTACTTCAAATATAGGATCGTAACCAAAACCATTTTCTCCTCTCGGTGATGATAAAATTTCACCATTTAGTTCACCTAAGGTATACATAAATTCTTTACCATCATAAAAACATAAAACTGTTTTGAAAGTTGCTGATCTATTTGAACTATTTTGAAGCAAATCTAATAATTTATCATTATTTTTTTGATCATTTGCATTTTCTCCTGAAAAACGAGCTGAATGAACACCGGGAGCACCATTAAGTGCATCTACAAAAAGACCTGAGTCATCTGCAATTACTGGTAAATCATAAAACTCAAAATACTCTAAGGCCTTCTTTTCAGCATTTTCTTTTATAGTTTCTTTATCCTCAATTACATTCAAAACTTCACTGGGAGACAACAAAGAATGTTTACTTGAATTTATTTGAAATATCGTAGATAATTCCTTTAACTTATTTTTATTCTGACTAGCTAAAATGATTTGCATTCTTATTAATTTTGTATCTTAAATATTTCTTCAACACATTCTTTTGCAATATTAAATAAGCTATCAAGATTATCTTTTGAAAATGGTTTACCTTCAGCTGTGCCTTGAATCTCCAAGATTTCAAATTTTTCATCTAAAACAAGGTTTAGGTCAACCTCAGCATTTGAATCCTTAGCA
>CACJPC010000028.1 GCA_902595195.1 uncultured Candidatus Actinomarina sp. | reverse complement strand
AAACAATATTCTTGTAGTGCCAGCAACTGAACTGTTTCAAATACAGCAGTCAGATATTTTAAACTTATCTTCTAACAATAAAGAAAATTTAGATGATTACGAATTGTTCCAATATTCCCAAAATCTAGAATTGGAGAAGTGTCTTCTAGACTTAACAAGCAAGGCTACCCTACACATAGTCGACAAAAATATAGTAGATAATCAACTTAAGGAAGTGATTGATATTGAAAAAGATACTTTTGAAAATCTTAGACAATATTTTTCATTAGAAATAAGAAATTTTAAGTCACGTTACAAAGATATCTCTCAATATTTTGGCGAATATGATATTAATGTCTATTCAACATCAGATTTAATAAATCTAGAAAATCTTCCCAATTATCTAGACTCAATCAGCACAGAAAATATTATTGAATCTCTAGAGGAAATAGGAAAAATTTATCTCTCAACAAAAAACAAAGTTATTACAGAAAAGTTTTCAGTGCTATCCAATGTTATCACCGTTGATAATCCATTTTCATTTTCTGCATCTTTTAAAGACCTAAATTTAGCCATTATTGATGAGTCACTTTTTCAAAAAAGAAAAATGATTAAATCTAAAAGAAAGACAAAAAAGATTAGTGAAGAAGCAATTCTTGTTCCAAATACTTATATTGTTCACAATTTTCATGGAATAGGATTGTATGAAGGAACAGTTGTAAAAAAAATAAGAGGTGTCGAGAAAGACTATCTGGAGATTAAATTTGCTGGTACTGATAAGCTTTTTGTACCATCAGAACAAATTAATGAGCTCGAGGTTTATATTGGTGGAGAGAACCCTAGGTTATCTCATCTTGGTGGTGCAGAATGGGAAAGAGCAAAAGAAAAAGCCAAGCAAAATGCAAAGATTATTGCTGATAGAGTCTTGAATTTATACAAATTACGAAATATAAGAAACGACTCATTAATTGTTGGTGAGGATACCCCTTGGCAAAATGAAATAGAAAATAGTTTTGAGTATATTGAAACACCAGATCAGTTGACTGCCATTAATGATGTTAAAAAAGATCTAGAAAAAAATATACCGATGGATCGTCTAATTTTTGGTGATGTTGGATTTGGAAAGACTGAGGTTGCATTAAGAGCTGCAATTAAAGTTGCTTTTTCAGGAGGCCAAGTTGCATTATTAGCTCCAACTACAATTCTTGTTCAACAACACATTGATACTTTTGTAGATCGCTTGAAAGATTATCCACTCAATATAAAACACTTAAGTAGATTCGTTACAAGAAAAGAAGTACAAAACATTGTTGAAGGAGTCAAAGATGGCTCTGTAGATATTCTCATAGGAACTCATAGGATTTTAAGTGATGATATTGAATTTCAAAATCTCAAATTATTGATTATTGATGAAGAACATAGGTTTGGTGTAGAAGATAAAGATAGACTTCAGTCACTCTCTAATCAGGTCCATAAGCTCACTCTGACAGCAACACCAATACCAAGGACACTCGAACAGTCACTAATGGGAATTAGAGAAACATCTCGAATTGAAACACCACCTGAAAATCGTTTAGAGACACTTACACATGTTGGAAATATTGATGAGTCAACTATCGCGCTTGCTATTCAACGTGAAATTTCTAGGGGTGGACAAGTCTTTTTTGTGTTGAACCGAATTGAGGAATTACAAGTTTGGATGAAAAAAATTCAAGAGGTCTTTCCAAATTTAAATCACAGACTTTTACATGGGCAGTTGGCAACTAATCAGATCGAACAAACAATGCAGGATGTATGGGATAAAAAGGTCGATGTTTTATTTGCTACAACCATTGTTGAAGCAGGAATAGATCTACCTAAAGTAAATACTTTGATTACTTTAAGGTCTGAGCTCTTGGGCATGTCTCAACTGTATCAATTAAAAGGTAGAGTAGGTAGAAGAAGAGAGCAGAGTTTTGCTTACTTTTTTCATAACACAAATTTAGGCGTTGATGCAGAATTAAGACTTGATGCAATAAAGTCCATAGGACAGACGTCAACAGGATATTCTCTAGCAATGAAAGATTTACAGTTGCGTGGATCAGGAAGCATTCTTGGAGATATACAGTCTGGTTTTATTGCCAATGTTGGGTTAAATATTTTCAATAAATACGTTATAGATTCTATAGAGGGCAAAAGTGAGGATAAAAGCAGTATTTTAGAAACTGAAATTAAGCTAGATTGCTACTGGGGTTCTTCAATTCCCAAGAGTTATATTGATGCTGATTCTGAAAGAATAGATATCTACAAAAGACTTGAACATTCTGAACCTAATAAAGTTGATGAGATTAAAAATGAGATTATTGATAGGTTTGGAAATGTTCCAGAGATTACGGATAATTTGTTTTCAACTGCAAAAATTAGATCAATATTACAAAAAAAAGAGATACTAAGGTGCAAGATTAGAGAATTTCAAGTTGAATTATTTCCTGTTGATTTGACTGAAGACCTCAAACTTTCAATTGAAAAATATGATAAAAGGTTTATATTTAGAAATAAACGCTTGGTATTAAATTTTCAACACTCTTTAACTCCTGAAAGCACCTACGAATTATTAGATAGTATTCTTTGATTATGAAAGAATTCGATGATTTAGTTGATATTATCTCACGATTACGAAAAGAATGTCCGTGGGATAGAGAGCAGACTCACGAATCTTTGGCTAAGCATTTAATTGAAGAAGCATACGAACTTCTTGATGCACTTGCAGCTATTCAAACAAACCCTGAGAATCACAATATGTTGAATGAAGAGTTAGGTGATTTATTATTACAAATCCTTTTACATTCAAAAATTGCAGAGGAAAACAAATATTTTTCTATTGTAGATGTTGTTTCTAACTTACAGGAAAAACTTATTAAACGACATCCACATGTTTTTGGTGACGTAGAACTAGAAAGTGCTGAAGATGTTGAAAAGCAATGGGAGGAGATTAAAAAGCAAGAAAGCTCTGACT
>CACJPC010000027.1 GCA_902595195.1 uncultured Candidatus Actinomarina sp. | reverse complement strand
AATAACTATTTCAATTCAAGTGAATTTAAGAACAGTATAGATTATGTATGCAGTCAATTAAATGTATCTGAGGACAACAATACAATTCCCCAAAAAGAAGTAAATCTTGCTGAAGGCCTAAAACTGAATAATGTAAATTACAAGATTATTCCAAGAAATACTAGCAATGATCAATGTCTTGAAAATGGTTTTAGTACTTTTGGACATTCAGATGAAAGCATTAATTCCTCATATAAAACTTGGTTTGCAGAGGATAAATTTGATAGTAGAAATATATTTAGCAACACTTCAATTAAAAATCTGACAATTTCTAATGGCACAGCTACACATATAAATGTTGAAAAAGATGGCAATTTACAAAAAATAGCAGTTAAGAAAGTAATTTTGGCAGCAAGTTCGCTTAATACTCCAAAAATTCTATTAAATAGTGGTTATAAAAATAAACACCTTGGCCAACATCTAAAACTACACCCTGTCTCAGGTGTTGCAGGAAAATTCTCAGAAGAGCAAAAACCATGGGCAGGAACAATGCAGGGAATATATTCAGATGATAATTTGTTTATGAAGGATAATTATGGATACCTTCTTGAAGGTTTGCCAATGCATCCAAGTCTTTTCTTTCCATTTTTTCCAAATAATCAGGACAATTTTGGAGATTTTATTAAAAGTTATAACCAATGGTCAGGAGGAATTGTCTTAACATCAGACACAAGTTCTGGTTCAATTATTAATAAAAACCCACAACATTTATGGGATTACAATTTGAATAACTTTGACCATAGCAATTTGCTTCATGGAATTGAAAGTCTCGTAAGAGCTAACTACTTGGCTGGAGCAGAGGAAATTATGGTGGCTGCTTCACCAACAATGCATTGGAAAAAATCTTCGAATGAAAATATTGACGATTTTGTTAATAAGATAAAAGCAATTAAAAATGAGCCTTTCCGAATGCTTCTTGGATCAGCACATCAAATGGGTACTGCAAGAATAAATCCAAACCCAGAACATGGTGTGGTTGACTTAGATGGAAAAGTACATGGCTTAGAAAATGTCTATATTGTAGACGCTTCTACCTTCCCTCGTTGTTCAGGTGTAAATCCAATGATTAGTATTCAATCAATGAGTCACTTTTTAATGTCAAAAATTTGATTTATGGATAATTCTTGTTTCTTTCATAAAGCTGACCTGGATAATTGCCTAAGTCAATAAATAAACCTTTACTTTCGATATGCACTACATCATCTTTTATAATTGATGATTCTAAATATAATTTCTTATCATCAATCTCTTTGACCCATGCTTGAAGAAGGTATTCATCATCAACAGGTACTGGAACAATATAATTGACCTCTAACTTTGCAGTCACACAAGAACGATCATGTATTACGCATGCATATCCCATTAAATCATCTAATACTGCTGACAAAATTCCTCCATGAACTAATCCCGGGCCACCCTGAAATCTTGGTTCGAATACATAATTTGCAACAACTTTTGAGTTTTCAATATATGGAGTGAGTTTCATACCATAATTGTTTTTACTTCCAGACACAAAAGTCTCAGGCCACCATTCAAGGAGTTGAGTTAAAGAATCCCATCTTTCTGGATTAGGAATATCCAGAACTGATCCCGATATATATTTATATTTCATCTTTCTTTATATTAGAGATGTCATTTCTTAATGCCTCATTAACAAAGGCGTTTGTTATATCAGATCTTGTTCTTTCAATTATGCCTCTAGCATTGTCAGCATATCTTCTTAATCCTCCGGTTAAAGCATCCGGATAATCAAGCTGGTTTAGAATTCCTAAACCTTCTTCCATAATATTTAGATAAGATTCTGACTTTACTAGTTCTAAGTTTCTTAAATGATCCAAGGCTTTTCTTCTCCACTCCCCAATAGTGTCCCCTATTCCCTGAATATAACTCGATGGATGGACATTAAATTTTTCAAAAGGTTCAATGTATCCTTTTGATTCATAAACATAAAATAATACGGCCTCTACATATTCTCTCTCTGCATCTAGAACATATCCAGCAAAACTTATCTCAGATACATTTTCAGTAAGCTTTTTTAATTCTGTTATTTTCTTTTTTGCACTATCAATAAATTTCTCAGCACCTTTTATATCGTTTCTATGAATAAACCTGATGCTTTTTGAACAATCTCTAACAATGGCTCTAGATATAGTTAGAGAAGTCTCACGAATTTCATTTAATTTATCAAATGTTTCAGATAGTTTATTTAAATTAGACTCTAAATTGGCCAAATTAAACAGCTTGCTTTAAGTACTCATATTCATCAAGCTCAAGAATATCCTCATCAACAGAACTAATATTTTGCATCTGTATCAAGGAAGCTCTTACTTGGAATGATGCATAAGCATAAATACCAAAAACTACATCTAATAAAAGGTGAAGTACAAATATGCCTACAGAAAGAGTTTGAATAGAGGTAAAAAAAGTAAGAAGTGCTAATAAGCCTAAAATTAAAAAACCTTTACGTTGTTTATTTACCATATATTCAAATTCTGAAGAAATTGAAGTATTGCTAGTTTGAGAATATTTCATTTCTGGAAAAATTACCGCTATCGATAGCGATAACATTAAACATATTAATACAAGTGTTGATCCCATTGCCCTGTCCCAACTGAACGTTTACTTGATTTAATATTAACTAATTAATTTTTATTTTTCTTTTTTTTAGAATTTATTTTCTTTGCCCTCATTAAGTCTTTTTATGTTCTCAGAGTGTTTGAAAACAATTAACCAAAATAACAAAAAGACAACTAATCGATCTTGAAAAACATTAAAAGATGTAAATAATATTAGATTGGATATAAATACAGTTAACAAACTTGCAATCGCAGAAATTCTAGAAATTTTAAAAACTACAAAATAAAAAATTGCAAGTACAGGAATATTCAAAAATAAGAAATAAGAAGTTTCAAATAAATCATACGAGAGAGGGTTAAGTGTAGAAAAAGCAATGTACACGCCTATGTATGTTGCAACCCCTTTACCGCCTTTAAATTTATAAAATATTGGATAAATATGTCCAATTAC
>CACJPC010000026.1 GCA_902595195.1 uncultured Candidatus Actinomarina sp. | reverse complement strand
TGAAAATTGTTTGAGATTAATAATTTTTTAAGGTCTTTTCTTTGATACCTTCTTTTGTGATTTACTTTATTGTCTAAATCTGTCCAAATTATATTTGAAGCTGGTAGATACAATAATAGCTTTCCACCTTCAGGTAAAAAATCATAGAAGTCAGCTACTACTTCATTATCATCTTCTATGTGTTCTAAGACATTAAGAGAAATAATACAATTTACACTATTTTTGATATCTCCAATTTTTGTAAAAGTCTCTATTTTCTTTTTTGACAACTCTTGAATAGCTTTTTTATTTTTTTCAACGGCCTTGATGTTAAAACCTAAATCAGCAAGCATTTTTGTTATTATTCCATAGCCTGCTCCAAAATCTAAAATATTATCATTTTTATCTAAATTCAAAAAAAATATTTCTTTTAAATAGTTATTGTAATTATTTGCAATTGCAATACTTTCGAGAGCAGCTATGTCTAATTCTTCATTCATGTTTAAACTTTTAGGAATAATTTTTATAAAGCTTTAATACTAATCAGTAAAAATTTTGTATGTAGCATTAATTAAACTCTGAGCTCTTTCATTAATTAAATATTCACCACCCAATTTATTTGTGAGATAACCAAAAGATATTTTATAATCTGGATCGGCAAATGTTGCACTACTTCCCCCATAACCAACATGTCCAAAAGCATTAGGACCAATCATAAAAGAACCCCCCTCTCCCTTAAAAGTATTTCGATTATCCATATTTAACATAAATCCATTAGAAAAATTAGTTGGGAAAAGAAGCATATTGTCAATTGGGGATTTTATATTTGATTTACTCAACTCTTTAATAGTATTTCTTGAAAGAAGCGCTTCATTATTTTGAGCTAAAGGATTAAGTAATTTTGCCAATGAACGTGCATCCGTTATTCCTCCAATAGCTCCCAATTCAGCTCTGTAAGTTTCTTTTGCATTGTAATCGTACTTACCTGTATTAGTTAAGGAAAGTCTCTGCATCGAATTGCTATTGTTTTTAAAAGCCGTAGCAAAATCGCTTGGTTTATCATTAGGACTTGGAGCAAAGGGAATAATCTCAGCTACTCTTTCTTCTTCGGTATTAGGTAAGCCTATCCAATAATTTAAACCATAGGGCTCTCTTAACTCATTATTAAAAAACTCACCAAAAGATTTCCCCGTCACTCTTCTTATAAGTTCACCAATTAACCATCCTGTAGTCATCATATGGTATCCCGTTTCTTTTCCTGGTTCCCAGAAAGGTTTTTCATTTTCAATTAGATTCACCATATAATTCCAATCTAAAAATCCACCATCTTTTACTTTTGTTCTTAATGCAGGTAATCCAGCTGAGTGATTTAAAATCATTTCAATCGTTGTTTCTTCTTTTCCATTCTTTCCATATTCAGGCCAATATTTAGTAACTTTTTCTTTCAGAAATAGCTCTTCTCTTTCGATTAATATATGTGCACATAAAGCAAGAGCTGCTTTGGTACTTGAAAAAGCAACAGAAAGAGTATCTTCACTCCACTCTTTAGTTCTATCCTTATTTTTGTGTCCTGACCAAACATCTATGACTATTTCACCATCTATAATTACACACAAAGAAGACCCTATCTCTTTATATTTATCAAAGTTATGATTAAATATTTTTTTTACTTCTAAGAAATCTTCATGGCAATAGCCCAACATTAGTAACCTGTCTTTTCATTTATGTTAATATTTTTATTTTTTCTTTGAAGCACCCAATTTATGAAAAAAAGAAAGTAGTTGTAAAATAAATTTTTAATGAATGCCAACAAAATTTTTATAGGTGCAATTATTCTCTTGATAATTGGTTTTATAATTTATATTTCTTTCGCATTGATATCTCTACCTTTTATAGTATTTTTATCACTCTTGTCTTAGTACTAAAAGTTATTAATCAATTTTAAATTTCATACTCCATTAAATACAGCGCTTATATCAGATAGTTCTAGAAATTATCAGAGAGAGTCTACAGTTTTAGAAAATTTGTGCTGTTTTTGTGCGGTTTTTAACAAGGGCTGAGATAGAATTAATTGTTTATTTCAATATTTCCAAGAGATACTCTTTTTACAAACTTTGCTTGATGAGCATATACTTCAAGTTCAGGGTTTTTATGTTTGTAGTTTTCATAAAAATCTTCTTCATATAACACAAATCCCCACCACTGATTATCTTGATAAAAAATAGGACCATACAACCATAGATAATCTTTTTCATTTTGAGTACAGGTGTAATCAACATTCACTTCGTAACCATAATCAACATATTTGTATAATGGATGATATTCATTTGCAAATGCTGAGATTACAGTACCTGATGATTTGTTTTTACATACAAATTCATTACTGTCATCATTAATGATTAATTCATTATTGTTAATACTTTTGTTATATAAAAATTGCTCTATGATTGTAGCTTTAAAATCATAACCTCTGTTCCAACCATATGTCTCGTAATCTTCATAAAGACTTAATGTAATTAAGTATTCATCTTCCGTTAAACTTGGAGTGAATAAAAGATTACTAACCCAAGATTGCTTATATTCTTCAATTAATTCTTCATCAATTTCATAATTTTCGTATGCTGAATTTGTAGAAATTATCAGAACTGATAAAGACACAAAGAAAAGAAAAAATAAAACAAACCCCAAATTTGATATTTTATTCATTCTTCTTCCAAAGCACTAGTATTTTTATTGATTAATGATTTGTAATATTCATCTGAATCGTCACTAAATCTTTTCATTGACACATCTTCGTACTCTTTACTAAATCTTTCTCTTTCCTTGTGTAAATTTGCACTATTCCAAAGTTCCTCATCCAAAATGCAATCACTTTCTTGGCTTAAATATGTTGGATCACTATCGATATTTAGATTATTTTTTGTTTTATCATTATTTCTAATATTGCCATCGTCAACAAGTTCACCACTAAAATTAAATATTTCATATTCTTTAAATAACTTTTCTAGGAAAGTTATGAGTGCAACACCTACAACAATCAATCCCCCCCATCCTATGAAGATTAAAGAAGCAATAAGAATTAAAATAGAAACTGAGACAACACCCAAAACTAATAAAATTCGAAAGTATTTGTTCATAATGTAAATATAATTTTAAAATT
>CACJPC010000025.1 GCA_902595195.1 uncultured Candidatus Actinomarina sp. | reverse complement strand
AAGCAATTGTAGCCAAGCATGCAGGTATAAAAACTGTAGCTTTTTCATTAGTTACTAATTTAGCCGCTGGAATAAGCGAGAATCCATTAGATCATAATGAAGTAATTGAAATTGCTGAGAAATCTAAAGTAAAACTTCAAAACTTTATGAAAGAATTTTTGTCTGAAATAAATATCGGTAATAATTAATTCTAATTAATATAAAATCTATGAACATCACTGTATGCGCTAAACAGATTCCTGATCCAGCAAACGAAACATCATATGACAATGGGATAATCGTCAGGCCTGAAGAACAAGTTTTAGACGATACTGACAGGTATGGTATTGAAATAGCACTTCAATTAAAAGAAAAGTTTGATGCTGAAGTTACGATTATTTCTATGGGTCCCGCAGGAACTATGAAAGGCTTACAGCAAGCATTACAGATGGGTGCAGATAAAGCATTTTATGTAGATGATGACTCTTTAAAAGGCGCTAATTCTTTAATGACAGCTAATGTTTTAAGTGAACTCGCAAAAACAACCAACGCAGATATTGTTATTTTTGGTACCGAATCTACTGATGGTTATTCAGGAACGGTACCACAACAAGTTTCAAGATTTTTGAACTTAGATTGTATATCTTATGTTAAAGCTATAGAAATTGGTGACGATGTATCACTTACTAGGCAAACATCAGAGGGATCCGAAAAAGTAAAAATGCCACAAAATTGTGTTATATCAGTAACTGCTGGAGGTGTAGAACCTAGATATCCGAATTTTAAAGATATTATGGCTGCAAAGTCGAAACCAATAGAAAAAGTCGAATTAAGCACGCTAAACATCACAACAGATCAAAACTTAGAATTTATCAGCATTGAAGCACTTGAAAATTCAAAAAATGGCGAAAAAATTATTGATGAAGGAGAAGCTTTCCAAGTTATTGTAGACAAACTTAAGGAACTTAAGGTCATATGAAAACATTAATATTAGGTGAAATTTTAAATGGAACGCTTAGCAGTGGAACATTAGAGATAATTAAAAAAGCACAAGATGAAAGTCTAGATTATCAAGTTGTAACAATAGGAAGTGACGATGACCCAACAATTGGTTCTAAATCTTTTAAACAAACCTATATCAAAAGAAGCAGTGAATCTTTACAATTCAGTAAAGTTACAGATTTGATTACAAAAATTGTGAATGATGAAGGTATTAACCTGATCTTAGGGTCATCCACATATCTTTGTAGAGATCTGATTTCTTTTATCTCTGTAGACTTAAATTCAAGTCCTGTATCAAATGTTATCGATTTTGAAATTAATGGAGATGCGGTTTCAACAATCAATTCTATAAATGGCGGTGAAAGTTTATATAAATCAAAGATTGCATCTAATCATTCGCTTTTATTAGTAAGACCGAAATCTTTTGAACCCGCTGATGTTGAATTAAATAATAATTTTGAAACTATGGAAGTTGAGAATTCTGACGTTGCTATTTTTGACATTTATAAAGAAGAAAAAACTGGACCACAATTGGAAGATTCAAAAGTGGTGATTTCAGCTGGAAGAGGAATGGTAGATAAAGAAAATTTAGTTATTGTTGAAGAATTAGCAGCAAAATTGAACGCAGCTATTGGCGGAACTAGAGCAATTGTAGATGCAGGATGGATGCCATATTCTCAGCAGGTAGGTCAAACAGGTAAAACAGTGAAACCAGATGTTTATATTGCCTGTGGAATATCTGGAGCTACGCAACACCAGGTTGGCATGAAAGATTCAAAATTTATTATTGCAATTAATAAAGATGAAGAGGCACCAATATTTCAATTAGCTGATTTAGGTATTGTTGGCGATACTTTAAGTGTTATTCCAAAAATTAATCAAAATCTTTAAAATTTAAAATTATAAGGAAGTATTTCGTCAAAGGTATATTCTTTGTAACCGTCTTTCTCAACAATAATCACTTTCTTTGTGTCAAATTCAGCTAACCTCTGACGAGAAATTCCACAGGGAAATATTGCAGTGTCTGATTCAGCATCAATACATGCAACCGCAATTGTGTCAATACTCTTTTCACCTTCTGATATAGCCTTAACAACTGCAACATCTTCCGCACAAACTGTTGCTGGATATGATGCGTTTTCAATATTGCAACCAGTATATATATTTCCAGAATCAGTAATCAGTGCTGCACCAACTCTAAAATTTGAATATGGTGCATATGCTTTTTCTGCAATATTTCTAGCTAAATCAGCTAAGTCGCTATTTTTCATCAGTACCTATTAAACTTTCAAAATCTTCTTTTGTCTTTGTGAACACTCTAGATCCAGAACCTGGCTCCATAGTTACACCATACAACACATCTCCAGCATGCATGGTTTGTTGTTGATGTGTAACAATTATGTATTGTGCATCTTCTTTTATTTTATCGAGCAAATTAATCATTCTATGAAGATTTGCATCATCAAGAGCTGCTTCAACTTCATCTAAAATATAAAATGGACTTGGGAAAGATTTAAATATTGAAAATAGAAATGCAATTGCAGCCAATGATCTCTCTCCACCAGATAATAATGAAAGTTTTTTGACTTTCTTGCCTCTTGGTTGTACTGATATCTCTATGCCAGTCTCTAAAATATTTGTTTTATCAGTGAAGGAAAGTGATCCTTTACCCCCTGGAAATAATGTTTCAAATATTTCAGAAAAATGTACAGATATAGAATTAAATGATGATTCTATTCTGAATTCTATTTCAGTTTCTACTTCTTTAATGTTTAACAACAACTCTTTTTTTGAAAGCTGTAAATCATCAATGGTAGACTGTATTTCTTCATATCTGAGATTTAAAGAATCAAAGTCTTCTTTTGCTAGGTAATTGACAGTACCTATCTCTTCTAACTTGTTTTCAAGAAGTTTAATTTCATTTTCTAATTCACTTTGATTTGCAGCAATAATTCCATATTGATTAATTTGATCAATATTCAAACCATATATATTTACTAAATTAGAATAATGATTGCCCTTAGAACTCTCCATTTCAGATTTTTTGATTGCTACATTAGTTAACATATCTTTTGTATTGAAAAGCTCATTATTTAAATTTTCAATTTGTTCATCTATTCTTTCAATTTTCTTATTAGAATTTCCATATTTTTGGTCAAATTTTTCAGATTCTATTTCTAATTTATTAGAAGTTGAGTTTGTAAACTCTATAAAAGTTTTTGCAGAATTGATTATTTCAGATAACTGTGACTT
>CACJPC010000024.1 GCA_902595195.1 uncultured Candidatus Actinomarina sp. | reverse complement strand
AAAATTATTTAAGGTTGACAAAAATCAGGGTTTAACAAAGTCGTTAAATTACTTAGCTAGCTTTGCAGATGGCGAGTTTTTAGCAAGGCAAGATGCTGATGACTTAAGTCTTAATTTAAGATTTGAAAAACAAATAAATTTATTTTTTGAAGATAGTGAACTTGATTTTGTAACTTCACGGGCATTAGATAAAAATAACAATAAAAAAATCCCAAGATTTAGACACAAATTAAATCCAAAAATTGCAATAAATTATTTCAATCCATTTATCCATGGAACCTTGATGATAAAAAACTCTTCATTTCAAAATATTGGAGGATATGATGAACGTTTTAAATTGGCTCAAGATTATAGATTGTTCAAAACTGCAATAACAAGTAATAGTAAGTACAAATTCATTAATGAACCACTGTATGTATTAAACAATCAAGACAATTTATCAAATAACTTTAAGAAAGAGCAAGCATTCTATGCAAACTGTGTAAAGAAAAATTTAAATCCAAACTCTACATCTTTTTCCGATAATTAAATGGAAATTGAAGCAAATAAATAAAATCAAAAAAATATCTTTTCCATAATCTTTTTGGCTCGGTCAATAGCCTAAATAACCACTCAAAACCTATTTTTTGAATTACAATCGGTGCTTGTTTTTTTGTTTCTGCAACCCATTCAAAAACTGCACCCACCCCAATTTTAGAAATATCAAAATCTTCAATCATGCTGATTAGTTCTTCTTGTTTTGGCATTCCTAATCCAACCCAAAGAATATCTGACTTTTCAATTTCATCTCTTTTAAGCCTAACCTGCTCAGTTATTGTTTTAACATCAGCAAGTGGTGGAGCCCACGTACCATCAATAATTATTTGTGGGTATTTTTTGTACAAATTTTTTTTCATTTTAGTTAATACATCATCTGAAGATCCCAGAAAGTAATGTGTCAGATTTTTATCTATTCCAGTTTTAATTACATTATGAAAAATTTTGGCACCATTTAGTCTCTCTTGTTTACATTTTCTAAGCCTTAAGTACCAAACTAGTGGCATACCGTCTGCAACTCTAAAATCAAAGCTATTAAGAATTTTATTGAATTCAGAACTCTTATCTGCGGCAACTAAACTATTGACATTGCAGACTGCAACAGAGAAATTTTTGTCACTTACTATAAAATTAACAAAGTTACTCAGAGAAATTAAGGATATGTCAGTAGACAAAATTTGTTTAAAATCGTGGTCCTTTACCATAATTTATAAGTATATTAAGGCATAATGTAGCATGGAACAAATTAATAAAAAGCTTCTAGTTCTAGGAAGCCAAGGGTTGGTTGGAACAGCTATAAAAAGATCTGAAATAATCAACCAAAAATTTATAGTCCATTATTCGAATAGAGCGGAAGCAGACTTAACTAATAAAAAAGAAGTTGAATCATTATTTAACGGGGTCAAACCTAACATAACAATAAACTGTGCAGGAAAAGTAGGTGGAATTTTAGCTAATAACACTCAAAGATACGAGTTCCTAACTGAAAATCTCCTAATTAACTTAAATTTGTTTGAAACTTTAAAAAAGTATGAAAACTCCCTGCTAATTAACCTTGGAAGTAGTTCAATATATCCGAAAAATTCAAAGTTTCCATTAAAAGAATCGTCTCTAATGACTGGCCCTCTTGAGGAGACTAATTCCGCATATAGTCTTTCCAAAATAGTTGGAATTGCTATGGGAAAAGCAATAGAAAGTAATATTTTAAAAACTATTAACTTAATTCCAACAAATTTGTATGGTCCAAATGACAATTTTGACTCACAATCAAGTCATGTGGTTCCAGGGCTGATTAATAAATTTTATAAAGCACAGGAAAACAATGATGCTGAATGTATAGTGTGGGGTTCTGGGAAGCCTACAAGAGAGTTGCTGTTTGTTGATGATTTGGTGTCAGCCTTAGAAGTTATAATCGAAAGCAATCCTAAAGAAGAGATAATTAACGTTGGGAGTGGTAGCGAAATATCGATAAAAGATTTAGCAAATAAAATTTCTCTTATTGCTGGATATAAAGGAAAAGTAGTTTTTGATACAAGTAAACCAGATGGTGTTTTAAAAAAGACACTAGACTCATCGATTATTTCTTCATTAAATTGGAGTCCAAAGGTTGAGCTAGATGATGGATTAAAAAGAACTTATGAGTGGTATAGAGAAATAAATAATAAAGATTGAGAAATTTATGAACTTTGGAATAAAAAATATTGAATCAAAAATTGAAAGTCTTCTAAAGCAAAATAATTTTGATACAAAGGTTCATTTTCAGTATTCTTCGTACAATAATTTTGATATTCAATGTAACGCTTTCCTCCAAATAAAAAAAATTGGGGTATTGGAAAGTTTAAAACAAGACATCATAGATGATTTACAAAATTTTACTGAAATTGAAGATTTTGAAATTACTGACAATGGCTTTATAAATATAAAGTTTTCAGACAAACATTTACTTAGTCTTTTAAAAACTAGAAATTATGAGGTTGATAGTAAAGTACATATTCTATTTGATTATGGTGGTCCAAATATTGGGAAAGCATTACATGTAGGTCACCTTCGAACATTAAATATAGGTCGTTCTCTATATAAAATTAATAAGTTTGCTGGTAACAAGGTTACATCCGATGTTCATTTCGGAGACTGGGGTATGCCTGTTTCACAGATTATCGCATATCTCATATATGAAGAAATAGATGTAAATGAAGTTGATTACGATGATCTTGAAACAATTTATCCAAGTGCTGTAATGCTTTCAAAAGAAGATGAGGAATTCGGTAAGTTGTGCCAACATATTTCCAAAGAATTAAATTTACAAAATAATGAATATTTTGAAAAATGGAAGATAATATACGAAATTTCTATTGATCAAATTAAATCTTTGTTTGTAAAACTTCAGCATTCTTTTGATTTATTTTATGGTGAAAGTGATGTAATTAACGAAACAAACAAGGTGGTAGAAAAAGCAAAAAAAGATGGACTGGTAAAAATAGATGACGGTGCATTGATATCTACGGAAGAAAGCGATCCCCCAATAATAATTACAAAAGCCGATGGATCTTATCTTTATATGACTACAGATTTAGGAACTGTTTATTTTAGAGAATCTCAAAATACTTATGACAAATATGTTTATGTTGTTGATTCGAGACAATCAGAACATTTTTCTCAATTATTCAAAACTGTTAAACATTTTAACTTATCAGAAAAAGAATTTAACCATATTGGTTATGGCACAGTTAATGGAAAAGATGGAAAACCACTCAAGACAAGAGAAGGTGGTGTTTATAAACTAGTTGATCTTTATTCAGATGTAAAAAACCTTTTATTAAGGGAAAATTTGAATGAAGAAGACTTAAATAAATTAACGAATTCTGTTTTAACCTTTTCTGATCTTATAAGCAATAGAAAGCAAAATTATGTTTTTGATATAGAAAAGTACGTTGATATTAATGGCAAGACTGCTGTTTACCTCCAATATTCACAAGTAAGAGCTAAAAAATTATTGGATGAATTTACTTCTCAAAATGAAATTTTTGAAATAGATAATCTTAATACACATGAAAGAAGTCTTGTGATGCTAATAAGTAAATTTTCCTATTATTTTAAACTTTCTTTAGAAAAAAATGAACCACATCA
>CACJPC010000023.1 GCA_902595195.1 uncultured Candidatus Actinomarina sp. | reverse complement strand
ATTGCACCTTCGGAACTTGATGTAATTTCGATTTCACCAAATTCAGAGAACATATTGTTGATAAAATTGTGAGCATCGTCATTTGACATTTCTGGAGAAAATCTAAAGTTAATATTTAAAAGTGCCTCGTCTGGAATTACGTTGTTTGCTATACCAGAAGATACTGTTGTAATTGAGAGAACTTGTTTAAACTCTAACCCCTCTATATCTAGTAAAGTTATTTCATTCTCTGATACTTTTTTTGATATATCTCCAATTTTATAGATTGGATTATCTCCAACCCAGGGTCTTGCTGAGTGTGCAGCTAAACCTTTTAATTTTATATTTGCATTAAGTGTTCCAAGACATCCGAGTTCAATCTGGCAGTTTGTAGGTTCTAGTATTATGGAGAATTCTAAATTCTTATTACCTAATATAATTGGCATCAGCTCGCCTAAACCATTCTTTTCATAAGGCCCCTCTTCAGCTGTATAGAATACTCCTACTATGTCTTGGTTTTCTTCAACTAAAGAATGGATGATTAAAGAAATTCCTCCTTTCATATCTACAGATCCCCTACCAGGAATTGTGTCTGTGTCATCGAATTCTATTTTTTGAGTTTTAGATACCGGGACCGTATCGACATGTCCCACTAAAGCTATTTTTTGTGAGGAATTTTTAGGAATTGCAATTATTCCACCATCATTTCTTATGATCTCGCCAGAAAAATTATTTTTTGATAAGAATTCTTCAATAAAATCTAAAATTAATATTTCATCTCCTGTGACTGAATCGATATTTATTAATTTTTGAAGTGTGGTGTCAACGCTCAAACTTCAACCCCAAATGTGCGAAGTGCGTCGTTCAAAGAAGTTTTCTCATCAGTTGATTCTTTTCTTGTACCAATGATTAATGCACATGGTGTATTAAAAACACCACTAGGAAATTCTTTCGGTCTTGAACCTGGTATGACAACAGAATTTTCTGGAACTTCACCTTTAATTTCTATAGGGTCTTGTCCGGTAACATCAATAATTGGTGTTGAAGCAGTAATAGTTACATTTGCACCAATAACTGCACCTTTTTTGACTCTAACTCCCTCAACAATAATTGATCTCGAACCAATAAATGCATTGTCTTCAATAATTACTGGCATAGCTCCTGGTGGCTCAAGAACTCCTCCAATGCCTACTCCTCCAGATAAATGTACATTGCGACCAATCTGCGCACAAGATCCAACCGTTGCCCAAGTATCGACCATAGTGCCTGAACCAACATAGGCGCCAATGTTTACAAATCCGGGCATTACAACGACGCCTGGTTCACAAAATGCACCATAACGAACTACTCCAGGTGGTACGACTCTGATGCCTAAATCTTTGTAATTCTTTTTTGGTTCTAATTTGTCATAATAAATCAAGTCATTAGCACTTATTTCTTTTAAATTTCTTATTGAAAAAAATAATAAAATAGCATCTCTAACCCACTCATTTAAAGACCATTCTCCATTTTCATTATTAACAACTCGAATATTTCCATTATCTAACTCTTTAATCGTTTGTTCTATATGTAAAATATCATCTTCGGATAGGTCGTCTAGATTAATATTTTCAATTTTTTCTTGTAAATTTTTGTATTTCACTTTGGTCTCTTTTTATTTCCTAGATAGTATTTTAATGTATGACTAAGAACACTTACAGATTTATTATTCTTTTATTAACAGTTTTGTTATTTCTTGTTATTTGGTGGGGTGTATCGTTTTCACAAAATAACAACAACGAAATAGAGCTTCCTAATGCTATTGAAAACATTTACCCACTTCCTTATGACCAAGTTCCTCAACAGGTTTCGTTAGAAATTGATTTTCCTGTAGGTTATGAACTTACTTTAATTGTTGATAACTACATTATTCCTAAAGAAGAAATCCAATATGTTGAAGCAACTGGTGTTTATATTTGGAAACCTGGTCCAAACAAAGCTTTTGAAACATGGGGTCCTGGAAAGCATAATGTAAGAATTATTTGGGATACTATTACTGGCTTACCTGACTACGGTGAATTTGAATGGGAATTTACTACTTATTAATTAATTCTTCAAAATCCTTTTCACTTATAGTTCTAACTTTTAGATTTTGAGCCTTTTCATATTTAGATCCAGGGTTTTCACCAAAAAGTAAATAATCTGTATTTTTTGACACTGAAGTTGTTACGATACCTCCCGAATCTTCAATTATTTTTGTAGCATTCTGTCTTGTGTAATTAGATAATGTACCAGTCAAAACAAATGTTTTGCCATTAAATTTTCCAGTATTCTTCTTAATCTTTTCTGAAACTCTAAAGCCTATTTCTTCTAAATTCTTAATTAGTATTTGATTAGTATTCTCTGAATACCATTCAATCAATGAACTAGAAACACTCTCAGAAATTCCATGTATATTGTTAATTTCTTCACTACTAGCACTAAAAATATTTTTAATAGAACCGAAAGTATTGATGAGTAGCTTAGAGGTTTGCTTTCCTACATATCTAATTCCAAGTGCCGGTAATAATTTCTCTATTTCAGAATTTTTAGATTTCTCTATTGCTTCTAATAGATTTTGGGTCTTTTTTTCTTTCCACTGTGGAAGGGAAATAAGCTGCTCATAAGTTAATGAATAAAAATCTTCATAGCTCTCTACAAGATTATTTGTAATTAATGTTTCGACAGTTTCTCTTCCTAGTCCTTCAATATCGAGACCGGATTTTGATGCAAAATAAATTAACATTTCTTTTTTAGAAATTTTACAATCGTAACCACCAGAACACCTTGGTACTTTTTCATCTTTTATATATTCAATATCAAAATCGCCACATGGACATTTTTTATCAAGTGACCACTCTATTTCGTTACCACTTCTTCTTTCAGGTATAGATGTAACGACTTCTGGAATTACATCTCCAGCACGCCTTACAATAACATAATCATTTATTCTTAAATCTTTTCTACTTATTTCATCTGGGTTATGTAATGTTGCAAAGGAAACAAGTGCGCCACCTACATTGATTGGATCAAGAACAGCAACAGGAGTTACTGCACCCGTTCTTCCAACCTGTAATTTAATATCTATTAATTTAGTTGTTTGCTCTTCAGCAGAAAATTTATAAGCTAAAGCCCATCTTGGAGCTTTAGATGTGTAGCCTAAATTATCTTGAACTAAATTAGAATTCACTTTTAATACTGCACCGTCAATCTGATATTCATAATTATTTCTACTTTCATCTATCTGATTTAGTAGTTGGTTAATTTCGTCAATGTTATTTGCAGTTTTTACAATATTTACATTGAATCCCAATGAATCAATTAAATTAATTTGATCGTAATAATTATCAACGGTGGATTTATCATGTTCAATTATTTGATAAGCTAAAAGCCTCAAATCTCTTTTTGCAGTTATTTCTGGATCTTTCTGTCTTAATGATCCAGCTGCTGCATTTCTCGAATTTATAAATTCAGATGTTCCTTCCGAACGAATATTTCTGATAGTCTCTTTATCATCTTCTGTTAATTTTGATTTTGCTTTTTTAGTCAAATTTTCCAAAGTTTCTTTGTCTTTTCTTTTTTGAATGTTTAATTTCTCAAAACTTTGTATAGGCATATATATTTCGCCCCTAATTTCAATCTCACCCTCTACACTCTTAGGAAGTAACAAAGGTATATTTTTAATAGTTTTAATATTATGTGTTACGTCTTCACCTACTATGCCATCCCCTCTTGTAAGGCCACGAACTAAAAGACCGTCATTATAAAAAAGAGAAATTGCAAGACCATCAATTTTTGGCTCAACAGTAATTGGAAATATACTTAAATCTGTTATTTTTTCGATTTTCTCTATCCACTTGTTAACCTCTTCAATGTTTTCGGAATTATCAAGGCTGTACATTCTTTGTTTATGAGCTACTGCCTGAAAAGCTGTATCTGGAGTACCTGTAACCCTCTGAGTTGGTGAATAGGAAAAGATTAATTTAGAATTTTCATTTTCTATTTGCTTAAGTTCGTTGAATAACTTGTCATATTCACCATCTGACATTATCGGAGAATTTAATACGTAATATGCATGTTCCGCTTTGCTAAGTTTGTTAATTAATTTATTTACGTACTCTTCATTCATTTACATTTTCCAATATTTTAGATGATATCCTTCCTCCGCCAATCAATTT
>CACJPC010000022.1 GCA_902595195.1 uncultured Candidatus Actinomarina sp. | reverse complement strand
CGATTGCAATGATAGGTAGAGAAAAGGCAAGTAAGAATGAAACAGCAAAAGTCATCCATGTAAATACTGGCATCCTCATAAATCTCATACCTTTTGTACGCATGTTGATAATTGTCGTAATGAAATTAAATGCAGATATAAGTGATGCTATTCCTAAAATCTGAAGACCAATTGCCCAATAATCCATCGCTGTGCCAGGCGAATATTTCATTCCAGCATTTGGTTGATATCCAAACCAGCCACCGTTAGGAGCAGAACCTAGCCAACCAACTTCTTCAGCAAGGTATCCACCTTCCGGAGCACCTGCAGTTCCAAAAATAAAAGTAGAGTAAAGGAAAGCTCCTCCAAATATAAATATCCAGAAAGACAAAGCATTAAGTCTTGGAAAAGCAACATCTCTAGCCCCAATTTGTAGTGGAAGTAAATAATTAAAGAATGCAGCGCTGATAGGCATTATTGCCAAAAAGATCATTGTTGTTCCGTGCATGGTAAACATCGCATTGTACTCTGCAGCTGTTAAGAAATTATTATCTGGTTGTGAAAGCTGAATTCTCAAGATTAATGCTTCAAGTCCACCAATCAATAAAAAGAAGAATGCGGCATAGCCATACATGATTCCGATTCTTTTGTGATCCACAGTTGTTATCCAACTCCATATACCTGTCTCGGAAGAAGGCCTTCTAAAGATATTACTTTGTTTATTTGGCTCAATTATTTTTGTCATTTAAGTGTCTCCAGATACGCAATTAAAGCATTAATTTCTGATTCAGTCAATTCTAGGTTTGGCATAAATGTACCAGGTTTTATCTCTGCTGGATTAGCAAGCCATTTTGTAAGATTTTCTGGGTTATTTTTTAATGCCGCACCAGCAAAAACATTTCGATTGGCAAAATGAGTAAGATTTGGTGCGATTCTATCACCCTGAACATCCCAGACACCATTTATTACATGGCATTGTGTACAACCAGCATTTAAGTAAACTTGTTGTCCTTCTGCCGCTAAAGATAAATCATCAGTACTAAATGCAGTAGCATCTCTCTGTTCATTTTTTACCCACGCATCGAAATCACTTTGGGACAATGATAAAACTCTACCGCGCATTTTCGAATGGCTTAATCCACAATACTCTCCGCACTGTGCCCAAAACTCATTAGGCGAGTCAGCATGAAGATTAAGATAAGTTGTCTGTCCAGGTACAAGGTATCTTTTTCCATTTAATTTTGGTACCCAGTAATTATGAAGAACATCGTTAGACCACATTTCAAGTCGGACAGGTCTGTCTGCTGGAATCACTAGAACATTTGCAGTAGTTATTCCATAATCAGGATATTTATATTCAAACCACCATTGATGACCAATCACTTCAATTTTGAGGGCATTCTCTGGTTCTCTTGCTAAATCAAAGATTGTTCTTACTGTTGGGACTGCGATTGCAGCCAAAATTAATACAGGTATGACTGTCCATAATATCTCGAGTTTTGTATTTCCATGAATTTGTTTTGGCTCTGGAGAGTCTGGTTTTTCTTTATACACAAAAACTGACAGAAGTAGCGCACCCTGCACTATTACAAAGATTACAACAGCAATCCAAAAAGTTATCCAGAATAGTTCATCTATTGATCTTGCATAAGGACCCTCAGGGCTAAGTGAGTCGAGAGGAGCATCTTCAATACATGCAGAGAGGAAAACTAGCAGCACATATTTTAAATTCTTTAACTTAAAAATTTTTTTCACAAGCATATTTATATTATCAACAATATTTAAGAATAGCGTTCAAACAATATATAGTGTAATTAAAGTACTATGTCACTATGAAGGTTCAAACAAAAAAAGTTGCTTCTAATTATTTAAAACTTTCTAAATTAAGAATTGTTGAGCTGTTACTTATTACAACTGTACCATCAATGGTTGTCTCTATATATGGCTTTCCACCTGTTGAGTTAGTTTTGTTTACACTATTTGGTGGTACAGCATTAGCAGTCAGCGCTAATGTTCTAAATCAAATTTTTGAAATAGAAACTGATAAATTAATGGCAAGAACATCTGACAGGCCCCTTGTTGTTGGAACTATTTCTGTAAAAAATGCTTATATGTACTCAATTTTGTTGGCACTAATAGGATTTATAATTTTATACACACAAACAACTCCACTAGCAGCATATATTGCATTAATGGCAAACATTTTTTACTCTTTTATATATACATTGATTTTAAAACCTAGAACAAATCAAAATATTGTTATTGGAGGTGCAGCTGGGGCTGCCCCTGTTCTTATAGGATGGGCCGCAACAGGAGCTGAACTTGATACGGGATCATGGCTTTTATTTCTACTTGTTTTTCTTTGGACTCCTGCTCATTTTTGGGCGTTATCAATTGAAAATGTAGAAGACTATAGGGGTGCAGAATTTCCAATGTTGCCAACCCAAGAATCAAAAAAAAGAACATCAATTTTTATTGGTGTTTATTCATGCGCCACCGTAATAACATCTCTTTTAATAGCACCAGTATTACAGCTTGGTTTGATTTATTTATTTTTGGCATTAATTTTTGGAATCTATTTAATGATTAAGTCTTATGGTTTGTACTCAGATAAAATCAAACCAATATCGTATTTTGTGTTTTCTAATACTTATCTAGCAGTAATATTTTTGTCTATGATTGCTGACATTCTTTTTACAATAAGGAATACTTAATCATGGAAGAAATATTTTTTTCAATAACTTATCCTCCAATACCAATTACTAAAGTTGGGCCAGTATTTCTTTCCTTACATGGAGTTTTTGCAGCAATTGGATTTTATTTTGGGGCTAGTCATGCTTTAAAACTCTCAGAACAAGACGGTGCGAACTCAATTTTATTCTCTGAGGCGCTAACCTGGGCAATCTTTGGAGCCATTCTTGGTGCAAGATTTTTTACTATACCTGCACAATGGTATGCGAATCCAGGGTATGGATTAAGCGATGTTTTTACATTAGCCGGTAGCTATTCAATTATGGGCGGTATGGCAGGGGGAATTATTGCTGCATATCTAAAAATTAGCATTTTTAATAAAGAAGACTTTAAACAATATGGAGATTACGCTGCCACAGGATTAATACTTGGAACTGTTATTGGAAGAATTGGCGATCTTGCTATCGTTGAACATCTAGGAAGAGAAACAAGCTTCTTTTTAGGTTATGAGATTAAGCCGGGGTATGACGTTGCCCCACAACACAATTCATTAGAATGTATGGAGCCACTGCTAACTTGTGGAACATACCATCACGTTGCACTGTATGACTTAATCCTTGCGTTAATTGTTTTCTTTATTTTTAGATCATTACAAAATCGTTATGCATTCGGGAAAGGATCGTGGATCGGTTTATGGGCAGTATGGTATGGAACTCAAAGAGCATTTCTAGACACTTTAAGATTTGGAATGGGAGATTCTACGATAGGTGTATTTACCTGGAATCAAATTGGAGGAGCCCTTCTCGCATTTTTAGGACTAATCTTTTTCTTAAAAAATAAAAATATTAAAACATTGTTTTTGGAAATATTTTTGGTTCAAATCTTTTTAATATTAAAAAAGACTAATAATAAATAGAAGATAAAAAGCTATAAAAGAATACCCAACAACAAAGTTTCTTTTAATGACATTTCTTGATAAAAATATTACAAGAAAAGAAACAAAATACATCATAAATAGCTGGTAATCAATTCTTGAAAGAATATTTCCAGGGCTTATTGAAATTGCCACACCACCAACTAATCCAATATTAAAAAGATTTGAACCAAAAATATTTCCAAAAACAATGTCAGGCTTTCTCATCCTCGCTGCTGCCATTGTTCCAGCAACTTCCGGAAGACTAGTACCAATTGCAATAATTGTTGAACCTATTACCAAAGATGAAACGCCAAATGTTTCTGCTAGCTTAACTGCATTATCAACCACTAATTGACTTCCATAAAGAGTTGCGGCTAATGAAAGTAATCCTCTGAACCATACGTAGTTTTTTTCTTCAGGTTTGAAATCTTCTTCTTCAACACTGTCAGTACTTACCATTTTGTAAACTACATAAATTGTCAAAACTAACAGGACAATTCCTAAGTAAAGCGGAAAGCTACTGAAGAGAACATAAGTTGATACAAATACAGTAGTGAGGATTGCCATCCAAACCGGACTAAGTTGATTGAGCTTAATTTTCTTATCAAAGTCTTTTGGAATTGCGAGATACAAAACGGCTACTACAAGTAATGAATTAGCTATATTTGATCCTACTATATTTCCAATTCCCAGATCCAAATCTCCATTTAATGCGGCTCCCGTACTTGCAAACAATTCTGGTGCAGATGTACCAAATCCAATAAATGTTGCACCTATTATAGAGCTGGGAATTTTGAATTTTAGGGCTATCTGGATGGCAGAATCAACCATTTCATCTGCACCCTTTACTAAAAAAATTAATCCTACTACAAATCCAAATATGAGAATTAATATATCCATGTCTTGCTGTCTATTCTTTTGAATCTCTCCATGCAATCCACTCTTTGACTAAAGATAAATCATATCCTGGTCCATTAACGGCTAAAGTTACTTCAGTAGCTCCAGCTTCCAACAGATCATCCGCAAGATCAATTCTTTTAATATCTATTCCAATTGATCTTTGAATTTCATTTGGATCTCTCCCTACTTCAGAACACCAATTGTTTAATACTGAATTTTTGTGTGCTACAGTTTCAATGCCGCTTCGTTCTTCTGTTTTCGTTGCAAATCCATGCCAAATGTCTGCATACTGCGCGACTAGCCTAAGAGTCACTTTTTCTCCACCACCTCC
>CACJPC010000021.1 GCA_902595195.1 uncultured Candidatus Actinomarina sp. | reverse complement strand
TTTTTATTGGGAAGGTGAACCTGGAGATACCCAAGAAATAACTTATCAAGACCTTTATGAAAGAGTCTGTAAGTTATCTAATGCATTAAAACAACTCGGTGTTCAAAAAGGTGATAGGGTAGCAATTTATTTAGGTATGACTCCAGAGATTGTTGTTTCAATGTTGGCATGTGCAAGAATTGGTGCAGTTCATTCAGTTGTGTTTGGAGGTTTTTCTTCGGAAGCACTTGCTGACAGAATTAATGACGCAAAGGCAAAGACTGTTATTACGGCTGATGGAGCATGGAGAAGAGGGGATATAGTTCCACTTAAAAACAATGTCGATGGCTCACTTGATCTAACAGATTATGTTGAAAATGTAATAGTTGTAAAACGAACAGAGCAAGAAATAAATATGGATGATGGTAGGGATCACTGGTATCACGAAATAACAGAGAAACAATCTTCTAAATGTGAGCCTGAAGTCATGAATGCTGAAGATTTGTTATACATTCTGTATACATCAGGAACAACAGCTAAACCTAAAGGTATCGTACATACACAGGCTGGTTACCTTACTGGAGTTACAACTACTCATCATGAGGTATTTGATGTTAAAGAGGATGATATTTATTGGTGTGCTGCAGATTGTGGTTGGGTAACAGGTCATAGTTATATTGTTTATGGACCTTTAGCAAATAAAGCAACAAGTGTAATGTACGAAGGAGCACCAAATGCCCCCGATGAAAAAAGATTATGGAGCATAATTGAAAAATATAAAGTTAATATTTTTTATACTGCACCAACGGCAATTAGAGCATTTATGAAATGGGGAGTTGAGCATCCGCAAGCCCACGATTTGAGTTCATTGAGAATACTTGGCACTGTTGGGGAACCAATTAATCCTGAAGCCTGGATGTGGTACCACGAAAATATTGGTGGAGAAAATTGTGCAATTGTTGATACTTGGTGGCAGACAGAAACAGGTTCTATTATGATTTCACCTTTGCCAGGCGTAACAAGCACTAAACCAGGATCTGCCTGTGGTCCTCTACCTGGTATCGAATCTGTAATTATTGACAATGATGGAAATGAAGTGGGCAAAGGAGAAGGTGGATTTTTAGCAATCAAATCTCCGTGGCCATCAATGCTTCGAACAGTATATGGAGATGACGAAAGGTATATTGATACATATTGGTCTCAACACGAAGGTTTATATTTTGCAGGTGATGGTGCAAAATATGATGAAGAGGGTTACATTTGGCTTTTAGGTCGTGTTGATGACGTAATGAATATATCTGGACATAGAATATCTACTGCGGAAGTTGAAAGTGCGTTAGTTTCACATAATGCTGTTGCAGAGGCAGCAGTTATTGGTCGAAGTGATGAAATAACCGGTGAAGCAATTGCCGCATTTGTTTCTTTAATTGGCACTGAGGAAGGCAATGAAGATTTGATTGCAGAACTTAGACAGCATGTAAGTGACAAAATTGGTCCGATTGCAAAACCTAAAAGCATAGTTATCACTGCTGATCTGCCAAAAACGAGAAGTGGAAAAATTATGAGAAGATTACTTAAAGACATTTCAGAAGAAAGAAAATTAGGTGATGTGACAACTTTAGCAAATGCTGATATTGTTTCAGAGCTTCAAACAAGAGCTTCAGATTCTGACGATGAATGAGAGAACTTTTTCATGGCATCTTCCAGAAGATGCAGTTCAAAAACTAGTTAGTTTAGACAAAAAAGATCGGAGAGAATTCTTTTCAAATCTTCCAATCAATAATGTACCAATTGGTTCTCTAATGGATTTTTCAAATATATCTGTAGACGATAAAGGACAAGTTTCATTTTATATTGTTCCTCAAGAGTTCCATTACAACCCACTTGGGACTGTACACGGTGGATTAGCAGCAACAATCTTAGATTCTTGCAACAGTATTTCAGCAAACTGTCAACTTGATAAAGGATTTTTGACTATGACCACTGATATAAGAGTAAATTATTTACGACCAATCACTGTCTCAACTGGTGAACTTACAGCTACAGCAATAATTGAAAAAGTAGGAAGAAAAGTTATATTTGTGAATGGTTCACTGTATGACAAGAATGGAAAAGTGTATGCTACTGCAAATTCAACAGAATTGGTTGTAGAAGTTCCATTAAACTAACTATCAAAACATAGTGCGGATGAGAGGAGTCGAACCTCCACGAGCAAAGCTCACTGGATCCTAAATCCAGCGCGTCTACCAGTTCCGCCACATCCGCTAAAATGTCGCGTGGGTCGCCGGGGACTTGAACCCCGAACCTGCGGATTAAGAGTCCGATGCTCTGCCAAATTGAGCTAGCGACCCCTTTTAAAGAATAACTTAGATTATGATAGTTAAGTATAAATTTTTTCTATTTATTGTTTAATAAAATCAGTTAACATAGAAAAATAATTAAGTTGCGGGCTGTGGCTCAGTTTGGCTAGAGCGCTTGGTTTGGGACCAAGAGGTCGTGAGTTCGAATCTCACCAGCCCGACATCCTAGCGGGTGTAGCTTAATGGCAAAGCTCCAGCCTTCCAAGCTGGCTATGAGGGTTCGATTCCCTTCACCCGCTCTGGCAGAGCTCTCGTAGCTCAAATGGATAGAGCAACAGACTTCTAATCTGTAGGTTGTAGGTTCGAGTCCTACCGAGAGCGCCGTGGTGATCGTAGCTCAGTTGGTTAGAGCGCCTGGTTGTGGTCCAGGAGGTCGCGGGTTCGAATCCCGTCGGTCACCCTTAATTTATAGGAGATAAATGAAATATAAAGTTAAAAAAATTGGTGACTTTGAGTCGTCAATTGAAATTACTGTCGATTTTGATGATTTAGAAGAAAAAAAAGATGAAGCAATTTCAAAAATTAGTAAATCATTAAAAGTAAAAGGATTTAGACCAGGTAAAATTCCAAAAAATATTGTTGTTAGAGAAGTAGGTGAAGAATACGTTCTAGAAGAAGCAATAGACTTGTATTTACCTGGACAAATTTTTGAGATTTTGAATAAAGAAGAAATCAGTCCTGCTGTAAGGCCTGTAATCAAAGATTTAAAGAAAGAAAAAAAATCATACAAAATTGAAGTGCTCATTACATTATGGCCAAAACTTTCGAAGCTTCCAAAGTTAAATCAAACAGTTGAAGTTGAATCTATCGAACCTACTGAAGAGGAAATCAATGAGCAAATTGAAAGAATTAAACTTCAATTTGGAGAAGTAGAAAAAGTTGATAGACCCGCAAAAGAATCAGATTACTTATTACTCAATATTTCTGGTCTAGAGAATGGTAACGAGTTGAAAGATTTTAACTATCAAGATTATCTATACGAACTGGGTAGTGCGTTGCTTACTCCGTCTCTAGATTCAAAACTAGAGGGTGTATCAAGTGGAGCTATTATAAAATTCAATGATGACATACCTGCTTTAGGAAAAAGCAATATAGAGGTTTCTGTACTAGTTAAAGAAATCAAAGAAAAAATTATGCCCGAATTGACTGATGATTGGGTTTCTTCTGTAACTGAATTCGATAGTGTCAAAGAAATGAATGAAGAATTATATAAAAATATTCAGAATGTCAAAAAAAGACAAATAGCAAATCAATATCAAGGCTTATTGACTTCCAAACTGATTGAGGAATCTAAATTAGAACTTCCTGAGCAATTAGTTATTGCAGAAATGGACAGTATATTGCAAAATTTTATGAATGAACTCCAACAAAATAACATTAAAATTGAAGACTATTTACAAATTACGGGTCTAACAGAAGAAACACTTCAAGAAGATCTAAAAAACCAAGCTACTCGTAATTTGTCTATGGTTGTTATTTTAGATAAGGTTGTTGAGGACCAAGAATTGAAACTTGATGAGAAAGAAGTTGGTTTCATAGATGAACATATGTCTACACATGATGGAAGCGAGGCTGATTCGGCAAGCCACAGATTAAATTTGGAGTCAGAATCCCTCAGAAACAAAGCAATGTTACATATATTACAGCAAGGTATATCAGTTGATAAGAATGGTGAAAAAGTATACCTACAAGATGTGTACAATCAAGAAGAGGATTTAGGAGAGGAAGAATAATATGAAAGATTTACCATCAAATTATGTTATCCCTACAGTAATTGAAAATACTAATAGGGGTGAAAGAGCCTTTGATATATATTCAAGACTTTTAAAGGACAGAATTATATTTTTAGGAACACCGATTGATGATGGTGTTGCGAACTCGATAATGGCTCAGTTGTTACATTTAGAGTCAGAAGATCCGGACAAGGATATATTTATGTATATTAATTCTCCGGGTGGCTCTATTACTTCATTGTTTACAATTTATGACACAATGAATTATATTAAACCTGACATTTCAACAGTTTGCATGGGCTTAGCAGCTTCAGCTGCTTCAGTTATTTTGGCTGGAGGTACTGAAGGAAAAAGATACAGTCTTCCGAATGCAAGGATTATGTTGCATCAACCTTCAGGTGGAATGGAAGGTACTGTGGCTGATATGGAGCGAAATTTTGATTTGATAGTATCTATGAGAACTCAATTAAACGGTTTATTGGCTGATTTTACTGGTCAAGACGTCGAAAAAGTTGCTGAAGATACAGATAGAGATTTTTGGATGACCGCGCAAGAAGCAAAAGAATACGGTATAGTAGATGAGGTGCTAATTCAAAGGGAGTTAGCCGAAAAAAAATAACTAAAAAACAACAGGGTAGTTAAAAATGGCAAATAAAGACTCATCTCAAGCACTTAAGTGCAGTTTTTGTGGTAAATCTCAAAAACAAGTGATAAAACTCATAGCTGGTCCAGGTGTTTATATTTGTGACGAATGTATAGAGCTTTGTGTTGAAATTATTGAAGAAGAAAAAGTAGAAAAACTTGATACTGCTCCTGAAGAATATCTACCTTTACCTAAGGAGATAAATCAGTCTTTAAATGAATTTATCATAGGCCAAGAAGAAGCAAAAAAAACACTCTCTGTAGCTGTTTACAATCACTATAAAAGAATTTACAAATGTGATTCAGTTGATAGTGACTTAGAAATTCAAAAATCTAATGTTCTTTTACTTGGACCAACGGGCAGTGGAAAAACTCTTCTTGCACAAACTTTAGCTAAAACTCTAAATGTGCCCTTTGCGATTGCAGACGCTACAACTCTTACTGAGGCCGGATATGTTGGAGAAGATGTTGAAAATATTCTACTTACATTGATTCAAGCTGCTGACTATGACATTCAACGTGCAGAAAAAGGAATAATTTATA
>CACJPC010000020.1 GCA_902595195.1 uncultured Candidatus Actinomarina sp. | reverse complement strand
AAAATAAAAACATTAAGTGATAACGAATTTATTGACTTAGGAAGTAATAGAAAACTAAAAGCTTATCATGATCCCGGTCATGCCAAGCACCACTATTCATTTTATGATGACGTTTCAAAAACATTGTTTATTGGAGATACTCTAGGTTTAATATATCCTCATGGAAATTTTGTCCAACCAAATCTCCCTCCACCAGATTTTGATAAAGAGGTACTATTTGAAACACTTGAAAAATTTGAAAAATTAGAGCTTAATAATTTAGCTTTAGCTCATTTTGGAATTCATAAAAACCCATATGATTTAATTACTAATGCAAAGGAAAGTATTGAAGTATGGATTAAATTTATTGAAAATTTACCTGAAACTTCAAATCAAGAAGCGGGTGCAATAATGGAGCAATGGATCAGAACAAATTACGAATTTTTAGGAATTGATAAAGAAACAATTGATAACTACACAAATAATGTCCATTTCGAAATGCAAGTAGCGGGTATTCGTAATTATTTATTAAAAAAGAAAAACCCCTAGTTTCCTAGGGGTTTTTCATTAAAAGTCGGCAGTGTCCTACTCTCCCAAGGGGTTGCCCCCCAAGTACCATCGGCGCTAATGGGCTTAACTTCCGTGTTCGGAATGGGAACGGGTGTATCCCCATTGCTATCACCACCGCAAATCTCTTCTTAAAAATTCTATAGCAAGCGTTCATGCTAGGTATTCAGCTCAAGCCCTCGACTTATTAGTATCAGTCAGCTACATACATTACTGTAATTACACTTCTGACCTATCAACCTCATGTTCTATAAGGAGTCTTAATCGGTTAACCCGATGAGAAATCTTATCTTAGAAGGGGCTTCGCACTTAGATGCTTTCAGCGCTTATCCTCTCCGATCGTAGCTAACCAGCCGTGCTCTTGGCAGAACAACTGGCACACCAGCGGATCGTTCATCCCGGTCCTCTCGTACTAGGGACAACTTTCTTCAAATTTCTTACGTGCGCGACGGATAGGGACCGAACTGTCTCACGACGTTCTGAACCCAGCTCGCGTTCCTCTTTAATAGGCGAACAGCCTAACCCTTGGGACCTGCTCCAGCCCCAGGATGAGAAGAGCCGACATCGAGGTGCCAAACACCCCCGTCGATATGGACTCTTGGGGGGTATAAGCCTGTTATCCCCGGAGTACCTTTTAGCCGATGAGCCATGGCGCACCCACATGCAACCATGGGATCACTAGTTCCTACTTTCGTACCTGCTTCACTTGTTTGTGTCACAGTCAAGCCACCTTTTGCACTTACACTCAATGCGTGATTGCCGTCCACGCTGAGGTGACCTTTGAGCGCCTCCGTTACTTTTTAGGAGGCCACCGCCCCAGTGAAACTGCCTACCAGACAATGTCCCTGATCCGGATAACGGATCTAGGTTAGAAGGTCAATATGAAGAAAGTGGTATCTCAAGGATGACTCCACAACCACTAGCGTGATTGTTTCAAAGTCTCCCACTTATCCTGCATACTGCACACCAACATTCAATATCAAGTTGCAGTAAAGGTTCCGGGGTCTTTCCGTCCTGTCGCGCATAGTGAGCATCTTTACTCACATTGCAATTTCGCCGAGTCTCTGGTTGAGACAGTACTCAAATCGTTACACCATTCGTGCAGGTCGGAACTTACCCGACAAGGAATTTCGCTACCTTAGGACCGTTATAGTTACGGCCGCCGTTTACTGGGGCTTAATTTCAAAGCTTCGCCGAAGCTAACCTCTCCACTTAACCTTCCAGCACCGGGCAGGTGTCAGAGGGTATACGTTGTATTCGAACTTTGCACCCTCCTGTGTTTTTGATAAACAGTCGCTTGAGTCTGATCACTGCGGCCCGTTCAAGCTTATAAAGTTAATTAATCACTTTACTTGGGCGTTCCTTCTCCCGAAGTTACGGAACTATTTTGCCGAGTTCCTTAACCAGAGTTCTCTCGCTCGCCTTAGTATTCTCTACTTGTCCACCTGTGTCGGTTTGGGGTACGGGCACTAATAAAACTAACTAGAAGTTTTTCTTGGAAGTATGGAATTAATGACTTCGCCTAAAAAGCGGCTCGGACTCGTGTCTCAGGTTTACAGTTAACGGATTTGCCTATTAACTACCCTACACACTTACCCCAGGACAACCATCGCCTGGGTTCATCTATCCTTCTCCGTTACTCCATCGCTAATCTAGTAATATGTGGGTCGGTAGGCCCCGAAGGGCTTTCCTTAGCAACATATATTCGATTTGGGCGCGTTATTAGTGGTACAGAAATATCAATCTGTTATCCATCGACTACGTCTCTCGACCTCGCCTTAGGTCCCGACTAACCCTGGGCGGACGAACCTTCCCCAGGAACCCTTGGACATTCGGCGGAAGAGATTCTCACTCTTCCTTCGCTACTCATGCCTACATTCTCACTTGTATGGTCTCCACAACTAACTTACGTTGCTGCTTCGCTGTCCATACAACGCTCTCCTACCGATCTTATCTCCTGGATATAAATATCAAGATTAATAAGATCCCATAGCTTCGGCAGTATGTTTAGCCCCGTTACATCTTCCGCGCGAGAACATTCGACCAGTGAGCTGTTACGCACTCTTTAAAGGAATGGCTGCTTCTAAGCCAACCTCCTGGCTGTCTGAACACTCTCACATCGTTTCACACTTAACATACATTTAGGGGCCTTAGCTGATGATCTGGGTTGTTTCCCTCTCGTCTATGGAGCTTATCCCCCATAGGCTCACTGCTATATTTATACACTTTGGCATTCGGAGTTTGACTGAGTTTGGTAAGCTTGTTGGCCCCCTAGATCAATCAGTGCTCTACCTCCAAAGCGAAACATATAACGCTGTCCCTAAAGACATTTCGGAGAGAACCAGCTATCACCAAGTTTGATTGGCCTTTCACCCCTATCCACAGGTCATCCCCTGATTTTGCAACATCAGTGGGTTCGGGCCTTCACGAAATCTTACTTCCGCTTCACCCTGCCCATGGATAGATCACTTGGCTTCGGGTCTATCGCATGCGACTAGACGCTCTATTAAAACTCGCTTTCGCTGCGGCTACGGATTTACTCCTTAACCTTGCCACATACGGATAACTCGTAGGCTCATTCTTCAAAAGGCAGGCAGTCAGGATATAAATATCCCTCCTACTGCTTGTAAGCTATTGGTTTCAGGTACTATTTCACTCCCCTCGCCGGGGTACTTTTCACCTTTCCCTCACGGTACTTGTTCACTATCGGTCGCTGGTCGTACTTAGCCTTACGAGGTGGTCCTCGCAGATTCACAAGGAATATCCTCCTTGCTACTTGGGGTGGCCTTAATGAGTAAAAAAGTTTTCAGATACGTGACTATTACACTCTATGGTTTAACTTTCCAGATAATTTTCCTAACTTATTTATTTGTAACTCATTGAAAGATCTGATGCTCTTTCTAAAGGACCCCACAACACCAAAAAAACAACGACATCAGTCTTGACATTAATTTGGTTTAGGCTCTTCCCGTTTCGCTCGCCACTACTCAGGGAGTCGCTTTTGCTTTCCTTTCCTCTAGGTACTGAGATGTTTCACTTCCCCTAGTTCCCTCTACCTATCCTATATATTCAGATAGGAGTAATTTATTAAAATAAATTGGGTTTCCCCATTCGGACATCTACGGATCAAAGCTTGTTTGACAACTTCCCGTAGCTTTTCGCAGTCTTCCACGTCCTTCATCGGCTTCCAGCGCCAAGGCATCCACCAATAGCCCTTAGTAGCTTGAACTATATGAATACTTTGCAATTGCGCTTGCTATACAATTTTCAAAAAGCCAATTTGACTTTTTCACAGCTGAGTAATGTATCAGTCTTGTAGACAACCGACGATTGACCTTAGAACCGAAGTTCTATGCTCCTTAGAAAGGAGGTGATCCAGCCGCACGTTCCCGTACGGCTACCTTGTTACGACTTAGTCCCAGTTACCGACCCTACCTTCGACAGCTTCCTCCCTAAAAGGGTTGGACCACTGGCTTCGGGTATTGCCGACTTCCGTGACTTGACGGGCGGTGTGTACAAACCCCGAGAACGTATTCACCGCAACTTTGCTGATTTGCGATTACTAGCGACTCCAACTTCAAGGAGTCGAGTTGCAGACTCCTATCCGAACTGAGACAAGCTTTAAGAGATTTGCTCCACCTCGCGGTATTGCGACTCGTTGTACTTGCCATTGTAGCATGCGTGCAGCCCTGGACATAAGGGGCATGATGACTTGACGTCGTCCCCACCTTCCTCCGGTTTATCACCGGCAGTCTCCTATGAGTCCCCAACTAAATGATGGCAACATAGGACAGGGGTTGCGCTCGTTGCGGGACTTAACCCAACATCTCACGACACGAGCTGACGACAGCCATGCACCACCTGTATAGGGCGCTAATGCACACTATATCTCTATAGCTAGACCCTATATGTCAAGTCCAGGTAAGGTTCTACGGGTATCATCGAATTAAGCCGCATGCTCCGCCGCTTGTGCGGGGTCCCGTCAATTCCTTTGAGTTTTAGTCTTGCGACCGTACTCCCCAGGCGGGATACTTAACGCGTTAGCTACGACACAGAAACCGTCAATCCAGTTCCTACGTCTAGTATCCATCGTTTACAGCTAGGACTACCAGGGTATCTAATCCTGTTTGCTCCCCTAGCTTTCGCTCCTCAGCGTCGATAGCGGCCCAGTGAGCTGCCTTCGCAATTGGTGTTCCTCCGAATATCTACGCATTTCACCGCTACACTCGGAATTCCACTCACCTCTACCGTATCCTAGTCACAACAGTATCGATCGACATTTCAGGGTTGAGCCCTGAACTTTTACGACCGACTTGTTGAACCGCCTACGAGCTCTTTACGCCCAATAAATCCGGACAACGCTCGCCCCCTACGTATTACCGCGGCTGCTGGCACGTAGTTGGCCGGGGCTTCTTGTGGAGGTACCGTCATTTTCTTCCCTCCTGAAAGTGGTTTACAAACCTAGATCCGTCATCCCACACGCGGTGTCGCTGCGTCAAGCTTTCGCTCATTGCGCAATATTCCCTGCTGCAGCCTCCCGTAGGAGTCTGGGCCGTGTCTCAGTCCCAGTGTGGCTGATCGTCCTCTCAGACCAGCTATCCGTCGTTGCCTTGGTGAGCTTTTACCTCACCAACTAGCTGATAGAACGCGAGCTCATCTTAGTTCGGCTGACCTTTCCTTTTGATTTCATGCGAAATGTAAAGAATATCAGGTATTAATCCGAGTTTCCTCGGGCTATCCCTGTAACTAAGGTAGATTGCTCACGCGTTACTCACCCGTTCGCCGCTCAGTCATTTTCTGTAGTAAACTACTGAAAAGCTTCGCTCGACTTGCATGCATAAGGCGCACCGCCAGCGTTCGTCCTGAGCCAGGATCAAACTCTCCAACATAATCTTTGAATAATTTAAATCTGACCAAAGAATCAACATGGGTTTTACCCATTTCAACTTAAAAAAGTTGAATCAACTTAGTTAAAAGTTGACAAAAAAAGAGTGCTAGATATTTCTATCTGCACTACCGGCGTTCATACATTACTCAGTTGTCAAAAAGCCAATTTTTTTCGTATATTTAGATTAACATAACCTTGTTTAAGTGGTGTAATTATTTAATATTTATTGTAAAGTAATTTCTTTTGCCTAATTTCAGAGTTTTTCCATTTATTAGGCTTAGTTCAATATCCAATTGGTTATGTTTTTGACCTTCAATGGTAAAACTACCAGCTGTTATCAATCTTCTTGCTTCAGAGTTAGATTTTGTAATATTTAAATCAGTAAAAATCTTAGGTAAATGAAGAATTTCAATGTCATCTATATAATATTCAGGTATTTCATCTGGTACATCTTTGTTAATTGTGACATTTTTAAATTGATCTTCAGCTTCTAATGCATCATTCTTAGAATATAATTCTGTTACTACTAATTCACCAAGTAATTTCTTATATTCAAATGGATTTTGATTTTCTTTAAGTACACTATTTTTCATCTTGTTAATTTCATCAAGTTCTATATCAGTTAACATAGTGAAATATTCCCACATAATATCGTCAGGTATACTCATAATTTTCCCATAGATGTTAGATGGAGTGTCAGTAACTGAAATATAATTATTAAGCGACTGAGACATTTTTTTATTTCCATCTGTTCCGACTAATAATGGAAATGTCATAGCAATTTGAGGTTCTTGATTGTAAAATTTTTGTACCTCTCTTCCTAACATTAAATTCCAAAGTTGATCATGGCCACCAATTTCAATATCAGCTTTTACAGCTACAGAATCGTAGCCTTGAAATAATGGATAAAAGAATTCCATTAAGGATATGGGATTTCCGTCTTTGTACCTATTAGCGAAATCGTCACGTTCTAGCATTTGAGCCAAAGTTGTTGATGATGATAAATGAACTAATTCTGATGTCGACAACTTCGATAACCAATCTTTATTACTTACAATTTCTAGATTCTCTTCATTTAAAATATCTTTTATTATTGGTAGCACCCCTTTTGAATTATCATCTATTTGATTTTCTTCTAATTGAGTTCTAGTTTCTGACTTGCCCGAAGGGTCACCAACTTGTGCAGTAAATTCGCCTAATATTAAAACAGCAGTGTGACCATAATCTTGAAATTTTCGTAAAGCTCTTAATATTGCATACCATCCTAGAGTTACATCAGGAGCTGTTGGGTCTACACCTAATTTAATTCGTAAAGATTTTTTATTCTTTAATAAATCTTCAAGAGAATCTTTCGGTGTAATTGCACTTGCTCTTTCAATTAAATACTTCATTTTAAAATTAATGTGAATCTCCAAAGATTCTTATCATTCCTCTTTGCATTTTTTCTTGGTCTAGCTATAGCTTGATCTAAGGGATGAATTCTTGGTGACAAGTCCACAATTCCAGTAAGTAAATTATATCCATCGAACGTATCATCTATGCCTAAACCTTTTGTTATATTTCCAGGACCATTTAAACTATCAGTTTTCATTTTTGTTTTACGCCTCTTTTCAATGTGCTTTTTACCAATCAATATTTTTCCAGATTTAATTAAGACAGCTTCGCCAGAACCTTTTTTTCCAGTTAACAAAAATAATCCTCTGTTTGAACCATAAGACCTTAATACACTCATATAGGGAGGTCCTAATGTTAATGATGTGGGAATATTTTTATAGGTATTAAATAATGCCATTTTATCTGTATTTTTTCTTCCATAGGCCTCTGTTTCCGTAATCATAATTTCAACAAATTTGTCTTTAATAGTTGTAGAAAGACGCATTCCTAAAATATCAACTGCAGCTTTGGCAGAGCTCTGTGAAAGTGTTTTTAGTACTCTGTTATTTAAACCTAATGTTTCCATTACTCTCCTTTTTCATTGAGAGTAATATTAAATTTTGAAGTTAATTTATCAACAATCATATTAAGTATCTCAGTATTCTCTTTTTCATTGTATGTTTTTTCATAGCTTCTAGTAATTATTCTAATTCCTAAATTACGAGTTTTCTCAAAAGCATAATCATCAAATACTTTTATAGAATTTTCATTATTTTGTAGTAAGTTTTCAACTTCTTGAATTAATTCATTTGCATTTAAATCTCTATTTACTTTAAAAGACAAATCAAATTTAATAAAAGGATAGTGCGATAATGGCTTGTAATTAGAAGTATTTAAACCTTCTAAATTTAGTTCCTCTAAATATATTTGGGACAAAAACAGATTTTCAGATAAATCTAGTTCCTCTTTAAGTAGATAAGATAATTGTCCAGTATGTCCTATTAATTTATTATCTACCATGATTACATATGAGTTGTTTTGATGAAAACCAGGCTTTGAAAGTTGATCAAAACTTACTCCAGGTATAATTTTTCTCAACAAAGAAGCA
>CACJPC010000019.1 GCA_902595195.1 uncultured Candidatus Actinomarina sp. | reverse complement strand
CCAATACTAAAAAACTTTTTACTTATCTCTTTTTTTTCATGAGACTTAACAAAATTTGATGTTTGTGTTTGAGTGCTAATCAAGACTTTTGTTGAATATATTGAGCTTAATAAAAAAGCTATTGAGCTTGCAATCGCAATACCTTCAACTCCAAAATTTAAAACTATCCCAAGGAAGTAACTTAATATCACATTTGCTACTCCAACAATTGCTGAGGAATATAAAGTAATTTTTGGATACTTCATTCCCCTTAATACAGCTGTTGAGTGCATATTTAACAAATAGAACGGTAAACCAAGGCTTCGTAATATTAAATATGAATTTGCATTAAAAGAAACAGATTTTGTAGGTTCAAAAAATTTAATTAGCTCAGTAGAAGCAAAAATTAATAAACCCGCAGATATTAACCCTATAAGTACTGATGACTTTCTTCCAAATGTTATAAAGTAGTTTAATTTATGTATTTGTTTTGTTGCTTGTAGATTAGACACGTAAGGTGTTGTACCGTATGCTAAAAAAAACAAAAATCCAAATAAATACAAAATATACCGTTTCTCCTATGCCTACAGCTGATAAGACATCAATATCTATATAACTTGCAATTTTTGAGTCAATTAAACCAACTAATGGTTCAGAAACTAACCATAAAAAAATTGGATAAGTGTTTAGCCAAACTTCTTTTTTTTTAAATTGATTTGTCATTAAAATACTTAGCTTTTTCTATACCCCATAAAATTAAAGAATTATTAAGTTCGCTTCCTAGCTCATGGGGAGTAATCTTTAAATCCTCTTTTAACTCATTTTTAATATAATCATTTAATATCTGTGTTGGTGTAAATGTTTGCTTATTAAAAGGTTTAGAAAGTTCAATATTTAATATATTCATTAATTCTTCATAAAAATTTTCATTTACTTCTATTTGGTTTTTTTCAAAATAAGATTTTAAACCTTTGATTATCTGAGATACTAGGTCAGAAAATTGAAAATTCATGAGGAAAATATTTGAACAATAATGAGTCCTAAAGGTCCAGAAACAATTCCTATTCCTACTCGTTTAAATTCGTTATCTAAAATTGTGTTTTTGTGTGACTCTGAATTCATCAAACTGTTATGACCAGATCGTACTGAGGATGAGAGGGCTAAATTTTCACCAATGTCTATATAAGGGAAACCTTTTTTTGATAACCTGTCTCCTACAAGTTCGCCATTGGTTGGATTCTTATGACACCAAAAACCTTCCTGATACATTTCATAAGCATAATTAAGTGCTACCTCTGATAAAGTTTCACTTAATTCAAGTGGAACTAAACTTTCTTCACTTCTCTCAACTAACAACAACCCATATAATTCATCTTTTTGTTGTGTATTGTTTGATAGATTAGATAGAGAATATTTAGGTATCTCTATACACCCCTGTTCACTGACTACTACGGAAGGCTTTCCAGTAAGGTCTTTAATTCTAGATACTACTTTTATAAGATCTGTTCCTGTAATAAGTTCTAACGCCTGCTGGGGGGTTCCGTTTGTATCTGTATAAAACGAAATAAGATTGGAATTTTCAATTGATTTTTCTAAAAAGCTTGGAACAGAAATAATAGATGTAATGGTAAAGAGAAGAGTAAGAATTAAATTACTAACTAGCAATGAAAAAGACGCGCCAAGAAGCTTGTTCCCAACATCTCTTTGTTTTTGATTATTTATAATAAAATTTTGAAAGAAAGATGAAATTGTCAAAATTGTAATAAAAATTAATACTCCACCAAATATTTCTGACAATTGAATATTGGAGTTGAACCAACTGCTTATATAAGATCCAACTTGATATGAATATCTGAAACTTAAAGCAACTGAAATTAATAAGGTCATTAAATAAAAGAACTGAAGAAGAAAACCTTTTCTCCAGCCATAAATAATAAAAAATATTATGAAAACATAAACAAATAGCTCAATATATTGAATATTTCTAAGGCTTAAAAGTAAGGTTTCAATTGCGTTATTCATATTATGATTAAATTATTTAACTCTGCTATTGAATAGTACTAAATTTCCGCTATTGTTTAAGAATTCCTACAAATTAGTAGGATTTTTTAATTTCAGTGACTGAAAGGAAATTATATATGAAGAATCGCAAAGCTTTGGCTTTGATTGCGATTTTAGCACTAGTTGCTGCAGCCTGTGGCGGGTCTGATACAGCTGACGAAGTAGTTGAAGTGGAAGTTGAAACAACAGAAGCTCCTGCTACTACAGAAGCTCCTGCTACTACAGCTGCTCCATCTGCTGATCCACTAGTTTTGGCATCATTAATGCCTTTATCTGGTGATCTAGCATCTTTGGGACCTGGTATTGCACTAGGTGCGGCTCTTGCTGTTGAGCAAATCAATGCTGCTGGCGGTATTAATGGTCAACCCGTTGTCCTCATAGAGGGTGATAGTGGTTGTGATGGAGCTGTAGCTCTTACAAGTTTAAATGATGTTATTGCACAAGGTGCACAAGGTGTAATGGGAGCCGCATGTAGTGGTACTTCTCTTGCAATACTTGACACAGCAATTGCAGCTGAAGTTGTAATGGTTTCTCCATCAAATACAAGTCCTCAATTTACAAAAATTGATAAAAAAGGATTTTATGCAAGAACTGCTCCATCAGATCTTCTTCAAGGTGATGTATTAGCATCACTCTTAGTTGAAGATGGAGTACAAACAGTTTCTATAATTTCAAGAGCAGACTCTTATGGTAGAGGTCTTGCTGAAGCTACTGCTGCAGCTTTTGAAGCAGCTGGTGGAACAGTTAAGACAATCGTTTACCACGCAACAGATGCATCAGAATTTACTTCTGAAGTAACTGCTGTTGGTAAAGGTGGTGCTGATGCAATTGTGGGAATTTTATTCCCAGAAACTGGTTGTGGTGTTCTTCAACCTGCGTTCGAACAAGGTCTTCTTGACACTCCTTGGTACATGACTGACGGTGTCAAAGATGCTGGTCTTGCATCATTGTGTGGTCTAGGAACTGCACTTGATGGATTCAAGGGAACAGCACCTGGTTCCGCAGCAGGTGAAGCAAAAGATGCATTTGAAGCAGCCTACGCAGAAGTTTCTGCAGATGGTTCTCCAACTTTCATCTTTGCTCCACAAGCTTATGATGCTGTAATGCTCATGGCAATATCAGCAGCTGCTAATGGTGTAACTGGTCCAGAAATTGCTTCTGGTTTAGTTGCTGCATCATCTGGTGGTGAAAAATGTATCGGAGTTGCATGTATTGCACTTGCAGCTGACGGTGTAGATGTTGACTATGTCGGCGCATCTGGTGAAATCGAATTAAATGCAGTTGGTGATCCAACAGCGGCTACTTACGATATTTGGACAACTGAGGGTGATACTAACCCTGTTCTTAAATCAGTAGATTTCGGTTCATAATCTTTAATTAGATTTAAAAAAAGGCCTGAGTAATCAGGCCTTTTTTTTATAGTTTTCCTAAATATAAATCTATTACTCTAGGATCGTTTAGCAGCTCTTCGCCTTTTCCTTGATACGCATTGCGACCCTGGTCAAGAACATAGCCTCTGTCACTAAAAGAAAGTGCTCTTTTTGCATTTTGCTCAACTAAAAGAATTGAAACTCCAGAATTGTTTATTTCTTTTATAGATGTAAAAACCTCATTAATTGCTACCGGAGATAATCCTGCAGAAGGTTCGTCGAGTAACAATAGAGTTGGTGAAGTAATCAACGCTCTTGCTAAAGCTAATATTTGCCTTTGTCCCCCAGAGAGATTGCCTGCCTTGTCTTTTTTTCTATCTCCCAACATTGGAAAGTCATTATAAATTTTTGTGAGTGCTTCTTTTTTATCTCTTTTAATACTCCACGACCCTATCTCTAAATTTTCATCAATAGTTAAAGATGGGAAAACATTTGCTACTTGTGGAACATAACCTATTCCCTCCATAACAATTCTATGAGTAGATAGGTTTGTTTTTTCTTCTCCATTTACAAAGAATCTCCCTGCGGATACTTTTATCAAACTCATTATTGCTTTCAATAAAGTGGACTTACCTGCTCCATTAGGTCCAATTATTGAAACTATTTCACCTTCATTAACTACTACATCTACTCCTTGTAAAATGTTTAACCCTTTTACATAACCTGCAGCGATACCGTTGCATTCCAATATTGGTTTAGTCATTATCTTTTCCTAAATATGCTTCTATTACATTTCTATCTGTTCTAATTTCATTTGGGTTTCCATCTGCAATTAGTGACCCTTCAGCTAGAACAACAATCCTTTCAGAGATTTTCATTACTGCTTCAATATTGTGTTCTACCATCAATATTGTTATACCTTCATTTGAAAGTTTTTTTATGAGCGACAAGATTTCCTCAGCTAATTTTGGATTTACTCCAGCTAATGGTTCATCTAATAACAGTATTTCGGGTTCATTAATAATTGACCTTGCTAATTCAAGTAATTTTTTTTGACCACCAGAAAGTTCTCTTGCATAAGAATCTGCCATATGCAAGATGTTTAGATCTTCCATTATGTTTTTAGCTTTGTCTTTCAGATTTTCTTCATATTTCTTTTGAGATTTTGATTTAATTACAGATTTAAATAAAGAGTCATTACTTATTTCTGATCCAGAAAATAGTAAATTTTCTAAAACTGTCATCCTATCAAAAACTTTTGTAAGCTGAAAAGTTCTGACCATTCCCATTCTTGCAATTTTGTAAGGTTGAAAATTAGAGATGTCTTTATTTTTTAAATGAATATCACCACTGTCAGAATTCTGAAAGCCTGAAATTAAATCAAAAAATGTTGTTTTACCAGCACCATTTGGACCAATAATTGAAGTTAACTGACCCTTATTAAACCCTAACTGTTTAATATCGACTGCTGTTAAACCTCCAAAGGTTTTTTTCAAATTGTTTACTTCAATGAGGCTATTTGACATCTAAAAGTAACTCTTCTTTCTTGCCTAATAGCCCACTTGGTCTGAATATCATTAGTGCCATTATCAACAAACCAACAAGGAGAAACCTCACACCTGCTAATTGTTGCCCGTTTGCGTTTTCAAATAAAATAAATGCTAATCGATCAGTTTCAGAAATAATGACCCAAAAAATAATCGAACCAAATATAGGACCAGTAATGGTGCCTACTCCCCCTAGGATCATTATTGCCCAAACATAAAATGTAAGTAGAGGGACAAATACAGTAGTTTCTAATGACCCATAATTAAATGCAAGCAAAACTCCTGATAATCCTGCAATTCCTGCTCCCAACATAAAACTCTGTAATTTAAGCCAGACAGCATTTTTACCCATAGCCCTTACTGCGTCTTCGTCTTCTCTAACAGCTCTTAAAGCTCTTCCCCAAGGAGAATTATTCAAACGTTTTAAAAAAAGAACTGTAAATAGTATTGAAACCCAGGCAACTAAACAAACCCATGCTTGAGAAGGTGAAAATCCTAAACTTTCTGAAAAATTATTAATAAAATTTGGTCGGTATTGTTGTAAATTTTCTGTGTAATTTATAATCCCATAAACACCACCTGTAATTGATTCTAAGTCTCTAACAAGTAGTCTAAATATTTCCGCTGCTGCAATAGTTACAATTGCTAAGTAGTCACCACGCAACCTAATAGCTGGTAAGCCTAGAAGAAGTCCAAACAATGCAGCAGATAATATTCCGATTATTAAAGCAACAATAAATGGGAGACCAGTAGAGGTAATTTCTCCTTCTCTACCAGCTGCGTGAGGCATTAATATAAGGGTGACATAAGCACCAACACCCATAAAAGAGGCATGCCCAAAATTTAATAGTCCAGTCCAACCAAAATGAACATTTAAACCAATTGCACTTAATCCATAAATACCTGCAAAAGTCAGTAAGTTTAATAATATTCTTGACGCACCTTCAGGATTTAATGCAAATACTAAATAAATTGAAAATCCTGTTAAAAAGACAGCAAATAAAAATTTATTTGAAATTTTCATGAGATTCTTTCTTTTTGTCCAAAAATTCCCTGGGGTCTAAAAAGTAAAATTAAAATCATAATAGCAAGAGCAACCGCATTTTTAGCTTCAGTGTGTCCCTCCATAAATGGAAGACCAACTGAAACTTGGACTAAAATTCCAATCAGAAAGCCTCCAACCATTGCTCCGAAAGATGTTCCAATCCCTCCTAAAACAGTTCCGGCAAAAATTAGTAGAAGTATTAGAAAGCCCATATTCCATCTGACGTCATTAATGATTGCTTGAAATATTCCTGCTAGACCAGCAAGCATGCTGGATGAAATCCATGTTATCAAAATAATATTGTCAGAATTTATGCCTGAAACGCTTGATAGCTCCTCAGAATCTCTTACCGCTCTCATCGCCTTACCTAATCGTGTATAAGTAAGTAGAAAGCCAAATATTAACATTACGACAATTCCAGCAATAAGAACATTTAAATTTCTTGGAGTCATGTCAAAAAATAAATATGTTTGTCTTCTCTGAAGTTCAAGCGGAAAATCTTGTACCTTTCCTGTTGCAAACAAAAGATACAGATGTCTTATAAATATTGAGAGTCCAATTGTTACAACCAGTACAGCAATATTTCCAACATTGCCCTTTCTTAAAGGTCGAAAAAGACAAATTTCTAATAAGGCACCAAAAAGCCCACAGACGATTACTGCAAGAATGCAAGATAGGGCAAAATTATATCCTAGTGGTGAATATTTATCTAAAAATAGCACTCTATAATCTACAGGACTAGAAAAAAATAAGGTCATAATTGCACCCAATGCAATTATTTCTCCGTGAGCAAAGTTTACAATTCTCGTTACTCCATATAGTAAAGATAATGCAACGGATGCTACCGAGATTATTATTCCTAATAATAAACCATTGCCTAATTGATCTAGCACTTAATTATTCTCCATCTTGAAAAACCACATTTGAACCTTCTTCAACAATAACCTTAAATTTATAATTTTCATTTGTTTGGTTTAAATATCCTATTGTAGCATTTATCCATTCTGCTGGTACTTCTGCTTGGCCAACAACAGCTATTGGTAAGTTTGAATCAACATAAATATTAAAATTTCCACTTATAACAATATCTCCTGAATTTAAGTTATCTCCAAGATTTATCTCTCCTGTACCAATTATTTCGGTCGTTATAAGATTTATATCATTCAGATTTATATATGATCCAAATGACAATACATATAAATTCCATAATGTCTGATTTCCTAGTTGCAGGTCCCAGCCTTTTACCTGCAGCAACCTATCAGTTTCTATTTCTCTAAATTGAATAAGTCGAGGATTTCCTAAATTTGCTTCTACAGCTTCTGGAAATCCAATATTTCCAGGTCTATTTTGGATGTCAACAATATAGCCTGATCCTTCAAAAGAATTTAAATTAACTGATCCATCAATGTCTATATTTAGACTGTAAACAATATCCTTTTCAAAATTGCTGCTACGAAAACTCGAACTGTAAGTATTTGTTGTTAATATTTCTTGGCTTGATAAAAGTACAGCTGGGAATAATGAATAAATAATAATTAAAAAACCGTAGATATAATTATCGAATCTAGAGTTGCTTAGATATATTTTGTTAAAAATTAAAATTAAAATTGGCAGTAAAGATAATGGCCAATTATCTAAGTAATCATAGATGATTGAAGGACGTAAGATTCCAAACAAAACTAATGAAGCCTGTATGGCTAAAACAAAATAAAATATATTTCTAAATGTTTTGAGATAATTAGTCACTTGGAGCCGGAGAGGGGAGTCGAACCCCTGACCTGCCGATTACAAGTCGGCTGCTCTGGCCACTGAGCTACTCCGGCGAACATTAAAATAATAGCAAAGAGATAATTGAATAAATCTATTTTTTTATAAAAATTTCATGCATTGCTATTGCTGTTGCAACAGATGCATTTAAAGATTCCATATTATTTGTCATTGAAATATCAACAATTAGATCTAATTTTTTTTGAATTTCTTTACTTAATCCGGTCTCTTCAGATCCAACAATTAATGCAATATTTTGATTTTTTAAATCTAAATCTTTAATTTGATTTGATGAATTCATATCTAAACCAAT
>CACJPC010000018.1 GCA_902595195.1 uncultured Candidatus Actinomarina sp. | reverse complement strand
TCAAAATGACAATTGATGATGTAGCTAATAACAATTCTATGCTTGGCTCCGGGGCAGTTGTGATGATGGATGAGGACACAAATCTTGTAAACGCTGCAAAAAGCATTGTTAGTTTTTTTGCTCATGAATCATGTGGTCAATGTACACCATGCAGAGAGGGAACAACATGGTTGGAAATGATATTAGACAGAGTTGCTTCTGGTAGAGGTCGGGCATCAGATATCGACCTACTTCTTGATGTTTGCGATAATATTTCACCTGGTCTCTCTTGGCCTCCAAAAATGACAACTATTTGTCCATTAGGACCCTCAGCTGTATCACCTATAACATCTTTAATGAACGATTTCAGAGAAGAAGTTGAAAGTTTAATTCCAACCAAGGTTCTTTTATGAGCGAAAATATAAAAATAAATGTTAACGGAAATCAAATTGAATCAGCTCCTAACAAATTATTAATTGAAGCATGTGAAGACTCAGGTATTCACATACCAAGATTTTGCTGGCATAAAAGACTAGACCCTGTTGGAATGTGCAGGATGTGTCTAGTAGAAATAGAAACTCCAAGAGGAAAAATGTTAGTTCCATCATGTACAACTGAAGTAACCGATGAAATGGTTGTAGATACTGAGTCTGAAGTAGTAAAAAAAGCTCAAGAAGGAGTTTTAGAATTTTTGTTAATCAATCATCCGCTTGATTGTCCTATATGTGATAAAGCTGGTGAGTGTCCTTTACAAGATCAGACTATGGCTTATGGACCTGGGGAAAGCAGATTTGTCGAAGAAAAAAGACACTTTGAAAAACCAATTTCTATTTCTGAAATTATTCTTTTAGACAGAGAAAGATGTATTCTATGTGCTCGATGTACAAGGTTTTCTGATGAAATTTCTGGAGATCCATTAATTGAATTTATTCAAAGAGGCAATAAAACAGAAGTTAATACTTTTCCTAATGAACCTTTTAAGTCTTACTTCTCTGGTAACACAGTACAAATCTGTCCCGTAGGAGCATTAACCTCAACTTCGTACAGATTTAAAGCAAGACCCTGGGATCTAAAATCAGTTAGATCAACATGTAATGGCTGTCCAGTTGGTTGTTCAACAGAATTAAACTCATCTCAAAACAAAATGCTTAGAATTTTAGGAGTTGATAACGATAGTGTAAATCAAGGTTGGCTTTGTGACAAAGGTAGGTACAATTTTGAATACTTGAATTCAGAATTTAGGTTAAAAACTCCATTAAAAAAAATAGACAATGAATTTAAAGAAACATCTGTTAAAGAAATTTACACAGAATTAAGTGAATTAATTAGCGATAGAAATACAAATATAAATTTTTTAATAGGCACTAATAGTACCAATGAAGATTATGTTGCTTTTAATGAGTTTGCTAAAAACTTTCCTACAACAAATCAAACCTTCTATTTAAATGATGACTATCTATATGCTGGATATTTTGAAAAAGATATAAACAGAGCAACAATCGATGACTTAAATAACTCTGAAGCAATTGTAATTTGGTCTGAAGATTTAAAAGAAAATCTCCCAGTGCTTTATTTACGAGTGAGGCAAGCTGTAAAAAATGGTGCGAAACTTATAGTTTTTGGCCATTCAAACTCAACCTTAAAAGACATAGCTGATTTTTATTATTCCGAAGATACTGTCTCTAAAAATTTTGAAATAATAAAAGATATATCCAAATTAAAAGGTATAAAAGAGCACGTTAAAGATAAGAATGTGACAGCGATAATAGGAAAATCTACCCCTTATCAACTTGATGAGGATTTAGATAAATTAGTATCATATTTAGTCGAAAATTCTAACTCAAAAATAATGAATGCATTTTCTAGCGGTAATACTTTTGGTGCAATTAATAATTTAGATAATGTAAAAAATCTGAGAGATTTTATAAAAAATGTAAGTTCCGAAAATACTGATTTACTATTTGTTGTTGGATCTGACCCAATAGGCAGATCTGTTTTCTCAAATGAAATTCATAGAATTATTGAAGATATAGATAATGTCGTGTGTTTAGATTTATTTTTACATGAAACGTCTGAATTAGGCAATTACATTATTCCTACAAGTTCAACATTAGGAGAGAAAGAGGGAACCTTTACTAATATCGAATTTAGAACTTCAAGAATTGATAAGCTTGTACCTTCACCTGGCCAAAGCCTGAGTGATTGGGAGTTTATTTCTGGTCTTTCTAACTTTTGTAATTTCAATAATAATATTGATAGCCTAGATGGCTTAAACGAGTTAGCTTATCAAGATTTTGATAATCAAGACAGTCCATCATTTAAAAATTTAGATAAACCAAGTAATTTTGATGGGATTATTAATGATTACCAGCCCAATATATCAACTATGCCTAACGAAACTATTACTTCACAATATTTTGTTGGAAAAAAACTCTACGGTGATAATATAACTATTCGTTACTCAGATAGCATATCACTACTCGGCGCAAAACAATTTATTGAAGCAAGTGAATCAACAATTGAAAAACTTAATTTATCATCTGGCGAATGCACATTAAAACAGAATGGACACAAAGTCTCGGCAAATTATGTTGTTAATAATAAACTTGCAGATGGAGTAATATTTATTCCCCAAAATAGAAGAAATTTTAACAGATTTGATTTTTCAGAAACTATTGAAATATCACCAAATCAATCTAAGGAAGCTTTAAATGTCAATTGAGTTAATAATTTCACTGGTAAAAGCAAACATAGTTTTGGCAGTTTTATTAACCAATACAATATTATTAATTTGGTTTGAAAGAAAAGTAGTTGCAGGAATGCAATCTAGAGTTGGACCTGATAGAGCTGGTCCATTTGGAATACTTCAAACTTTAGCTGATGCTATTAAGTTATTATTAAAAGAACAAATTCTCCCTTCAAAAGCTGACAGAGCAATGTACCTTCTTGCACCATTAATTGCACTTGTTCCATCTTTTTTAATCTTTATGATTATTCCTTTAGGACCTGATATCACGGTTGAATGGCAAAATGTACTATATACCATTCCATTAGTAGGTGCAGATTTAAACGTAGGAGTCTTGTACTTCTTAGCACTTTCCTCAATTGCTGTATATAGCGTTGTTTTGGCTGGATGGTCTTCAGGATCAAAATATCCTTTATTAGGAGGAGTAAGAGCTTCCGCACAAATGATTTCCTATGAAGCTGCGATGGGCTTAGCATTAGTCCCTGTTATTTTGTATTCAGGATCACTTTCCTTGGTTGATATTGTAAATAGCCAAGCAGGAAATTTATCTAGTTCAATTCCAATTCTTAATACAATCGTTTCATTTATTCCTAAATGGAATATTTTTCCTCAATTTGTTGCATTTGGAATATTTTTTATAGCTGCAGTAGCTGAAGTTAATCGGGCACCTTTTGACTTAGTTGAAGCTGAACAGGAACTAGTTGGAGGTTTTCATACTGAATATTCAGGTTTTAGATTCGCTATGTTCTTTTTGGCAGAGTATATAAATATGTTCAACATGTGTGCGATTACAGCAACTTTCTTTTTAGGTGGATGGTTAGGACCTACATTTGAAGGAATATTACCTCCAATTTTCTCAGTTATAATGCCAATAATTTGGCTAGGTGTAAAAACTTTTTTACTTTTATTTGTTTTTGTCTGGATAAGAGCAACACTACCAAGATTAAGATATGACCAGTTAATGGAACTAGGATGGAAAAGAATGATTCCACTATCTTTAGTTTGGCTAATACTTTCAGCAATAGTTTTAGGCTTAAGAGAATTTGGATTACCTTGGAGTTAAATTATGAGTGAAAGTTTCGGATTATTTAAGGGATTAAAAGTAACTTTTAAAGAATTGTTCAGAAAATCTGTAACTGATAAATATCCTAAAGAATTTAGAGAAAAGCCACAGAGATTTCATGGCCGTCATGTACTAAATAGATATGAAGATGGAATGGAAAAATGTATTGGTTGTGAATTATGTGCAGGAGTATGTCCAGCTCAATGTATTTATGTCAGAGGTGAAGATAACCCTGAAGACGAACCTGTAAGCCCAGGTGAGAGATATGGATTTATTTATGAAATAAATATGCTCAGATGCATTTATTGTGCGCTTTGTGTTGAAGCTTGCCCAACAGAGGCAATAACAATGACGTCATTGTTTGAAATGAGTGTGGCTAATCGGTCAGAAGCAATTTTTGATAAATCTGTTTTAGTTGTGAATGATGATGGAACTCCAAATACTCACGAAGAACAAACAAAACTTACAAGATTTGAAGAACTGCAAACATCTGATGGATGGATGAGAGCAACGTCTTCAAATGGTAATCCAAATTTTCAAAATGTTGTCAATTGGTCTGGCTCACTAGGTGTAGGAAAAAAAGATCCTGAAAAAGGCCAATCCCTAGAGGAAGAGTAACTTGGTAGATTTAATTTTATTCTTTATTCCTGCTGCATTAATAATTATTGGCGCATTAATAGTAGTTTTTGCGAAAAATCCAGTGCACAATGCAATGGGTCTTGTTATGACACTAGTTTCAATTGCAATTATTTACATAACGCTCAATGCTACATTTGTCGCCATGGTACAAATGCTCGTGTATGCAGGTGCAGTAATGACTCTATTTCTATTCGTAATCATGATGATAGGTGTTGATAAAAAAGAACAAAGTTCAGAATCTATTAAAGGACAGACTTTTTTAGTTAGCGGAGTTTTCTTGATTCTCATTTCAATACTGGGCTATGTCGCTATTAGTTCTGAATTCAAATGGGACTTGTGGTTTGAAGCTGTTGAATTTGCAGTAGAGGGTACTCCTCAACTAATTGCGGGTACTTTGTTTACCGCTTGGATTTTCCCATTTGAAATAATTTCAATTCTACTAATCGTTGCAACCGCAGCAGCTATTGCTCTTGCTTACGATTCTAAAAGAAAGAAAAACGATGTTTGAAGTAACAACTGATTGGTATCTTACACTTTCTGCAATTCTATTTTCAATTGGTTTTTTTGGAATGATGATAAGAAAGAATGCTTTGATAATGTTTATGTGTATTGAGCTAATGTTGAATGCTGTTAACTTAACTTTCATATCAGCATCTAAGCATTTTGGCCAAATAGATGGTCAGATTGCTGTTTTTTTTGTTCTAGTAGTTGCAGCAGCTGAAGTAGTTGTAGGATTAGCAATTATTGTTTCAATTTTTAGAAAGCAATCATCTGCATCTGTAGATGTTTTAAATGTGTCTAGAGGTTAATTTGGAATTACTGTTTTTACTTCCAATTTTCCTTCCTTTGTTAACAGCTATATTTTTATTTTTTAACAAAAATTTATTTAATGAACTTATTACCAATTTTTTTACTTTAAATAGCGCTCTATTGTCTTTTGCCATATCGTTTTATGTATTCGTTATGCTGGCACTTGATAAGTTTCAACCAATTAATTACAGCATTTTTCAATGGACCAATACTCCTGACATAAAGATGGGTTTTACTCTCGATGGTCTTTCAGGGATAATGCTTTTACTAGTCACAGGATTGTCTTTCATTATTCAACTTTTTTCAACCTCTTATATGGAGACAGATGAAAAGCATAACAATTATTTTGTTTATTTTAATTTTTTTGTATTTTCAATGCTTTTGTTAGTAATGTCTTCAAATTTCTTAGTTATGTTTTTTGGATGGGAACTAGTAGGGCTTAGTTCATATTTATTAATATCATTCTGGTCAAAAAAACCAGCAGCAGCAAAAGCCGGAAACAAGGCATTTATTTTAAACAGAGTTGGAGATTTCGGTTTCCTAATTGGATTAATGATTATATTAAACACTTTTAATACATTTGATTTTTACACTGTTTTGAAGAGTGCATCAGACGTTCCAGAAAATACGATTACTTTAATAACACTATTTTTGCTTCTTGGAGCATTTGGTAAATCTGCTCAGTTCCCACTCTTTAGTTGGCTACCAGATGCAATGGAAGGACCTACTCCTGCAAGTGCATTAATCCATGCTGCGACAATGGTCACAGCTGGAGTGTTCATGCTTGTTAGAATTTCACCTATACTTCAGCATTCAAAAATTGCTGGGATGGTTATAATTTCATTTGGTCTTATAACTGCTTTACTTGCTGCCTTTTCAGCAATAAACCAATATGATATTAAAAAAGTATTAGCTTATTCAACTATTTCTCAATTAGGATTTATGTTCATTGCAATTGGTGCTGGGGCATACGTAGCAGCTATCTTTCATCTTGTAACCCACGCTTTTTTTAAAGCTTTATTATTTTTAGGTGCAGGTGCAGTTATTCACTCTATGCATCACGAACAAGACATTAGAAAGATGGGCGGATTAAGAAAACAAATGCCTGTTACTGCTTCAATGATGGGAATTGGAACGCTAGCAATATCCGGAATTCCTCCACTAGCTGGTTTTTGGTCAAAAGATGAAATTCTAGCTTCAGTGTTTGCCAATGGTGGAATCTATTACATATTTTGGGCACTTGGGTTAGGTGCAGCTTTTTTAACGGCATTTTATATGGGAAGACACTGGTTATTAATTTTTGAAAAAGACAATGGTTTTGATCACTCTAATGTATACGAGGCCCCAAAAACTATGACAAGGCCTTTGATTATTCTTGGATTGTTTTCAATTTTTATAGGATTTATTAATACACCTTTTTTCCACGGAGTTGAAAAAGTTCTTCATTATTCTCTGGAGGGAGTTGAAATAACTCATCTACCAGAAGGTATTACATTAATTGTGCTCGCAGTTTTATCAATTGGTGCTGGTTTTACAGGATTATTAATAGCATATTTAATATTTTCATTTGAAATTTTTAAAAGATTCAACTTTAAGAGAATTAATTTAGATTATCCGATCAATTTAGTAAAAGATTTGTCATTTAATGTGCTCTACTTAAATAAATTCGGTAATTCAATTTTTGTTTCAGGAATGAAAAACTTTACAAGAAAGGTTGCAGTAATTGTTGATGGATTAATCATTGATGGTTCTGTTAATTTTGTTTCGACTGCATTTGGTAAAACTTCAAGAGTTGCATCCGCTACCCAGACCGGTCTAGTAAGAAGTTATGTAGTGTATTTTGGATTATTTCTACTTCTCCTAATTGGATTATTTATTATTACTCCGATGGTGCCAAAATGACCGGAATAATAATTTCCCTCCTAGTTGTTCCACTTTTTAGTGCACTTTTAGTCTTTATGATTCCCAATTCTAGAAAAGAAATTTTTAGGCCAATTGGCATAATATTTTCCCTTATTACTCTTACACAATGTTTTTATTTATTATTCAGCGACTATGGAAAAACAAAATTTGTAATTCTTTCTAATTACAAATGGATCCAATCTTACGGGCTTGAAATCAGCTTAGGAATTTCTGGTATGTCAACTTTACTATTACTACTAACTTCGCTTTTAGTATGTGTTTCCTTGTTATCAATTGGAAATGAACATGCAGAAAGCAAAGGTTTTATCGGGTCATTGCTTGCATTACATTTTGCAATTAATGGTGTTTTCATTAGTGGCGATTTAATTTCTCTATTCATATTCTTTGAAGCGTTGTTAATTCCAATGTATTTCTTAATGGGAATATGGGGAGGAGAAAATAGAAGATATGCAACAATAAAATTTATTCTTTATACAGTTTTTGGTTCAGTTTTTATTTTCATCGGAACAGTGTACACAGCTGTAATTAGCTATGGTGCAAATGGCGCACTTGCTGTTGATTTTGATTCACTCGCAAATTTAACTCTTACTTCTTCACAATCTAAAACTTTGTTTTTGCTATTTACTTTTGGCTTTTTAATTAAAGTTCCAATATTTCCACTTCACACTTGGTTACCAGATGCACACGTTGAAGCCCCAACAGCTGGAAGTATTTTATTAGCAGGTGTTTTATTAAAAGTAGGGGCCTACGGAATTTTAAGAGTATCAATACCATTTTTTACTGAGGGATTTTTAGCATATAAAAATTTTGTTGCTGTTCTATCAGTGATTGGAATTATTTATGGTGCAATAGTTGCAATTGCACAAATAGACATTAAAAAGTTAATTGCATATTCATCCGTAAGTCATATGGGGTATGTTATGTTGGGTATTTCTGCTGGAGGGTATCTAAGTATTGAGGGTGCAATTATTCAAATGATAAATCATGGTATAACAGCTGGTGCACTATTTATGCTTGTAGGATTTCTTTATGAAAGAAGACACACACGAAATATTAGTTCATTTGGTGGAATTAAAATTACAATGCCACGATATGCGGCAATATTTTTGTTCACCTCTTTTGCCTCGATAGGACTTCCAGGATTGAATGGTTTTGTTGGTGAATTTATGATTTTAATGGGCAGCTTTAATAGCTACAAAGTTTTAACATCAATTGCAGCATTTGGTGTAGTGTTGGCTGCAATCTACATGCTATGGGCTTATCAAAGAATTTTTACAGGCCCGATTTCTAATGAAAAAAATGAAAGCTTGAAAGATTTAGATATAAGAGAGACTCTGTCAATTGTTCCTCTTGTTTTACTAATGTTATTTATTGGTATTTACCCAAGCTATATTGAAAGTTTTGTTATTCAAGAAGCAGGGTTCATAAGTGAAACAATTGCTTTATTTAAGGACATAAAATGAATGGTATTTCTGAAATCTTAGGTATTAATTTTGTAGTGATTGGTCCAACTCTTGCACTGCTATTTACAACTCTAGTGTTGCTTTTTTGCACAATTACAATCTCAACGCCCGTTTA
>CACJPC010000017.1 GCA_902595195.1 uncultured Candidatus Actinomarina sp. | reverse complement strand
TTTGATTATTTTATTTGTGAAGCAGGCATTGGAGGTAAATACGACACAACTTCAATAATTCAAAGCAAAACTGTCGTTTTAACTTCAATTGGATTAGATCACACTGATATATTGGGAAATAAAATAACCGATATATTAGATCAAAAAATCTATGTATCCAATAATATTGAAACTCTGTTTGTTAGCGTTTTGAATGATGATTTAATTGAGATTATTAAATCAGAATATACAAATTACGCAAATTCAATTTTTTTAAGTGAATACTTGAATAGTAAAAATATTTCATTCTCTAAATTAATATTTAAAGATTTAAATTATTACCTATCTTTAATGGTTGTAGATTTCTTACTTCATGACATAAAATATGCTGATTTAACAAATATAAAAATTAAAGAGGCAAAAGGTAGATTTGAAATTGTAAATGATTCTCCTGTAAAAATAATTGATGGAGCACACAATTATGAAGGAGTAGAAATACTTTTGCGTAATTATGAAAACAAATATGGACATTTAAATACTGATATATTTCTTGGATTTAAAAAAGGAAAAGATATAAATAACATTCTCAATCTGATCATTGGAAAAACAAATTACAATCTTCATTTAATTGAAGATGACACTTTTTTTGACCAAGAGACCACAAAAGAAATCGGGTATTTATTAGATAAATATGGTAAAAATTATAAAATTGCATCTTTAGAGCAATTTAAAAAAAATAAAAATCCTTCTATATTGTTAGGTAGTTTATATTTAATTGGAGAGTATAAAAAAAGGGAATTGTAATGAAAACGTTTTTTATGATTAAGCCAGATGGCGTAAAACGAAATCTCATTGGTGAAATAATATCGCGAGTTGAAGAAAAAGGTTTTAAAATAACAAAAATAAAAATGATGACAATTAGTCAAGATTTAGCTGAGGAACACTACGGAGAACACAAAGATAAACCATTTTTTAGCGATCTTGTTAGTTTTATAACGAGTGGCCCTGTTGTAGCTATGCAAGTTGAGGGCGAAAATGTAGTAGCGCAAATAAGAAATATTATGGGAGCTACTAACCCTTCAGATGCAACTCCAGGTTCAATCAGAGGAGATTTAGCAACAGAACTTGATAAAAATGTAGTACACGGGTCAGATTCTGATGAAAGTGCCGAGAGAGAACTAAATTTATTCTTTTCGTAATAAATTTATTTTAAATGCATATTTAATAGATTAATCTAGGTATACATGGCTGGTTTAAATTTAAGAAGAACATTATTTGGTGGTAATGATATTGCCATAGATTTGGGAACTGCGAATACATTAATTTATGTAAAAGGAGTAGGTGTAGTAGTTGATGAACCTACTTTGCTGGCAGTGAACAAAGATGATCAATCAATTTTAACTATTGGTAAAGAAGCAAAAAAATTAGTTGGACGTGTTCCAGACTCTATTGAATTAGTTAAGCCATTAAGAGATGGAGTTATTTCTGAAATAGAAATGGCAGAGGAACTTGTTAAAACATTACTTACAAAGGCTATAGGAAGATCATATTCCTCGCCAAGAATTGTAATTTGTGTACCTAACGGTGTTACAAGTGTTGAACAAAGGTCTATTGAGACTGCTGCTCACGCAACTGGAGCATCAGAAGTTTTCACTATAGAAGAACCAATGGCAGCTGCTATTGGAAGTGGTTTAAATATTTTTGAGCCCTATGGAAATATGATTATTGATATTGGTGGAGGTACTACGGAAATTGCTGTTATTTCAATGGGAGATATTGTAAATGCAAACTCGGTAAGAGTCGGTGGAGAAGACATGACAGAGGTTTTAATTGAATGGCTTCGTGCCGAACATCAAATATTGGTTGATTCAGGTATAGCTGAAAGCATCAAGCATGCTGTTGGATCTGCTTATCAATATGAAAGAGAGCCTCAAGTGACTGTAACAGGTAGAGATATTGTCAAAGGAATACCAAAACAGGTACTATTAGAAGCTAGTGACGTTAGAAATGCTTTAGCACCAGTTGTTAATAATATAGTTGAGGCAATCAGAATTTCTTTATCTCAGACACCACCAGCTTTAGTATCAGACATAGACAAGGACGGAGCATGGATCACTGGTGGAGGCTCTCTCTTAAAGCAGATAGATAAAAAGATTGCAGAAGAACTTGGTATACCCATTAATACATCAGAAGATCCTTTAAGCTCAGTTGTCATTGGATCAGGTATATGTCTCGAAAGGTTTCAAGATTTTAAATCTATATTAAAATTATCTCCAAGACCGAATTAAAACATGCAAAGTACAGAAGCTTTACCAAAAAGGAGTTACATCCTTTATATTCTTTTTATATTATTAAGTAGTTTGTTAATTCTCATTGATTACTTTTCTAATAAAGAATTGTCTAGTTATTTCCCAAATTCGGTAAATTTTGAATTTGAATTAGAAAACAGTGATTTTACGTTCATTCAGAGATTTAATACATTATTTGAACAAAGGGCGCAATTAGTAAGTGAGAACATTAGGTTGGAACAAGAAATTCAAGATTTGCGAAGTCTTGAAATTGTGAATAAAGAGTTACAACTTCAACTAGAGTCTTATGAAGAGATTTCAACTGTGTCTAATATTCAAAATTTTGAACTTTTATCTAGTGGTTTTATTACAAGGAATTTAAATCTCGAGTATTTAATTTATGGTGGTACCAATCAACAGTTAGAAGTGGGAGATTTGGTTATTAATGAAAAAGGTTTTGTAGTTGGATATCTTAGAGAAGTTTTTTATTCCTACTCTATTTTAGAGTCTCCTTACTCTTCAGATTTTAATTTGGAGGTAATGGATAAATACAACAATACTTACTTAATTACTTCAAATGGATCTGAAATGTTTATATCTTCTATATTGCTAGATAACTATAAAGATGATATTGATTTTCTATATACCGATATCTCATTTAATCACTCTGGAAAGTTTCCTGTTGTTGATACGAGACTGATAAATTTTGAATACCAAAACAACCAAATAAATGCATCGGTTAAATTTTTAGATAGCTTTACTTTTAATACAAAGCTTTTTATTCCAAAATTTAAATGATATTTTTTCGAAACATTTTCAGATCAATTTACTTTGTAATTATATTATTTTTTGAAACACTGATAAATTTTTTAATTGGCCTAGATTGGATTGTGATTTGCCCCTTTTTTCTTCTAATATATTTTGTTTCCACAAAGAGATTTGATAATCAAAATATTATTCCTTTAGTAATTTCTGGTTTATCATATGATGTTTTTCTAAGTGAAAACTATTTAGGAGTTTATTCAATATTATTTCTTCTTGTTGCAATTATTTCTAACTATATTCAAAAAAGATTTCAATCTACTAATTATCAAGAAGTCATATCTTTTACGTTTGGATTTCTAATCTACAATACAATTAATTTATTAGAAGCAAATTTTATAAGTTTTTTTATTCCATCTCTTATAATCAATTATTTAATTTATTTTTTATATCAGAGAACTTTAGGTACTCGTGTTTAGCAAATTTAGATTAAACGTGATTTTTTTGATTTTTGCTATTTTTTTGTCATTAATATTCAGGGAACTTTTTATTCTTCAAATCATAAATAATGATGAAAATACTCAGGATATATTAAATCAAAATTTTGAAACTTTTTACATTCCAGCACCAAGGGGTGAAATACTAGATCTCAATGGAAATAAACTAGCAGAATCTATCCTTGAGCCATATTTGTTTCTGAACCAGAAGAAAATAAACGAAGAAAATATAACAATATATAAACAGTTTATCTCTTTCAATTTTAATGATTTAACTAATTCAGAAATAGATAATTTTTTTAGTTCAAAGGAATTATTTGTAGAAATTGCTAACTTAAATGACTATGAAACAGATTTGAGAATAAAAATTCAAGAATATGAAGCTTTTGAAATTTTTAACCAGCCAAAAAGAGCTTACATATATAAAGAGTTATTCTCACATGTTATAGGTTACATAGGTAAGCCTAATCAAGATGAGCTTATTGAGTATTCGAATGCTTTTGGAAACAAAACTGTTGGTAAAAATGGGCTTGAAAGATATTACGAAAATATTCTTAGCGGTAAACCATCTGAAATTACATTACAAAATGGAGAAATTGTTGAAATTACACCTGCTGTCCCAGGTAAAGATATTCAAATTACAGTTGATGTCAATGCTCAGGAAGTAGTTAAAGAATCACTTCAACAGGGAATAATTCTTGCAAACAAATCTTTTGATACAGTCAATTTAATCGAAAGAGGAGCAGTAGTTGTCCAGAAAATAGATACAGGAGAGATAACTGCAATGGTTTCACTTCCTGATTTTGATCCTAATCAATTTGTTTCGGGAATTTCAGAATTTGAATTTAAAAAACTTAACAGAACTCAAGCGTTTAATAATTTTGCGATACAAGGACTTTATCCACCTGGATCTGTATTCAAAGTTGTTGCTTATTGGTTAGCAGTTAATGAAGGAATTTTTCCTGAGGATGCATCAAACTCAGGACAATATGTTAATTGTGAAGGTAGTCTTTCTTTTGGTTTTGACGATGGATCTAAGCAAGTCTATCAAGATTGGAAGCCAGAAGGTCATGGCAGAGTTAATTTAAGTGAAGCTTTAAAACAATCATGTAATGTTTATTTTTGGGATATTGCCTTAAAAATTTGGAGAACATTTGGTAACACTGATTCTGAAGCAATGTTGCAAGAATACTCAAAAGAACTAGGTTTTAGTTCTTTGTCTAAAATAGACCTACCATTCGAAAAAGAAGGTGTTATTCCTGATAGAGAGTTGTTCGAGGATTGGAAAATTTCTAAACCAGAGTTAGTAAGACCTGAGGGATGGTTAGGTGGAGATTTGATGAACCTCATCATAGGACAAGGTGCTATAACTACAACACCCATCCAAGTATCTAATGCTTATAGAGCACTTCTTACAGGCATAAAATCAAATCCTTATCTTTATAACAGAGATTCAAATACAAATGAAGAAAATATAAATATAAGTTCTGAATTTATAAACTTTTTATTAGACGACCTAAATTTAGTTACAAATCCTGGCGGTACTGCTTATAGATCTTTTCAAGTAATGGGAGATTTGACTTACGACATTGGTGGAAAAACAGGTACAGCGCAAAATGCTGGTGATTTAAATAATACATCTTGGTTTGTAGGCGTCGATTCTATTTCTAATCCTAAATATTTAATAGTAACAGTGGTTGAAGAAGGGGGTTCAGGAAGTGCTGTAGCGGCACCAGTATCGAGAAGGATAATTCAGTATTTACTGGAAGAAAATCTGACACCTGTAGAATTTGGAGAAATTACAGAATGATTAACAGAAGAATTACTATCTTAGGCCCTGAAGGAACAAATATTTATGTAATTTTTCAGTATTTAATTTTTTGTGTAATCTCATGGTTTACTTTGTTCAACATAACAAATGAGATTGGTCTAGACATACAGAATGTGCTGGTTAGACAAATTACATTTACACTTTTAGGACTTACCGTGTTCTTTTTATTTACATATGTGTCAATAAGTAATATTTTTGCACTAAGTAATGTATTAATGATTTCTTCAACTATTTTATTAATTGGAGTTTTGTTTACTGCGGAATCATTGGGAGCAAGAAGAAGATACGACCTAGGAGTTTTTGATTTTCAGCCATCAGAGTTTACTAAAATTGCATTTGTAATATTTCTTGCCGCAGTCATTTCTCAAAAAAGGAATAATTTATTGGCTTTAGCTTTAATATTTTCAAATGTTCTATTAGTTTATTCTCAGCCAGATCTCGGAACAACAATTATTTTGCTTTCAGTTGTATTAGGGATGTATTTTATATCTGATGTCAAGGTAAAAACTTTATTTGCTTTTTTAATTGCGATGTTTTTCTCATTTTTTATACTTTTAGAACTTGATTTAGTAAGCTCATTCCAAGTCCAAAGAATTACTGATTTTTATTCAGCAGAAATCCAAGATTTTTCACAAAAACAAAGTCGATTACAAATATCTTTAGGAGGTTTTTTAGGCGATAGTCTATCAAATACAGAAAATATTTCTATTTTTGTTCCAGTACAAACTACTGATTTCATATTTTCATCATTTGCAAAAAGTTATGGTTTTATCGGTTGTATTGTTTTATTATTTTTGTGGATATTTTTTGGTTTTAGAGTTTACTCATTAATTACTACTACAGATTCAGAATTTGAAAAATTTCTACTTGCTGGATTTATGATTTTGCTATATCTACAAATCTTGATAAACATAGCAACAGTTGTGGGCTTAATCCCTTTAACAGGAGACCCATTCCCACTTTTGAGTCTAGGAGGATCGTCAATAATTGCAGTTTCGTCAATTTTTGGAATAATTAATCGAATTTTTATTGAAAATAACCAGGTTATTTAATTTTTTAAACACACTAGTCTTTCATGTATGAAAGTTTTTAATAATAATTGTCTTCATGGAGGTTTTAATGTTTGGTATTTTCAAAAAATCGAAAATAGTAAGAAAAAGTGATAATTTAAACAATACAACAACTAAATGGTTTAATGGTCAAAAAGTAAAAATTAAATCTGGTACAAGCGCACCGAACACTCGTAGAAACCAGACAAGAAGACCAAAAAACCCAACATGGTTTAGAGAAACACCTTTACCTGTCCCATCTGTTGAAAAAAAACAAATGTTGATAAGTTCTTCTAATGGTGTATCTAAAGTTGCAATTTTAGAAGGCCCTACTTTAGTGCAATATTATTCATCAGAAAATACTGGAAAATCAAAAGTTGGAAATATTTATCTTGGAAAAGTTAAAAATGTTCTACCTGGTATGGAAGCAGCCTTTGTTTCATTTGGTGAAGAAAAAAATGGTGTTTTATATGTTGCAGATATTGAAGGCTCAACTAAAAATTCTAAAATCGAAAATCTTTTAAAAGCAGATCAAGAAGTCTTAGTGCAGGTTGTAAAAGATGCAATGGGTGAAAAAGGCGCACGATTAACAGGTCAAATTTCACTACCCGGAAGATATTTAGTTTTAATCCCTAACTCCAAAACAAAAGGAATTTCACGAAGGCTTGCAGAAAACGAAAGAGAGCGGTTAGACAAAATTATTAGAAAAATAAAGCCAAACAATTTTGGAGTGATTGTTCGAACAGCTGCAGAAGGGGTCAGTGAAGAGTCCCTCAAAGTTGATATAGAAAAATTGGTTGAAGAATGGAAAACAGTAAGTAATTATCAAAGTGGTGATGCACCTAAACTAATCCATAAAGAACCCGATGTTTCAATAAAAGTAATTCGCGAACATTTGAATTCCACATTTAAAAAAGTACTTATTGATAAAAAATCACAACATGATCAAGTTAAAGAATATGTTAAATTAACATCCCCTGAAATTTTAGATATTGTTGACCATTATGATGACCAACTTGGATTATTTGAAAGATATCATATTGAAGATCAGATAAAAAAAGCTTTAGACAGAAAAGTTTGGTTGCCTTCAGGTGGTCATTTAATTATTGATAGAACAGAAGCATTAACAGTTATTGATGTAAATACTGGAAAATTTGTTGGCAAGAACAGTCTAGAAGAGACTGTTTATGAAAATAATTTAGAAGCAGCAGAAGAAATTGCTAGGCAATTAAGGTTAAGAGATATTGGTGGAATTATTGTTATTGATTTTATAGATATGGAATCTCAGAAAAAACAACAAAATCTATTAAATAAATTTAAACAAGAGCTTGCCAAGGATAAAACAAGAACACAAGTTTTTGATATATCCAGATTAGGTTTAGTTGAAATGACCAGGAAAAATGTAGCAGCTGGTTTAATAGAAAGCTTTTCAGATGAGTGCGAAAAATGCAATGGTAGAGGACTTATTATCAATGATATTTTTTCTAACAAAACTATAGATGAAGGTTTGCTTGAGTCAGAAGCTGTAGTAGAGTAATTGAGTTATGAGTAAATACGCAGTAGTCAAAATTGGTGCCTTACAAGAAAAAGTTTCCATTGGAGATGAGCTAGTTGTTTCATCAAGCTTTTCAGAAACAACTTTAATTCCGATATTAGTTAGTCCAAAAAAAGGACAAATTGTTTCTGATTCTAAAGAGCTTGGTAAATTCAAAGTAGAAATAGAACATATTGGTGATGCAAAGTCTAAAAAAATAAATATTTTTCAATATAAAAATAAAACTGGTAACAGAAGAAGAATGGGCTATAGAGAAGACAATAAAATTATTCAAATAAAAAATATTGTAGGCCTAGAGGGTAGCGAGGAGGAATAATGTCAAAGACAAAAGCCGGAGGTTCAACAAGAAACGGTAGAGACTCAGAGTCAAAACGACTTGGGACCAAAGTTTTTGATGGTGAAAAAATTTCTGCTGGTTCCATAATGGTTCGTCAAAGAGGGACAAAAATACATCCCGGTGAAAATGTATCTAAAGGCGGAGATGATACTTTATTTGCAAAAACAGATGGTGTTGTAAAATTTTCTACTAGAAATGGCCGTAAATTAGTCAATGTAATCCCACAATGAACTCATGTTCGTTGACGAAATTAAACTATCAGTTCATTCTGGAGCTGGCGGCTCTGGTTCAGTAAGTTTTAAAAAAACATCATCAAAGTCTTCTCCTTCTGGCGGATCTGGCGGATACGGTGGAAGTGTAATTATCACTGTAAATGAAGAATTGAATGATTTATCACATATAATCTCTAATAGTTCTCTTAAAGCAGAAAATGGAACTGATGGGAATAAAAATTTTCAAAATGGTAAAAAGGGCAAGGATTTAATAATTGAGGTACCAAAAGGTACAAAAATAAAAGTAGATAATGAAGTTTATGCTGATCTTCATGAAAATAAATCATCTTTTATTGTTTTAGAAGGATCAAAAGCAGGTAG
>CACJPC010000016.1 GCA_902595195.1 uncultured Candidatus Actinomarina sp. | reverse complement strand
AAATAAGTCATTGTTTGCGCTGTTTTTTTCAGCAATGTTCTTTGGTTCAACATTTTTAATTGTTAAAAACTTATTAGATACCTTTAGTCCAGCATTTGTTGTTTTTATGAGATATTTAATTGCTGCAATCTTTTTCTTAATAATCGGTGGATTACCAAAAAAGGAAACTTTGAAACCAGGTGTACTGATGGGTTTTTTCCTTTGGCTTGGTTACATTTCCCAAACTCAAGGTCTAGTTACAACCTCAACAATTAATTCAGGAGTGGTAACTGGTTTTTATGTTGTTTTGACTCCTTTTTTCTCTAGAGCAATTAACAAAACTTCATTAAGCCGTAATAACTATGTGTATTCCGTTTTGGGATTTGTAGGTATTGTCTTAATTTCAATAACTGATATCTCCCAAATCTTTGGAAACATTTTTACATTTATTTGTGCAATTGCATATGCAATGCACATAGTTTTTGTTGAAAGATATGTAAGCAACCTTAGCATCTCTCAGCTCATGGCAGTTCAGTCAATAACAGGTGCTATTCTTTGCCTTCCTTTGTTGAATATAAATGAGTTTTCAAATTTAATGGAGTACATACTACCAATATTTTTTCTAGGAATAGTTGTAAATGTTGGTGCATTCTATCTCCAACTTTATGGGCAAAAAATTATCAAAGCATCTACATCAGCATTAATTTTGAGCTTGGAAGCAATTTTTGCACTTTTTATTGGAATATTGATTGCGGGTGAAATCTTAGGATTGGTTAGCTGGATTGGAGTGTTACTAGTTTTATTATCAATATTTCTAGTAATTAGAGAATAGAATCTTCTTTATTTAAGTAATTAATAGATTTCATAATAATTCTTAGTAAAAAAACTAGAAAGAAAAAAGCGCTAATAAGAGTTACAAGTAATCTTGGACCTGCAGTAATTGGAATCGTACAAGTCAAAAGATCTTCGCATACACCGAAACCATTTCCACCAGTTGAAATATCAAAAACAATTAATAAGGGATATGCAAGAATCATGATTAGAGAAATCAAGATTAAAAAAACTATTATTCTTAATAAAAACATATTTTAAATATTTTAATATAGTTACATAAATGAAAGTTAAATTAATAAGTTATTCCAAACCAACTGAAGAAATTGCAGATAGTGGTATAGATGATGCTCAAGAATTGGTTGCTTTTTGTGCAAGGGTTTCTAATCCATCAAACCAATTAAATACTGAGACTAGTGAAAAATTAATAAAATATCTTATAAATAATGCCCATTGGTCACCTTTAGAAATGGTTAGTGCTTGTTTAGAAATCGAGACAACACGAGATATAGCAAGACAAATGTTAAGACATAGATCTTTTAGTTTTCAGGAATTCAGCCAACGATATGCTAACCCTGTAAAAGATTTGGAATTTATAGTAAGAGAAGCAAGAATGCAAGATCCAAAAAACAGACAGAATTCTATCGAAACTGAAAATGATGAAATATCAGAGAATTGGAAAAATAAACAAGAAAAGATAATCAAAGATGCAACTGAAGCATATAACTGGGCAATTGAAAATGGTATTGCTAAAGAACAGGCGAGGTCTGTTTTGCCAGAAGGTAATACTGTAAGTCGTCTTTATATGAATGGAACATTAAGAAGCTGGATACATTACATTGAACTAAGATCAGCTAATGGAACTCAAAAAGAACACATGGAAATCGCAATAGCATGTGCTGATGTGATTAACAAAATTTTTCCAATGGGTGAAAATTTAAACTAATTGTCTAATTTAAATTTAAAAATTAAATATTCTTCTGTAATTTCAACTTCTGAATCAGCAATCATCATAAAGTCTTGGTAGTCTGTTTCTGCTTGTTTAATAAATGCCATTCTATCATCTCCCCCTACAGGTGGAATAGAACGATTCTTTACAGCTTCAGCACGTTCTTTATATCTATTAATTAATTCTTCTACATTCAACGACATAATTAAATTCTAGTTATTTTGCCAGTAATGTACTAATTTCATTCTTGAGTTGATTGGTTTTCTTAACTTTTATTTCTTTTAGTTCTAATAATTTAGAACCCGACTTTGAGTTCACTTCCAGCTCAACTGAAGATAGTCCTGGAAATTTTTCTAACAATTCTTTTAAAAGGACTAAGTTTTTTTTGTCTAACTTTTCTTCATCAACTGATATTCTAAGTGGTGAAATATCTAAATTTTCAATCATTTTTGATGGTTCTATGACTTCAACATCTCTGGCTCTAATAGTATTTTCAGATCCCCCAACATAAGTTCCAGAAACTTTGAGATAGATTTCTCCATCTATTGAAGCATTATATTTATCAACTAACTTATTAAATAAGAGTACTCCTGAAGATCCTGTTAGATCTTGTATGTCAAATTGTATCCATGGATTGCCTCTTCTAGAAACTCGTTTTTGAACATTTGAAATTAATCCTGAAATTGTTACATTTATTTCTTCTTCGTCTTCTAGACTCTGTAATTCGATAATTGAATGGGAGGACTCAGATTTTAAAACTTCTCCATATCCTTCAAGGGGATCTTCGCTTACAAAAAAACCAAGCATTTCCCTTTCCCTTTCAAGTAGTTCTTTTTTATCCCACTCAGTGTTGTTTATAATTATGTGTGTTGAATTAGAATCTTCCATTTCAAATAATGAACCTTGATTATTTTCTTTATTAGCTTTTAGTTCTTTTGCATTCTCAATCAATTCAATAGCAGAATCAAACATTCCTTTTCTTGTAAGACCAAATTTGTCAAGGCCTCCCCCTTGAATTAATGCCTCGACTCCTCTTTTGTTGAGAGATCTTGAGTCTATACGTGATAAAAAATCTTCAATAGATTCAAAGTGTCCATTACTTTCTCGTTCTAAAACTATTTTGTCCGCTGTAATATCTCCTACATTTCTAACTGCAGACAAGCCAAAAAGAATCTCATTGTCATTAACTGTGAAATCTGAAGAGCTTAAATTAATATCTGGGGTTGAAACTTTTACTCCCATATCCCTAGCTTCAGATAAAAAGATTGCAGTTCGATCTTTATCTCTTTTTACTGCTGTTAAGCAAGCAGCTATGTATTCAGCAGGATAATTAGCTTTTAAATAGGCTGTTTGATATGCCAATAATGCATACGGAACTGAATGGCTTTTGTTGAATCCATACCCAGCAAAATATGCAATTTGGTCAAATAGCTCTATCGCAAACTGTTCTGAATAATTATTTGAAACAGCTCCATCTGTAAATTTTTTCCTCTGCTCCTCCATTACTTTTGGAATTTTTTTACCCATAGCAACTCGTAAATTGTCTGCTTCTTGAAGATTAAATCCTGCAATTTTTTCAGCAATCTGCATAACTTGTTCTTGATATAAAATTACTCCATAAGTTTCATTTAAAATACTTTCAAGATCATTGTGTAGATATTCAATCTCTTTTCTGTTATTTGCTCTATCCGCAAATTCATTGTGCATACCAGCACCGAGAGGCCCAGGTCTAATTAATGCAACTAATGCAACTATATCTTCAAATCTTTTTGGCTTTAAACTTCTTGAAGTAGATTGAGCTACTCTACTTTCGAGTTGAAATACTCCAGTCATTTTACCTTCAGCAAATAATTTAAAAGTTTTTTCATCATCAAGTTTTAAATTATCTATATCAAAGCTTTCACTACCAATAAGCTCTAAAGTTCTATCAACTATTGATAAATTTCTCAGTCCTAAAAAGTCCATCTTCAATAAACCAAGTTGCTCCACTGTGTGCATTTCATATTGTGTAACAATTTCTGCATTCGAGCCTTTTTGTTGAATTGGTAAAAATTTTGTTATAGTGTCGGGAGAAATTACTATAGCTGCAGCATGAATTCCATCTTGTCTTCTTAAGCCTTCTAGACCTAATGCGATATCAATAATTTGTTTAGCTTCCTGATCATTTTTGTATTGTTTTCTAAGTTCTTCTGACGCAGAATAGAATTCTTTACTATAACCACTAGTGTTTTCTTCATCAAGACTTAAGCACTCTGAAATAGTTGCTGTATTTCCAAGTATCATTGGGGGCATTAATTTTGCTACTCTATCACCACTAGAGAAAGGAAGTCCTAAAACTCTTGCTGCATCTCTTATTGCCTGTTTGGCTTTAATTGTCGCGAAAGTAACTATATGAGCGACCCTGTCTTGACCATATTTCTCAATAGCATATTGAATTACATCATTTCTATATCTCTCATCAAAGTCCATATCAATATCAGGAAGAGATTTTCTTCCTTTATTAAGAAATCGTTCAAAGATTAATCCATATTCAAGTGGTTCAATTCCAGTAATTCCTAAACAATATGAAACGATTGATCCAGCAGCTGAACCTCTTCCTGCTCCTGTCCTTATATTTCTTTTTTTGGAAAATTCAATTAAATCACCAACAATTAAAAAATATGAAGCAAATCCCATAGAATTTATGACGTCTAATTCATAATCTATTCTTTCAATAATCTCAGAAGTTAAAGTCCCATATTTGCTTTCTCCCCCTTCGTAAACTTTAATTTTTAAAAGCTCTTCTGGAGAAACGTTTTTATCTTCAATTGGAAAATCTGGGAGATAGCTGTTATCAAAATTAAATTCATAATTTACTCTATTCGCAATTGCAAGTGTGTTGTCACAGGCACCTGGATACTTATCTTCAGGAAACAATTTTCTCATCTCTTCAGCAGACTTTACATAATAACCTGAACCGTCGAACCTAAATCTGCTTTCGTCATCTAATGTTCTATTTGTTTGAACACAAAGAAGTGCATCATGTGCTTCTGCACCATTTTCCTCTACATAATGAGAATCATTCGCAGCGACAAGTGGTGCATCTATTAGTTCAGCAATTTCCACTAAGTCATCAAGAATATCAAGCTGTTGCTTGATTCCATGATTATGGATTTCAATAAAATAGTTTTCTTTACCAAATATAGATTGATATTTTTTTGCAATATCTAAAGCTTTTTCAAAACTTCTTTCATTTGAGGTATTTCCTTCTTCTACTGAACCGTCCGGTGCTAAGTGTTGTGCTAGCTCTCCTCCAAGACATCCAGATAAAGCGATTAAGCCGTCATGATGTTGATCTAAAAGTTCATAATCAATTCTAGGTTTGTAATAATAACCTTCTGTATATGCTTTACTAACTAATTCAACTAAATTTTGATATCCAATATTATTTTCGGCTAATAAAGTTAAGTGATATCTTTTATTATTTTCTCTATCTGGCCTATCAAATCTGGAACCTGGAGTGATATATGCTTCATATCCAATAATTGGTTTGATTCCTAAATCATTTGCTTTTTGAACAAACTCCATTGCACCGTATAGATTTCCATGATCAGTTATTGCAGCAGCTGGTTGGTTTAAATCTTTTACTTTTTTTAAATAATCAACAATTTTTGCAGCACCATCTAACATTGAATACTCTGTATGTGCATGTAAATGAACAAATGATTTAGTCATAAATTTATTGTAAAGTTTTTTTTAGAAATTACATGTTCATTATTGAACTAAAATAATCAGGCATATCAATTTCAAATTCATAATCTTCATTATTTACAGTAAAGCCCAAGTAATACGATTGTAAGCAGATTGCATTCTCCGGTACATTCTTGTCTCTTTTAGCGCCATAAAGTTGATCATTTACAATTGGGGTTTTTAAATACTCTAAATGTGCTCTAATTTGATGATTACGACCAGTAACTAGGTCTAATTCTAATAGAGCTTTATCTTCAGTTCTGTTTACTATTTCAAATTTTGTTATAGCTTCTCTACCGGTTTTATTAACTTCTCTTTTTTTTCTATTTTTTTTTGATTTTGCAAGCGGAAGATTAATTTCACCACTTTTTGTATGTGGATAACCTTCTACTATTGCTCTGTACTTTTTATTAATTAATCTGTTTTTAAATTGAGATTGAAAGTATGCAAAAATATTCTCATCCAAAACACAGACCATCAATCCAGAAGTTACTTTATCTAACCTATGAACAATTCCCTCTCTTTGATTATCATCTTTGATTGGTAAGTTAAATTCATTAACTAAAAAGTCTCTAATTGTAATTTCTTTAGAATGGCTAGTTGGATGTGACAACATTCCGTATGGTTTGTTTAAAACCAAAAATTGGTCACTCTTAAAAACTATCTCAATATTATTTATTTTTAATCTCCGAGTATAAAAGCAAAACAATTCCAAAAGAAATATAAGTATCAGCTAAATTAAAACTTGGTATAAACAGAAGTTCAACAAAATCTGTTACTTTACCATTATCATTAAAAACTAGATTCCAGCCTCTTTCACCTAAATTTCCTATTGCCCCAGCAAGAATAAGTGTAAGTGAATAAAACTCAACTGTTCCATTTTTAACTTCTCTAAATTGAAAAATTAACCAGGTGAAAACAAAAATTGAAAATACATATGTTATTAATGTATATTCGCTAAAAAGACCAAATGCGATTCCTGTATTATATGTAAGATCAATAGTTAAGAAATTATCAATAATTACTTGTTCCTGTATGTTGTTAATTCGAATAAGGTATTTTGTTATTAAATCTAATGAAGCAAAAATAACTGCATAAAGATACGGAAGTATTTTCTTATTAAGATTCAATTAACTCAGCACAATTTTTGCAAATAGTTGAGTAAGGAATTGCTTCAAGTCTGGCAACAGGGATCGGTTCTCCACAATTCTCACAGTTCCCATATTTTTTCTTTTTGATTAAAACGAGAGCATGCTCTACCTGGTTGAGTAAATGTTTAGTGTTTTCATCCAATGTAAGCTCTTTTTCAAGTTCAAATGCCATAGATCCTCCATCGGCAGATGTTGGATCAGGACTTCTTTCAGCTGAAGCTTCAGAAAGTCGTATATTTTCCCTTTCTTGCTGATGTAGCTCTAACATAGATGAAAGCTGTTCTTTTTCAGCTTCAAGTCTTTTTTTGAACTTTTTGATTGTATTTGGTGAAAGTTTTCTAGCCATGTTCTTTTTATTGTTGAACGTATATTAGCCATTTTTAAAATAAATCAAAGATTTTTATATTTTTTTAAAACTTCAATATTTACACAAATTGTAAGAGAAACCCTTTAAAATTCTAAGATATGTTTAAAAGAGTAGATGCAAATATAGATCTTCCTTCCGTGGAATCAGAAATATCTGCATATTGGGACAAGATAAATGCGTTTGAAACATCTGTTGAAAATCGTAAAAATGATAAAACTTTTAGATTTTATGATGGTCCACCGTTTCCAACTGGAAGTCCTCACTATGGAAACCTTCTTGCTGGAGTAATAAAAGATATAGTTCCAAGATATTGGACAATGCGCGGTTATTACGTAGAAAGAAGGTTTGGTTGGGATGTCCATGGTCTTCCAATTGAAATGGAAGTTCAAAAGAAATTAAATTTAGAGGACCCACAACAAATTGATGAGTATGGAATAGATAAATTTAATGAAGCTTGTAGATCACAAGTCCAAACAAATACTGAAAATTGGGAAAAAATTACAAGAAAAATTGGTAGATGGGTTGATTTTGAAAACGATTATAAAACTATGGATATTGAATTTATGGAAAGTGTTTGGTGGGTATTTAAGGAATTGTGGTCTAAAGGTTTAATTTATCAAGATTATAAAGTACTACCCTACTCATGGGCAGCTTCAACACCTCTCTCAAACTTTGAGGCAAATATGGATTACAGAGATGTTGAAGATCCTTCAATCTACTTTACCCTTGATGCAAGGGATGATTATAAAAAAGTAATTAAAGGTGATAAGTTTTTGGTTTGGACCACTACACCATGGTGTATACCTGGAAATTTAGCAATTGCCATAGGAAAAGAAATAGAGTACTCAAGAATCTCAATTAAAAACAACTTTTATTGGATAGCTACGGATAGGTTGTTTGAAATGAGTGATTATGAAGTAGAGGTTCTAGAGACTTCTATTGGTAAGGATTTAATAGGAGCATCATATATACCTGCTTATTCGGAATATGAGCATTTATTTAAAGATGGGGCTTTTCGTATAATTCACAGCGATGATACGAATACTGAATCAGGATCTGGTCTAGTCTCTCAAGCACCTGCATATGGAGAAAGTGATTTTTATGCCTTAAAAAATGCAAGTATAGATGTAATCGCAGATCCAGTAACTCTCTCAGGCAAGTTTGACAGTACTTTTAAAGAATTAGATGGATTAAATGTAAAGGATGCAGACAAATTAATTATGGACCAGCTAGAGGAAAGAGGTAATTTATTTTCCAAGACAACTGAGATGCATTCTTATCCTTTTTGCTGGAGAACTGGTACCCCATTGATATACAAAGCTATACCAACATGGTTTGTCAATGTCGAAAAAATTAGAGATAGAATGGTTGAACTTAATCACTCCACTCATTGGGTTCCTGGTTTTATTGGTGAAAAACGATTCTCTAACTGGCTTGGAAATGCCAGAGACTGGGCAATTAGTCGTAATAGGTATTGGGGAAGCTGTATACCGGTATGGATAAATACTGATGATCCAGAAGATATGCTTTGTATTGGTTCCGTTGAAGAATTAGAAAAATTGTCAGGACAGAAAATTACTGATTTACATAGACACTATTTAGACGATTTAGATATTGAAATTGATGGAAAAACATACAAAAGAACATCGGAAGTACTGGACTGCTGGTTTGAATCCGGAGCAATGCCGTATGGTCAACAACATTACCCTTTTGAAAATGAAGAGGATTTCTTTGATGGATTTCCAGCAGATTTTATAGCAGAGGGTCTAGACCAAACAAGAGGATGGTTTTATACATTGACTGTGCTTGCTGTTGCTTTATTTGATTCTGTAGCGTTTAAAAACTGTATAACCACTGGCATGATTCTTGCTGAAGATGGAAGAAAAATGAGTAAAAGTCTAAAAAACTACCCAGACCCAGAAGAATTGTTAAATAGCTATGGTGGAGACAGTTTGAGAGCTTACTTAATAAATTCGCCTGTTGTAAGAGGAGAACCTTTAAAATTTTCTGAAGAGGGTGTTAAGTTAGTTACAAGAAACATCATCCTTCCATTATGGAATTCATTTTCATTTTTTTCAACATACGCAAACGCTGATGACATTACTTTTGAAGATCTTGAAAAAGCATCTCCAGTAGAAGATCGTCCAATGATGGATCGATGGATAATCTCATCAATGCAATCATTGATCAAAACTGTTAATGAAAAAATGGAAAATTATTATCTTTATGAAGTTATCCCTCCGTTGATGAATTTTGTTGACGAATTAACAAATTGGTATGTTCGGTCTAACAGAAAAAGATTCTGGAAAGAAAAAGATGAAAATGATATAGATAAAATAAATGCTTTTAAAACTCTTCATGAAGTGCTTTTAGAGTTCTCAAAATCTATGGCACCTGTTTTACCATTTATTTGTGAGAAGATTTATCTGGGATTAATTGAAGAAAATAATGAAAGTATTCATTACTGTGACTATCCAGAAGCAGATGAAAATTTAATTGATAAAGATTTAGAAGATAATATTGAACTTGCAAAAAAAGTTATAAAAAGCGTAAGGAATTTAAGAGTTAAAT
>CACJPC010000015.1 GCA_902595195.1 uncultured Candidatus Actinomarina sp. | reverse complement strand
GATGAAAAAAAATTGATAAATTTAATTTTTTTAAAAGCTTTATTACATAGTTCACAGTTTTCTGAAGTTACAAAGATTAGATTTGACATGTATTATAAGTTTATGAGGCCGTGGACTTTGGTATTTGTAATTTTGCTAATTTTGATAATTTTCATTTCAGGTTCAATCGCTTTGTCAAACTTTCAGCTTTAATAGTTACTTTCGAACCATCTTTACAGTTTAAAAGTTTGCTTGCATCACCATTAGAAAGAAATATTGAAATCATACCCCAAGAGTCTGTAATAACTCCTACTCCTCCAAGGGTATTTTGATAATTGCTACACCATTTTGAAGTTAATTCTTGATTCTCAACTTTAAGGCTTATTGTATCGCCAACTTTAAAGTTTTTTTCTTTTAATTCTTCAGGTGAAATGTTTGTCTGACAATTCCCAAAATGATCAACATAAAGTATTTCACCTTTAATTTCTTTCTCGGTTATATCAGTTAAAGGGATTAGGTATTGTTTAAGATCCTCCAAATTTAGTTCTTGCCCAAACTCTTCAAGCTTGAGTTGACCAGAAGCATAAGCTGCAGCAAATGGAGAAAAGATATCTCTTGCATGAAAAGTCTCGCCCTCGTGTGGAATTATCCAGTTCTCATTTTCTAAAGCAAATGCTTGTTGTGCACCGCCCACTGTTGCACAGGCCAAATTAAGCAATCCATTATCAGGTCCAATCATCACTCCCCAGTCTGTTTTGATTGCAATTGGTTTTCTTTCTGAACCAACACCTGGATCGACAACTGCTAATAAAACTCCTTGGGGAATATATTGAATTGCTCTCATTAAAAGTAAGCTTCCATATTTAATATTTTGGGCAGGAATGCCATGAGATATATCAATAATTTTTAAATCTGGATCAACACGATTAATTACTCCTTTAACAACACCCACTGAGCCGTCATTAAGACCAAAATCAGACGCAAAAGATATAATTTTATTCATAATTCATATTATAAAGACAATAGCGCTCAACATAATATTGATTGATAATTAGCAATATTTTGTTATTAGGTTATATTGAAAATGGAAACTTTAGGGGGATATATAAAAAAATTTTTAGCTTTCTTTTTAGTTGTAATTATCGGTGGTTATTTCGGCATTGGGTACTACGTTTTTGGAATTGCAGCATCAGTTCCTTGTGAGGTTTGGGTAGAAGAAGCTGGGAATAAACCTGACAATTGGTCTCTTGGTAATAAGGCTGATTGGAATCCATCAGAATATTTTATTGAAGACTACAAAGAAGTCACCATTTTTGCTGACGATGGTGAAATTGAATTGAAATCTTGGTGGGTAGAAAATAATTTATCTAATCCTACAATAATCCTGCTTCATGGTCTTACAAGCAGTAAGAATTCTCCTGACATCCTTCTACCGATGGGAATGTTAAACAAAAGTGAATTTAATTTGCTGGCGTTAGACATGAGAGATCACGGAGAAAGTACATGTGAAGATGGATTTTATTCCGCAGGACAAAATGAAACAGATGATGTTGTTGCTGCAATAGAATGGTTAGTCGATAAAGGTATAAGTCCTTCCACTATAGGAATATATGGAAATTCATTAGGTGCTTTGATTGGTTTAATGACCCCAGCAAAGACAAATGAGTTTGGATCTATAGCTGTTATCGATCCTCCAGTAGATTTTGAAACTCTTGTGCGAGAGGAAATGTCATACCAAGGATTTCCTACATTTTTGTGGGAGCCAATTTATCATTATGCTTTAATTTTTAAAAGAATAAATATGTTAAAAGATATTCCTGAAGAAGCGTTATCAAAGAGTAAAAAACAACCACTTCTAATATTTACCGGATTAGATAGTGACAGAGTACTTCCCCATCACTCTGATGATTTAGTAGAAATTGCTAAAGCAAATGATATTGATTACAACATTTATAAATATGATGGAATGGGTCATACAGAAATTCTTTATTTTTATACCGAAGAGTATTCTCAATTACTAACTGATTTTTATAAGAGTACTTTAAGTGGTTAAAAAACTTGGCTACTTTGTAGCTGTCTTGATCTTTATTGTTTTAGCAGGAGCTGGGTGGTTTTTTTCTGGAGTAATTTATGAGGGAGCATTAAATCCTGAATTTAATGATACAGCCAGCATAGGAACAGCTGAAGATAGAGTAGTTGTATCAAAAATAGATAGTGGTTCAATTACTTTGAATGTTGAAGAAGAATTATGGGGTCCACTTCTTGAAAGAGGAGTCTATGGAATTATTGGACAAAATGGTGATGCAATTGTAGGAAGTATAATTTCAAGCAATGGAAATATCGTTGAAAGAGAACTAATAGATTTAAATGGTTCAATTGTTGTGGGAGATAAGATAAGAGGAACTAGTCTTGTTGTTCGAGATAAAAACGACGAGTATAAAATTCTAGGAACATCCAGTTGGTCTGGTCAAGCTTCTGAAGGTATATATACTCCAAAATCCGTCTCTGGTCTTGATTTTGAGACTATTTACTATAAATCCGATTTGGGTGAATTTCCTGCTTATTTAACTAATGAAGGAGATAAGGGAATAGTAATTTTTGTACATGGTTTTAGAGGAGATTACTCAAGAGAAGTTTTTGCTAAAATGCGTGCCGGCGAGATTGTGGATATGGGATATAGATCAATGATTATCTCTTATAGAAATGACCGAGGGCTCCCAAAAGATCCATCTGGAATTTTTCAATACGGTACAACTGAATGGAAAGATATCGATAGTGCAATAAATAAGGCCCTTGAATTTACTGATAATGTTGTTCTCTTCGGTACTAGTGGTGGTGGAGGTCCAATATCTTCATGGTTAGAAAATGTAGGAGATGAAAATAAAGTAAAAGGCATAATTTATGAAGCACCTGTTATTAATTTTTGGGAAAGCGTTGAAGTGAATGGGGCTGCGAGATACCCATGGGTTCCTTCGCAATTATTTGGATATTTTAAAATATTTACAGAGGTTAGATATGGTGTTGACTTTCAAAAGATGGACTTCACCAATGCAGTTATAAACTCTGAAATTCCTGTTTTATTATTTCATGGAGATGATGATGAGTGGGTGCCTGTAGAAATGTCAGATTTTGTAGCCGAAAATAGGGATAAAAACTTTACCTATATTCGATATGAAAATGTTGGCCATGTCACCTCATGGAATGCGGATCCTGATAATTATGTTTATCAATTAAGTTTATTCTTAGAAGGACTAGATTAAGGCTGACTTATATAGGTTTTCAAGCTCTTTAGCTGTATTTTTCCAATCAAATTTTTTAGATTTTTCATGACAATTCATTTGAAACTTATGAAATTGTTTATCATCGTGAAGTAAATTTTGCACAAAGCTATTTACCTGACTATTGGTTAATTCTTCTGCTAGGTATCCATTTACATTATTTTCTATTAATTCTGATAATGATCCTTGGTTTGTAGTAAGAACAGGTACTCCCATTGAATTTGCTTCGATTGCAACAAGTCCAAATGTTTCAAAATGAGATGTATGAATTAATAATTTTGATCTGTTCATCAGCTCTTTGATTTTTAATTGTGTCAAATTTCCTAGAAATTCAACATTAGATTCTAAATTAAATTCTTTTACGGCATTTTTTAACTGAATAAGATAATCATCTCCTGACTTACCACTAGGACCTCCAACAAAATAACATAAAAAATTTGTTTCAACTTTTCTAAAACTATCTAGAAACCTCAAAACATCTAACTGTCTTTTTTGTTCTTGAATTCTTCCTATTGAAAGTAAAATATTTTCTCTTTTTAAATTTTCATCTAATACAAAAATTTCCTTATCAATACCTGGTGATATTTGTTTAATCTTTTTTCTGTCAATGTCATAGCTTTCAGAGATTAAAATATTTTCATACTGTGAAGATGCGGTGATATAACTTGATGACCTCATTACCATTTTTTCACAATCTACACGTTCTTTGTTGTATCCCTCTAAAAAAACTCCCAAGCTATGTGATGTAAAAATATAAGGTATGTTGAGTTCTTCAGATATTTGTTTAGCTACAAGTCCTGATAACCAGTAGTGAGCATGAATAATATCAAAACTTTCTAAATCAAATTTTGTTTCTAATTGTTTTTTAAATTCTAGAAGATGTATTTCCTTATCGTCGACAGAGAGTCCTGATTCAAATAAATCTAATGAATAAAATTCTAGATTAACTGTTTTAAAACTCTCTGCTTTTTCTGCTGTAATAACAGTGATTTTGTTTTCATTTGATAGTTGTTTTGAAATTTGCTGAACATATACATTAAGACCGCCTGAATCAAATTCACCGACACTACCAAAGGGCGAAGTGTGAAAACTTATTTGTAGAATATTCATAATTCAATTGTTAAATCGTAAAGTTGGACGGAATCTCCACCTAAATCGTATTTATATCTTTCCGTTCCTTTAAGAAAATCAAAAAAAATCATCCCTTTTTGAATAAGTTGTTGAATTATTAAATCATTTAAAACTATTCCAGGATTTATTGAGTTAAATTCATTGTTTCTGCTTGAGTTATACAGATAACATCCAGACTTATTCTCATAGCAAAATGCGGTTGAAAGAACCCCTTTATCAGTGTCGGTGTAATAAATTTTCCATCCCTCCAAATTTAAAAGGTTTCTAAAGTATTCTTCGACTATATCTGTCATGAATTTTCCTTTTTCACCTTTTGATTCTTTGTGTTGAGAAACAAAAATATCGAAAATATCTTGTTCTTTAGACTCTCCTAATTCGAATGAAATAATCTCATTATCAAATTTTCTTTTTTTTCTTCTTAATTCGTGTCTGTTTTTTTTGGTAAGGCTCTCCAGATACTCTTCGTAGGTTTTTGGCAAAATTAAGTTAACAGCTACATCTGATTTTTTAATTTTTACAGACTTGGTATCTATTTGCTCAACTAAATTTTGTACTTGAAAAAAATGTAAAGAATCAAAATTGATATTAGATATACTATTTTCTTTTAGAGCCTGGTGATCGATAGAAATATCTGGTCGGTAATCCACAAAATCTCTAGTTCCAATATTGACTAAAGACGACCTAGAGATTGCATAGTTTGCAAACTTTGTTGTTTTTTCTTCACTTACAATATCGACTAGCTCTAAAAATTCTTTTTTACAAAACGGAGACTCTAATACCTGTTCTTTCACAGATACTAGAATAAACCATTTATAACATTTAGTGCATCTACAAAGTACATTGACAGAACAAATGCAAACATATAATCAAAAACATATATTTGATTAGATAATTTTGAAGTAATTTCATACTCAAAACGTAATTTGGTAAAAACATGGGTAATAAAAGTTGTAAATAATGCTACTGATGTTCCACCAATAAAGATATTTACTGTTTTATAGTCATAAAACGTACTTACTCCATTAAACACTATAAATATCAAGAAAAAATTAAAGAAAAATTGAAAATTACCAAATTGTACGTTTAAATATGTCGCAAGTGTTTTTAAAAAAAGCAAAAGTAAAAAAATATATGATATGAGAAAAATATTTTCTTGGAACAATGGATCAACAATATAACCATTAACTAAAAAAGCAATGACTGTTAGAAATACAGCATTTCCAATTTTAAAAATATTTACAACTGGTTGGAATAAAAAGTAAATCATTAAGACAACGAGAAATATAAAAAGTGTCACATAGGTTTCAATAGAAGGGTAGAAATTTTCAAAAGTAACAGATGAAAAAGATAAAAGTAGAAGGATTAATATCACATAATATTTATCACTATTTACATCGAACTGCCCTGAAAGCATCTCGGTTAACCAAATTAGAGTCAAGCCAACAAAGCTAGATGATATTAAAGGCGTGCTTGAAATTAATATGCCAACGAATATCGATAAAGATAAAATATATTGGAAATATCTAAGTTGAATTTGAAACATCCTCGCGAAAATTTTACTTGGATAAACTTGAAAATTAAAGGACTTTATTATATAGTTAACAAACACTACATTTAGTGTATTTTTGTATCCCCCATACAATATTTAGTGATAAAAAGGAGATAAAGTGGCACAGAAATCAGGGCTAAAAGTTACAAGAAAATATACAACACCGGGTAATCCCTACAACAACATCGAATGGGAAAAGCGTAGTTCAAAAATAACCAACCCCGATGGTTCAGTTGTTTTTGAAATGAATGACGTAGAGATTCCTTCAACATGGTCTCAGGTAGCAACAGACATTATGGTTTCAAAATATTTCAGAAAAGCAGGAGTGCCTCAAACTGATGCTGATGGAAATGTACTAAAAGACGAAAATGGAGACGTAGTCCTTGGACCTGAAACTTCATCAAGACAAGTTTTTGACAGACTGGCCGAAACATGGAGACACTGGGGTGAAAAAACAGGTTACTTTGCCACAAAAGCAGATGCTCAGTCCTTTGAAGATGAACTTAAGTACATGCTTGCCACACAAATGGCTGCTCCAAATAGTCCTCAATGGTTCAACACCGGACTGAACTTCAAATATGACCTTACAGGTCCAGCCCAAGGATTTTGGTATGTAGATCCAAAAACAGGTAAGTTAACTCCTGGTGAAGATTCTTATTCAAGACCTCAACCACATGCTTGTTTCATACAGTCCATAGATGATGATCTTGTCAATGAAGGAGGCATCATGGATCTATGGGTAAAAGAAGCAAGACTTTTTAAATTCGGTTCTGGAACTGGTACTAACTTTTCTAATTTAAGAGGCGAAGGAGAAAAATTATCAGGCGGAGGTGTTTCATCTGGTGTAATGTCCTTCTTGAAAATTGGAGACAGAGCAGCTGGTGCTATCAAATCAGGTGGTACAACAAGAAGAGCTGCAAAAATGGTTATCTTAGATTTAGACCATCCTGACATTGAAGACTTTATTGAGTGGAAAGCTATTGAAGAAGATAAAGCTCGTGCTTTAATTGCTGCAGGGTATCCTGCAGACTTCAATGGAGAAGCTTATGCAACAGTTTCAGGACAAAACTCAAACAACTCTGTACGTGTTCCATCAGATTTTGTTAAAGCAGTAGAAGAAGATGGAGACTGGGATCTAATTGCAAGAACTGATGGTTCAGTTTTTAGAACTGTTAAAGCACGAGATCTTTGGAATAAGATTGCAGACGCAGCTTGGAAGTGTGCTGACCCCGGGGTTCAATATGACACCACAATAAATGAGTGGCATACCTCACCTGAAGGTGGAAAAATTAGAGCATCAAATCCTTGCTCAGAATACTTATTCTTAGACAACACTGCTTGTAACCTCGCAAGTCTCAACCTTGTTAAGTTTTATGATGATGAGACACAAGTATTTGATATTGATTCATACAAACATGCACTCAGAATCTGGACTATTGTTCTTGAAATATCTGTCGAAATGGCCCAATTCCCATCAAAGGAAATCGCGCAAGGATCATACGACTACAGAACACTCGGTTTAGGGTATGCAAACTTAGGCTCATTACTTATGAGAAAAGGTATTGCGTACGACTCTGATTTAGGAAGAGCAATTGCTGGTGCATTAACAGCTATGTTAACTGGTGAGGCTTATAAAGCATCTGCAGAAATGGCAGGAATTGTTGGTCCATTTCCAAAATATAAAGAAAACGCTACAAACATGCTTCGTGTAATGAATAATCATAGAAAAGCAGCATATGATTCAAATGATTACGAAGGATTAAGCCACGACTTAATTGCTATCAATCAAGAACTTTGTCCTGAGAACCTATTAAAAGCAGCTCAACTTTCATGGGATGAGGCTGTAGAGCTTGGTACAAAAAATGGTTATAGAAATGCCCAAGCAACAGTACTAGCTCCAACTGGAACTATTGGCCTGTTAATGGACTGCGATACAACCGGTGTGGAACCAGACTTTGCACTAATGAAATTCAAAAAACTTGCTGGTGGTGGTTATATGAAGATTGCAAACCAATCAATTGGACCAGCACTTCATGCTTTAGGGTATGAAGAAAGTCAAGTAAAAGAAATTATTCAATATGTTATTGGATCAATGTCTCTTGAAAACTCACCTTACATCAATAAAAAATCATTAATGGAGAAAGGTCTTAGTGAAGAGGATATCATAAAAATTGAAGGAGCTCTTCCAGGAGCTTTCGAAATCCAACATGCATTTAATGTTTTTGTTTTAGGTGAAGAGACATTAAAAGGACTTGGTATAGACGAAGAAGAATATACTTCCTTTGACTTCAATCTACTTGAAAGACTTGGTTATTCAAGAAATGAAATAGCTCAAGCAAATCTAGAAATCTGTGGAACACAAAAAATAGAAGGTGCGCCATATTTGAAAGATGAACATTTAGATGTTTTTGATTGCGCCAACAAATGTGGAAGAGATGGCGAAAGATTCATCCACTATATGGGACATGTAAGGATGATGGCAGCTGCACAACCATTTATCTCTGGTGCTATCTCTAAAACAGTCAATATGCCTAACGAAGCAACTGTACAAGATATTGAAGACTGTTATTTTGAATCAGCAAAAATTGGTGTCAAAGCAATAGCAATTTATAGAGATGGTTCTAAAGCATCTCAACCACTATCTGCTTCTTCTGATGAAGGTGACTCAGAAGAAAGTGATCCAGAAGTTAACAAGATTCTTGAAGAGGAAGCTATGTTAATTCAGGGTAACTTTGCTCCAGGAACAAGCCCAACAAAAGCCTATGCTGGTGTCAATAGACCAAGATTCTTACTTCCTGAGAGAAGAGAAGGCTGGACTCAAGAAGCTAGAGTTGCAGGACATAAGGTCTACTTAAGAACTGGAGAATATCCTGATGGAACATTGGGTGAGGTATTTATAGACATTGCAAAAGAAGGAGCCACACTTAAAGGAGTGCTTGGCTGTTTTGCTATAGCTGTATCTAAGGGTCTTCAGTACGGAGTACCTCTTGAAGAGTTTGTAGATACATTTACATTCCAAACTTTTGAACCAAGAGGAATGGTTGAAGGACATGAAAACATTAAAATGAGTAACTCAATTATTGATTATGTTTTTAGAGCACTTGGACTCGAGTATCTTGATAGAACTGATATTGTTCAAGTTCCCCCAAAAGATAACCCACAAACGGAGCCTGTTGCTGTTGAAGAAAAACCTGTAGCACCTGTGCAGAAAGCAGAGCCTGTAGCACCTGTGCAGAAAGCAGAGCCTGTATCTGCTGAACAAACAGAGAACTCAGTTGCTACCGTTCAAGAAGTGCTTGGCGATATGATGGGTGATGCTCCAGCCTGCCCAGATTGTGGACATATAACAATCAGAAATGGTTCTTGTTACAAATGTCTTAACTGTGGTAACTCACTAGGTTGCAGTTAATTAATAAATTTGTATCTAACAATAAAATATTTTTATATTTATCAGTTTTTTCTGTAAGCTTATATCAAAAAATTAGGAATATTGAATTTGTAGAGTATAAATATGATCAATATTTTGCTGACAACGTAATTCAAAATTGTAATATAAATTTATTAAATTTTTCAAATTTAGAATTCCTTTACATACGATCCTCTTCAGGGGTTCCTCAAGGCCCATTTCATTTTTCCCTAGAGTGTATTGCTGGAATATTAGGAGTTAATGATTACACAGTATTTCTGCGATTAAAAATAGTCATTTCCCAAATAATATTTTTTTTAATCATATATTTGCTAAAAGATTACTTATCAGAATATGAGTTATTTACACTACTCTTGTTAATTTTATTTAATCCCTATCTAATAATTTCTTCTAGAAATACAAGTATTGCTTATGGATATGAAGTTTTATTAGTTGTATTTTTGTATCTAATTTTAAAAGTTAATAATACCAAAAAAAATACATTGATTTATGGTGGGTTTTCTTTTTTTACTTTAGTATTTTATTTTCCGACATTTATTTTTATAAATTGTATAAACGGAGTATTGTTTCTTAGAAAATATTTTAAAAACACTTCATATTTTATTTATGGAAACCTCATTGGCTTATTTTTTGCGATTATTGCATATCTTCCATATTTACTTTCAAATCCACAACTAAAGTTAAACAATGGTTCTAAATCTTGGGGTTTAAGCTCGCATTGGAGAATTAACCTTCATGCTATCAGTGGTGACTCGTTAAATAATAAAATAAACTCTTCAAATGATATCGATTCCTTATTGATGCTATTCCCAAATTACCAAAATTTACATAGGATAAATTATTTTTTGATTACATTTCTTTTGATTTTATCTTTAATTAATTTTTTCAAAAAATTTAATTTCATACAGCTTAATATTTTTGACTATTTATTTTTAATAAGCATGACCATTACTGGAATATTTTACACATTATTAGATATCCCTTTATACCCTCACTATTTTTTCTTTAATATATTTTTTACTATTGTGTTTATTGTTAAAAATATTCAACCAAAATTTTTACTTTTTATTGTAAGTTGTGTTTTCTTTATTACTAGTAACATAATCATCCAAAACTTTCATTCATATATTCAAGAAAATAATGGTGCTCAAACAAGCGATTATGGTAAATCTTATAATACGTGTGGTTGCTGCACTGATGAAATTAGGCAGTGTAAAGGTCAATAAATCTTATATTTAATTGTATTGATTAAATACATCATTCCATCTATTGGCTTTATCTTTTTACCTTCCTCATAAGATCTTCCTTCATACTTAATTGGAACTTCAATGATTGATTTATTTTTTTTTAAAAATTTTGAAACTAGTTCAATTTCAATTGAAAAACCATTTTCATATAATTGAATTTCTTTGAATGTATCCGTCTTTAACATCTTATAACAGGTCGCTATATCTGAAATTCTACAAAAGTGAACAAATGAAAAAAACAAAGACATTATCTTGTTGGCAATGAATGTCCTTCTATAAATATTAACCCTTTCTTTATTACCAATAAATCGAGAACCAATTATCAAACTTTGAGGATTTAACTTAGCTTTTTCAAACATTTCAACTAAGTCTTCAGGAAAATACTCTAAATCTGCATCGTGTATTACAACAAACTTTGTCGTAATATAATCTTTTGCGTTGTTTAAAGCATTTCCTTTTCCTTTGTTTGTTGAGGATTTAATGTATTTAATATTTTGATTTTTATCCTGGTAGTGTTTTGCAATTATATCTGAGCCATCATTTGAATTGTCATCTGAAAGAATTATTTCAGAAAAAATATTTTGAGTTAAAAGTCTCTCTATAGATTCAGCAAGAGTGTTTTTTTCATTATAAAAAGGAACTATGACGCCTAAATTATCCACTTTTAAATTATACCTTCAA
>CACJPC010000014.1 GCA_902595195.1 uncultured Candidatus Actinomarina sp. | reverse complement strand
GAACAAATAAATGTTCTTAGCGAGTATCTAAAAAATGTCGACGAAAATATTAGTAATGACATTCTCCAAGGAAATGGAGTTGTTATTGATGATATAAAAGTTTCGTCAGGTGAAATTGATATTATTTTAAACAAAAAAGAAGACAACGAAAACCAAGATATTGTCGATGATTTTTCTTTGTATCTTGATACTTCATTAGATGAAAATTTAATCATGGAGAGATTCTCAAGAGAGCTTGTGTCTTCAATTCAGAAACTAAGGAAGGATTCTGGCTTAGATGTAGTTGATAGAATTAAATTAACTATTACTTCAAATGATAGTTTTGTTAAGGAATCTTTAAATATTCACGATGATTATGTCAAAAATGAAACATTAGCGATTGAACTTAACTTTATAGAAGAAGAATCACAAGATTTAATTTTTGACAAAAATGTTTCCTTAGATATTAAAAAGTTAACAAACAACTCTTAATATATATGGCTGAAGGAAATTAATTCCAAAAATTAAAATCAATGGTGACAAATCAATACCAGCCATCCCTATTCTTAGGGCTGGAATCCTACTCCGTATTGGATAAAGTATTTTTTCAAAATATTTATCTAAGAAACTTTTTATTTGTCCAATAGGATGATCATATGGAACTTGAATCCAACTTAATATTATCCAGGCAAACAAACTGTAATAAAATACTCTGAAGAAAAGAAATGTAATACTACACATTTAATTTATACAAACCGAGTTGTTGGAGTCTTTCCCGTTCTTCAGTTGAAAGCGATGAATTTGTGGGAAGTATTAGAAATACACCATCTCTATTTATAGACCTAATAGTTGCATTACTCATAAAAGCCATACCGGTTACAAAATCAAGAATTCTTCTTCTTTCTCCTTGATCTGGAATATCTCTTATGTCCATTGCCACAATAAATTCATCCTTAATTGCAACACCTAAATTATGTATTTCATTAAACGATCTAAGAGCTTTAATTTCTACTTCGTCTTTAGGTGAATGAATTCTTACATCTGAAATATTTTCATTATCAATAAATCTATTTTCACCCGACGGTCTAACTGTTGTAGTTGTTTCAGTATATGATTCTGGAATAGATTCAGGTTGTTTTAAACCAATCGAAATTAAAAATTTTTCTAACATTATTTAAATATTTTACTTCCTACTCGAACTATAGTAGCACCATAATCTAGAGCTATTTCATAGTCTTCTGACATTCCCATTGAAAGCTCTCCTTTGTATTCACTATATAAATTTTTTAACTCAGTGTTAATGTTTTGCATTTTTGAAAATACTATATTTGGATCTGATTGTATATTTGGTATACACATTAGGCCAATTGGTAAATTTATTCTATCTTTTGAGTATTCAAAATACTCAAAAATTAAATCAGAATCTATACCTGACTTATTTTTATCATTATCAATATTTACTTGAAGAAAAACTTCTCTTTTGTTCTTTAATTTCGAAATCAAATCTATCTCTTTATAGCGACTTACAGTATGAATAAATTCAAAATTTTCAAAAATACTTTTAATTTTTCTAGATTGAAGAGGGGCAATAAAGTGAAAGATAGCATCATTAAAATTTTCTGAATGCAAATAATAATCTTCAAGCCTATTTTCGCCAAATTCTCTAAAACCATAGTCATAAACCTTTTTCACTTCCTCAACAGTTCTATTTTTAATAACTGGGATTAGCTTTGCGTCATAGTTTGATAACTTTTTAGAAATACTATTTAAATTTTTTTCTATATCCATATGAAACTAAATTGTCTTTCATTTGTCTTGTTTTTTCTGTATGAAAAATATTCTTTACTACAAATAGTACATACATTCGTATCCTCTAAATTTATGTTATTTTCAAATGCAAATTGTTTAATATTTTTTGTTAAATCTAGATAATATTTATCGTTAACTTTATTAATTGAATTGTTAAATGTCTCTAGAAACTCAGCTCCAACTTCATAACAACATTTTCTAGCATGTGGCCCTATTGAAATTTTTAAACTAGATATTTCATGTATATCTAAACTTTTTTCAAATATAGATTTTTCTAAACCCCGCCAGCCAGCATGGGTTGCAGAAACTCCTTTGCTTGATTCCATTAGAAGAGGAACACAATCAGCAGTTTTTACAACCAATGGTAATTTAATTTTATTTGTGTAAATAGCATCACATTTGTAAGAAATATTCGAGTCAGCAAATGCAATTTCAGATGAATGGGTTTGATCCATTGTTGCAACTTGGTTTTGAAAACCAATGGTTTCTAATATTTCTTCTAAACTCCCATCATTTGCTGATGAGAAGAAAGCATTATTTAAATTTTGAGAGCGAATCATCCCTTAATAAAATCAGGAAGACCGTCACCTCCATTATCAATTTGCTCTGAATCATTCTTTAATCTTCTATTTGGTCTTGGACCAAATCCAGCAGCAACAACTGTAACTTCTACAGCATCACCAAGAGATTCATCTACAATGTGACCGAAGATGATTTCAGCGTTGTCATCAGCACGTTCTGTAATAACCCTTGCTGCTTCATCAACTTCTTGAAGTTTTAGATCTGCAGAACCTGTAATAGTTATTAATACACCCTCTGCTCCGTCCATGTTTGCTTCGAGTAGTGGTGAAGATATGGCAGCTTGTGCAGCATTTGGTGCACGTTGCTCACCAGTTGATCTACCTATTCCAAGTACAGCACTGCCTGCGTCTTTCAAAATAGTTTTTACATCTGCAAAGTCAACATTAATCACACCTGGTTGGGTAATTAATCCTGAAATTCCCTTTACACCATTTGATAAAATCTCATCTGATTTTAAATAGGCTTCATTTACTTTTACGTTGTTATCACTAATTTGTAGAAGTCTATCATTAGGTATAACTATCAAAGTATCAAGCACATCTCTTAGAGCTTGAACACCTTCTTCTGCTTGAACAGATCTTCTTCTTCCTTCAAAGCCAAAAGGTCTAGTAACTACACCTACGGTCAAAGCGCCCAACTCATGAGCTATTTCAGCAATAACTGGTGAAGCACCTGTTCCAGTACCACCGCCTTCACCTGCTGTAATAAATACCATGTCTGATCCTTTTAATGCTTCTTTAATTAAATCTGCAGAATCTAATGCTGCTTGTCTTCCTACTTCTGGGTTAGCACCAGCACCAAGTCCTCTTGTTGTTTTTCTTCCGAGGTCTAATTTAACGTCAGCCTTTGAACCAAGTAAACTTTGAGCATCTGTATTTGCAGCAATAAAATCTACACCCTTAATACCCATCTTGATCATTCTATTAACAGCATTGGTTCCTCCACCACCAACACCAACAACTTTTATAACAGCTGTATAATTTCTAGGTCTCATATTTAGATTCACTCCCTTTTGATTTGTTTTTTTACTTCTTTGTGCCATAAAATCTCCAATTAATGAAACTAGATTATCATCATATATAAATATTAACAATAAATTTTTAGTTTTTTTATCTATATCTATACTTTAGGTTTAGATATTACAATCAGTTACAAATGAATTTGTTGATACAAATCTTACAGTTCCTTGACAAGAACCGTCTGATAATAGCTCTCCCACTGCAGCTGCTTTAGTAGCCAGATCAATCGGGTTTCCAAAAATGATTTCAGTATCTTTGTAGTAACCTATCACATTTGTACCCAAGTGAGTTAGCTTTAAAGAACCTGTATCAATATCATCAAAGTTACTCAAGGTCATGAAAAGTGCTACTACCTCTCCATTGAATCCATTATCGACAGGTCCATTTACAATTGTCACTGATAACGTGTTTTTAGACGCATCAATAGATTCGGTAACGTACAAATTTTTATACAACACAGATAGTTTTGGCTGAGACCCTCTTAAGTCAGATATTTCAGCTACTTGTTCGTAAAGCTTAAGTTTAATTTCTAATTTAGATGGCAAGATTTTGGTGAGTTCAATTTTTTCTATTGTAGGATCAGCGCTGTAAAGACTTTCTAACGAGGTTTCATCTAAAGTCCATATAGATTCGCCATACAATGTTTCTAAAAAAGAACTTTCAACTTGATATTTTGGAGAAAATTCAACATTTCTAACCATGTATTTAGATGAAAATATAAGGTATGAAGGAAGAAGTATTGATAGTAAGAAAAATGAAAATACTAAAAAAGTTCTAAAACTGGTTTTTTCAATATCGATGTTTTCTTTTATCAAGAAAAATCTCCAACAAATATAATCTCTTCTTGGAGCATCACATCATATTTATCAAAAATACTATCTTTTACAAAATTAACTAATTTATACAAAGCTGATGATTTAGCATCTTTATCAGCAATAAAAAAGTTAGAATGCTTTTCACTCACCCTAACGCCATCTATCTTATATCCCTTAAGGCCAGCATTTTCAATTAATTCAGCAGCATAATAATCTTCACCGTTTTTAAACACACTACCAGCATTATATAAAGCAGAGGGTTGCGTATTTTTTCTATGATTTGTGAATTCTTTCATGTTTTTACTGATTTTGTCAGGATCTCCATCAGGAAATATCATTGTGACAGAAAGGATTATTGAATCATCAATATCTGTAAATCTATAACCATAATTTATTTGAGATTTTTTAATTTTTTTAATTTTTTTACTTTTTATATCAAAATATTCAAAAGCCTCTACATAATCTAAAAATTCATATCCATAGCAACCAGCATTCATGGATAAAGCTCCCCCAACTGTTCCAGGTATACCTAAAAGAAATTCCCCATCACTTAAATTTTTTGATTTTAAAAATCTAGAAAGATCTGGTAAATAAGTTCCCGAACCCAATTCAAGTTTGTTTGTTTTGTTATCAAAATCTATATAGTTAATTTTTGATTGAATTACAGCTCCATCAAATTCATTTTCTGAGAATGCAACATTTGACCCTTTTCCTAGAATAAAATACTCATCAAAAATGTCATATTCATCAAAATTATCCAAGTCTTTTTTATCATTAAGTAAAAAGAAGTTCTTACACATACCTCCAAAACGATATGTTGTTTCATTTTTTAATAGAACTTTTTGATTAATCATTTAAATATTTTAGTATCTGTGGACCTAATAAGGTAATGTCTCCAGCTCCAAGAGTTAAGACATTATCTCCAGGTTTAATATTACTTTTAATAAAAATTGGTACTGATCGAATCGATTTAATATATTTAATTTTACTGTTTGAAAAATTTTTGCTTGAAACACCAGGTATTGGCTCTTCCCCAGCTGAGTAAATATCTGTAACTATTGGTTCATCAGCAACATTCAAACTGTTCTGAAATGCTTCAAAATTATCACGTGTTCTTGTGTAGCGGTGAGGTTGAAAAATAACATACAATTTCCCTTTTGTTATGCTTTTTAAAGCACTAATGGTTGCCTTCATTTCTGTTGGATGATGTCCGTAATCATCGTAAAATTTCGTGTTGTTATAAGTTCCTATATACTCCATTCTTCTTTTAACTCCTCCAAACTCAGATATAGCTTTTATGCTATCTTCTGTCGAGATACCATAAACATTACAAATTGCTATTGCAGCTACTATATTGGAAAGATAATGGTCTCCAATTAATTTTGTTGATACTTCATAAGATTTGCCTTCATGTTCAAACGAGTTAGGGAGATTAATTTTGTAATCTGACGTTTGTGTTCTTGAATACGAAATTATGTCTTTATCACTTATTAGCCTAAGATTTTCATCATCGTAATTTAAAACTTTTACTCCTTTTACATTTTTAATAACATGATTAAATGCATCAATTAAATTCTCATACGATTCATAGAAATCTATATGATCATTATCTATATTTGTAACGATTAAATCTTTTATATTTATATTTTTAAATGTATTGAATGCTTCATCGGTTTCAAGTATTAAAGGTTGTGTCTTCTCACCGAAATGACCACCTAAATTACCAAAACCGCTAACTCCTCCATAAATAAATGATGCATTTTTGTTATTAAAATGAAATATATGAGAAACCAAAGCTGTAGTGGAAGTTTTTCCATGAGTACCAGTTATTCCAAGAATTTCTACTTCTTCAGATAATAATTCCAAAAATTTTGGTCTTGAAATTACATTTTCACTATCAGTATAATTTTCAAGAAAAGTATCCTCAAGGTTAATTGCAGATGAGATAACATATAAAACATCTTCTTGATATCTAAAATTATCAATATTTTGGCAAGTTTTTACTCCATCACTTTCTAAAAGATTGGTAATATAAGAAATTCTTTGATCATAACCCTCAACATCATGCCCTTTTTGTTTGAGATATTTTGCAATTGAACTCATTCCTGAGCCACCAATACCCATGATGAAGATTTTGTTAAAACTACTTAATAAGTTCATCTACTAATTTTTCACTAATTGTTAAATTTCCTGCTTCAATTTTAATTTTCTCTAAATTTTCATTGTAATTTTCAATAAAATAATCAATTTGGTTAGTAAAATCCTCATAATTTTTAATAATTCTTGCAGCATTTATTTTTTCCAGATACTCAGCATTAAGCTGTTGATGTACCGAAGTAGTTCCGTGTTTAAAAGGAATGAGTAACTGGTAGATATTGAGATACGCGGCTTCAAGAATACCCCCGCCTGCACGAGAAACTTGTAAATGGATTGAATTGTAAAATGACTGCATGTCATCAATGTAATTATGAGAAATATAGTTTTTTCTATTTGTATTAATTATTTCATTATTTTTACCCACAATGTGGATTATATCAATATCAAAATATCTCTTATCTTCACAAAATTTGTAGACAAGCTCATTTATTTCTTTTGACCCTTGGCTTCCACCTTGAAATCCTATTGTAAGATTAGAAGTTTTGTTAATTTCATTATTGTTGTTTAAGTCTAAATTTAAAACTGGTCCGCAATATTGAATTTTATTCTTTTGAATATTTTTAGTATCAGGAAAAGATGTATAAACAATTTTAGCGAAGGGAGCTGAAAGCTTATTTCCTAAACCTGAGTATATATTCTGTTCTTGTATGTAGAAATTTACTTTCAATAACCTTGCAACAATTGCTGAAACGGGAGCAATATATGCACCAGTTGTAAAAAGAAATTGTGGTTTATACTTTTTTAAACTTTTATATAAATAAATAATACTTTTTAAAATTTTACCAAGATTTAGTAGATAGCCGATAATACCTTTTCGTGAGGACACAAAAGGATAAACTATAGTCTCAAAGTCTTTTTCTTTGAAATACTCAATACCTCTTTCATCAGTTACTATTAAAATATTTTTTTTATCAATACCTTGATCAAGCATTGATTTAATTAAGTTATAAGCTGGTAGAACATGTCCACCAGTTCCAACACATAAAAATACACCTTTATTCATCAACCCTGCAATGCATTATCCCTAGTGCTACAAAAATAGAAACCATGGCCGTCCCTCCATATGATACAAATGGCAATACAATTCCTGTAATTGGTAACAAGTATACAGAAGCACCTAAATTTAAAACAGATTGAAAAAGTATCCATGCTCCTAAACCAGAAATAAATATTTTTTTAAATTCATTTTTTTCTCTAACAGCAATTAAGAAAAAAGTAATAATGCATATTGAAAGAATAAATATAAATATTAAGTATCCAATGAAACCATATTCTTCACCTATTATTGATGAAATAAAATCTGAATAAGCGCTTGGTAAAGAACCCCACCTTGCTCTAGAAGTTCCTGGACCTAAACCAAACATGCCTCCAGAACTGATTGCAATTCTACTTTGATGGACTTGAAAACACGCACCAAGAAGCTCTTGGCCCTGATTGCATATCCCCTCGCTCCAAACTCTAAGCCTTTCAGCCCTATAAAATTCTGATTCTAAAAAATATCTTCCAATGAACCAACCTCCTATTGAAAGTAATGCTGGGTAGATTAGTTTTGTTTTTGAAAACAAAAATTGTATAAATACTATAAAAGCAATAGTTGCTGTAGTTCCAAAATCAGGTTGAAGAAAAATTAAAATTACAGCTAAGCCAGGAATAAATCCTGCTCGCCAAATTGTTTTCAAATCATGTTCCTTTATTTTTTCATTTGATAGCTGTCTCGATACCCAAAGAATAATGATAGGTTTTGCTAATTCACTGGGTTGAATTCTTATATTGCCAATATCTAACCAACGTGTACTACCAAATAGATTTACTCCGATTGTTGGTAAAACAAATAAAGCACCAATCATCACTAAAACGAGAGGCGTTAGAAATTTAAAAAAATACAAATAATTGAATCTTTTTATTAATAAAAACATCCCTACCCCGATTAATATACCCAATCCATGGTTAGCAATCATATAAAAACTATCTGAATAAATTCTTTGAGACTCTACAGCAGTAGCGGAAGATACAAGAAATACTCCAAAGATAAGAAGAAGTATTACCGAAATACCATTCAGTTTTATCAGATACTCATCAAAATATATTTTAAGTTTCACTTTCAATCTCGTTTACTATTTTTTTGAAAAAATTTCCTCTCTCTTTATAGTTTTTAAAGTCGTTAAAACTTGCACCACCACATGAAAAGAGCACTGTATCACCTTCTTGCATTTCAGACTTTATCAAGTTTTTAATTTCATTGATTGATTCGTATTTAATAATTTTTCCATAAAATTGATTAAAATTTAATTTCATTTCGGACTGTACAATAATTTTTTTAACATCAGATGTAAGTTTTAATTCTTCACTAGGAATATTCTTAGTTAGACCATGAAGAATAAGGATTATATTTTTTGATCTATTGATTGCATTTGTTACTGCATGAAAATTTGTGGCTTTTGAATCATTTATAAATTTTATATTTCCTTTAAATTTGATCCTTTCATATCTATGTTCTAATTGTTCCAAGCCGACTAAGAAATTATGACAAGCTTCTTCTATATTTTCTATATTTAAATCCAATAAATAAATCAAATCTAAAAAAGGTACTAATAATTCATTTGAAAAAGGCGTATCTATATTTTCTAAGGATGAATAATCAGCATTAACATTTTTTTTAGTTTCATAATTTGCAAACTCTCGAATTAAATCACTATAAACAAGGATGTTATTCTTTTTAGTGAATTTAATAATCTTGGACTTAGCTTCTAAATAATTCTTAAAATTTCCATGCCAGTCTAGATGGTCGCTTGCAATATTTAAAACTACTCCAAAATCAAGTGATAAGTTCTTTGAATAATGAAGTTGGTAACTAGATAGCTCTAATACAAGATATTCAAAATCTTTATTTATTGAATTTAATGGCGAAGTTCCTATATTGCCAGACGAAATGGCTTTATGACCATTCTTCTCTAAGAATTCTTTAACTATATTTACAAATGATGTTTTGCCATTTGTTCCAGTTATTCCAATAATTTTTATATTTTTATCGTTATACCTAAAAAAGAGATCTAAATCAGTAGAAATGTTTAAATTCTGTGATTTTATTTTTGAAAGAAGTACATTATCTGGAGGAATACCAGGAGAAATTATCACTTCATCATATTCCATAAGATTATCGGTAATATCTCTGTTGAAATTAGAAATATTATCATCGTAGATTTCAAAATCTATTTTGTTGTTAATAAAAAATTGTTCTACAGCTTTGCCTGTTTCACCATATCCAAATATTAATTTTTTCACTTAATTTCCAAACAAAACCCAGTCAGCATAAAAGAGCCCCAAACCAAGTACTACAAAAATTCCATTAATAATCCAAAATCTAACAATTACTGTTGTTTCAGCCCAGTTTTTCATTTCAAAATGATGGTGTAATGGCGCCATTTTAAAAATTCGTTTTTTTCTATATCTAAAAGAAACGACCTGAATTATTACTGATCCAGCTTCTATTAAAAATAAGAAACAAAAAAATAGAAGCAGCCCTTCTGCACCAAGTGAAATCAAAATTAATGGAAACATAGCACCAATAAAATGTGAGCCGACATCACCCATGATTATTTTTGCTGGATTAGTATTCCACCACAAAAAGCCTAAACATGCACCTGACACAGATGAAATCAAAAGTGAAATATCTACTGTTAAAAAAGAGTCGCTAATAAAATTTGAGTAATATTCTGGATGCCTATATGTCCAAAATGAAATAACTAAAATACCAGCAAAACTAATTGAACTACTTCCAGCTACCAGCCCATCCAAACCATCTGTAAGATTTACCGCATTAGTAATACCTACAAAGACAAAAACTATTAATATCCATTTGAAAAATCCAATGTCTATACCAAAACCACTAAATATATAAAGTTGTGTTGAGTAGCCTAAATTGTAAATATATACAGCTGCCAATATACCCGCTAAAAACTGTAGTCCAAATTTTTGCTTGACCGTAAGACCTAAATTTCTATTACCTTTTACTTTTAAATAATCATCAACTAAACCAACTAAAGCCATAGCTATCGCAATAATTAATAAAGCTAAAACATCTTCATTAATTCTTCTTAATACAACCTCAAAACCTCTACCTATAGTCCAAAAGTTTATGTGTGAAGCAAAGAATCCGAAAGAAGTACCGAGAATCAAGAAAATTCCTCCCATTGTAGGTGTCCCTTTTTTATGTTCGTGGTGAACAACTTCTTCTTGAATGTTTTGTCCTATATTTCTACTCTTGAAATAATTTACTCCTAAAAAGGTTGATACAAGAACAAATAAAAAACTTAATCCTCCTGATACGATTATTCCAATCATTAGATGCTTATCTCTTCTCTAACAACTTCAATATCATCAAATTCATACAATTCGTCACCTATTTCTTGAAATTTTTCATGTCCTTTACCTAATACTAGTAGAGTGCTTTTACCATCTAGGAGCTTTACACCTTTGCTTATAGCTTCTCTTCTATTTAAAATGATTTCTACGTTTTTCTTAAGATCAATTCCTTCAAGTATTTGTTTTGATATATCAAGTTGGTCTTCTTTCCTTGGGTTATCGTTAGTAATAATTATTTTTTCAGCATTTTGAGAAGCTGTACCCATAAATTTTCTTTTTGACTTATCACGATTTCCTCCCGCTCCAAAAACTACAATTACGTCTTTTTTATATCTTTCTTTTGTGTATTTAATGACTTTTTCTATTGCTTCAGGTGTATGGGAATAGTCTACGATGATATCACCTTTTGCATAATTGATAACATCGTATCTTCCTTTTGGATTTTTTAGAAGAGGTATCTGATCTTTAAGCTCATTAATGTCTTTAACTTTTGAATAATAGGCCATGCTAAAAGCCAAAAGAAAATTGTAAATAATTTCTGGACCTGACAAATAAAGTTTTGAATTCACATTTATTCCATCAATATCAAAATCAATTGAATCATTAGTGTATGAATTTAGTTGAACATTGTTATTCTTTGTATTGCCAATAGAGAAACCTCTAGAGTCATAAATTTGATTTAATTTTTCACCATAGATTGAATCTATGTATGCAAAATCTTCTGAGGTTTTTTTATTGAATAACTTTGTCTTTGCTTCAAAATACTCATCCATTGTGTTGTGGTAGTCTAAATGATCTTGGCTTAAATTTGTAAATCCTGACATTTTGAAATATAAACCATTTAATCTTTTTTGGTCTAAAGCATGAGAAGAAACCTCAAGAACCACATTGCTTACATCTTTATCAATTAAGGACAACATTTTTACAAGATTAAATAGTTTTGGTGTTGTTAAATGTTCCTCTTTTGTAAATTCAAAAAGATTATCTTCGTCAATAGTTCCTACAAAAATTGAGGAATCTCCAAGTAGAGAGTTTAGTAAATGAGCAGTAGTTGTTTTTCCATTTGTTCCTGTAATACCAAAAAATGTTTTATTTTTAAAATTAGGATTAATGTTCTTCAAAATATCTTCAAAAACTTTTTCATAGTCTTCGAATCTATATACCTTGTCATCGGAAATTTTAGATTTTGAACTGGTTAAAATTTTGTCTACGTCTTTATTCAATGCTTCATTTATCAAATAATCCAATTTTTCAATATCTTCATTATCAATACATAAAATTGAACCAGGTTTTAAGTCAAGTGTTGAATTTACAATTACCGAAAAATCTAAACTCATTCCCAAATATTGGTCATAATTATAAATTTTATCCATTACTCTCCTGGCACTAAGTTGCTGACAATTGTTTTAAAAATCGGAGCAGCAGTTGATCCTCCTGTAACGTATTCAGATTCCGGGTTAACAGAAGCTCCCCATAAAATAACTGATCCAACAACAGGTCCTTCTAATGTTTCAATAAATCCAGTAAAAGAAGTATTAAATCTAAAATCTGAATAGCCATCTCCCTCAATATGAGCTCTACTAGTCCCAGTCTTTCCTCCAATTATGTAATTATCTAGTTTCAATGACTTTCCTGTACCATTAACACCCTCTACAACATTTATTAAGAGATTTCTTAATCTTTCAGACATCTCAACACTTATTACCTGTTGAAGATTAGAACTTTCCGTAGGTTTTTTAATTAATGACAAATTTATATTCTTACCACCATTTGCAATAATACTATATGCTTTGACCATTTGAAGTTGCGTTACATTAACCGTGTAACCGATTGATAGTGAACTTAAACAAGTTTTACAAATGTTATATTCGGTGAAACTTCCCTTTATCTCACCGGTCAATTCCACTCCTGTTCTTTCACCGAATCCAAATTTATAAAGATAGTCTTCTAAATAATTTATATCCAAATCTTTTGTAGCGAGAATTGTCCCAACATTTGATGAGCGCTCTATTATTTCCTTAATAGATATTTCATATGGATCATGGTTTAAGAAATCTCTATAACAACCTTTTAGACCATCATAATTTTTGGCACAGGATCCCTCAATAATTTCAATTTTATCATCAACTAAATATTTAGTATTTTCATCAAATAATCCTTGTTCGATGCCTGCACCTATAGAAAAGATTTTTAATGAAGAACCAGGCTCGTACTGAGCTCTAATACTTAATAAGTCTATGTTTAAACTTTCTTTAAGATATCCACTTTTTTCAGCAGCAATTAATATTTCTCCTGTATTTGCATTGGCAAAAACAATAGAGCAATTTAATGCTTCGGTTTTTTCTAGTGCCTCAGAACATAGATTTTCACTTATAAATTGCAATTCGGAATCTAGTGTCAAAATTAAATCTTTTCCGTGAGTTGGTTGAATAGTTTTAATAGGTGCCTGAGGAATAATTCTTCCATTTGGTGAAGCTTCGTAGCTAATTTCCCCATCTGTTCCTTTAAGTGATGAGTCAAAATAAAGCTCTAAACCTTCTATACCATTTTCGTCAGGATCTACTTTTCCTATAATTTTTGAAACTGAATTAGCGTGTATCACACGATTAAATGAAGGTTCTAGAACGACCCCTTCAAGATTCCAACTTTTTATTTCTTCTCCTTTTTCATAATCTATATTTCTATCAAGATAAAAAAAGTTAGTAGTGGATATTATTCTTTTATGTAATAAATCTTTTTCTACAGATAATATTGCAGATAGTGAATTTACTACTTCATCTAAATTATCAATTTTTGTTGGAAAAATTCCAATATTATATGACCTAGAACTTGAAGATAATACTAAAAGATTTTTGTCGTAAATATTGCCTCTTGACGCTTTTATCTTTTCAGTTTTAACTCGATAAGACAAAGCTTGGTTTTTAAAATAATCAGAATTTGTAAATTGAAGTTCGTACACTGTTGATATAAAAATATACGAAGAACCTAAGACTGTAAAAAATACTATAAAGATTAGAAAATAATTTTTTAATCTTTGAAAAT
>CACJPC010000013.1 GCA_902595195.1 uncultured Candidatus Actinomarina sp. | reverse complement strand
AATATTGGTATCACTTAAAATTCTATTTTCTAAATTAGATTTAAAATTTGTTGTTTTAATTTGATCTATATAAGAAAAGTCTTTGGGAACAGGATTTACTATAGTTTCACCATTAGAGATGAATTCCATACCCAACTTACTTAAGAGTCCTACTCCAAAATCAATAGTTTTTGAGCCACCTGTTCCAAGAACTTCTGTTTTTTTAACTGCCTCAAGCAAACATCCTGTATTTATCGACATGGATTCATTTTTTGAATCAACACCAATTAATTGAGCTGATTCAAAAAAAACACTCCCGTTTATGTTTAATGATTCAACTACTGAGAGAGAATTATCACAATTCAAAGCTTCAAAACTTTCATGAGTTTGAAAATTGTGACTTTTAAAAATTTCTGTACTTTCTTGCCCACCATCGGTAACGCTGAAAAAGTCTGCATTAATATTTGAATCCAAAAACTTATTTGTAATAATATCAAGTACTTCAATGGCGCTTAACGTACCAGAAAACTTATCACTAAAGACAGCAATATTCATGTATGTATTTTATTTAATTCTTAGTAAGTTGCCAGCATATTTAAACTAGGAAAGTATGAAAATAGGATTTTTAACAGATGTTGATGGATACAGGGCTCCAATACACCCTGAATCTATTGAGAAATATTCATTCGATGTTCATTTGGAGAAAAATATATTTGATTTTCTAAATTATGCAGATTCTTCCCTAGACAATGTAAAAACTATATCTAACTTAAGCGATTTAGACATTGTTGCCTGTGTAGAAAATATCCAGGATAAAACAATAAAGGAACTTAAAGAAGGAGCAGTTCTTATTGGTATATTTGATTTTGATAAGATCGAAGAAATAAAAATTTTAAGACCTGATGTAAAAGTATTAAGTTTTTTTAAACTTCCTAGAATCTCAAGAGCTCAAAACCTAGATGCCCTTTCTTCTCAAGCAAACTTGCTTGGATACGCCTCAGTCTTACGAGCAGCAAAAGAGACATCTGATGTAGTGCCAATGATGACAACTGCAGCAGGAAATATACAGCCATCAAAAGTATTAATTCTTGGAGTAGGAGTTGCAGGCCTTCAAGCAATTGCCACTGCAAAAAGACTTGGGGCTCGAGTGTGGGCTTTTGATATTAGAAAAGAGGCCAAAGACCAAGTGGAATCTTTAGGTGCTAAATTTGTTGAAGCAAGCACTGAAGCTCAAGACAGTGTATACGCACAGGAAGTCTCAGAAGAAGAGAACCAGAAAATTCAAGAAGCATTAAAGAAACAAGTAATTGATAGTGATATTGTTTTAACATTTGCTCAAATACCAGGAAAGAAAGCACCTGTCTTGATTGAAAAGTCAACTGTTGAAAACATGAAAGAGAACTCTGTAATTATTGACCTAGCTGCTGGTACAGGTGGAAACTGTGAAGGCACAGAGGTAAACAAAGTTGTTGAGATTAATGGTGTAAAGATAGTTGGTGAAACAGATATCTTAAACACTGTTAAACATGCAGCAACAAAGCTGTATTCAGAGAATGTGAGAAATTTAATCGAACTGTATATAGAAAATAGTGACGATGAGATTTTTGTGGAGATGAGTTCATAATGGAAGCAACATTCTTACTTACATTGTTAATAACTTTTTTAGCAAGCTTTATTGGATATGAACTTATATCTAAAATTCCACAGACATTACACACTCCGTTGATGTCTGGTTCCAATGCTATTTCTGGAATTACATTGATTGCAGCAATTCTTATATACCCAGAAGTAGGCGAATCTCAATTACTTAAAATTATTGTTTTAATTGCCATAGCTTTTGCAACCCTCAATATTGTTGGAGGTTTTTCAGTAACTGGTCGAATACTAGAAATGTTTAAGAAAAATGATTGAAATAATATTACTTGTCTCATCTGTGCTCTTTATCTTTGCTTTGAAACTCTTTGGAAGACCTTCAACGGCACATAGGGCAAATACATTTGCAATGTTAGCCATGGCACTAGCTGTTTTTAGTGCATTTAATTTTGATTTTTCTAAATATGACCCTGCTTTTTATATCACAATTGTTGTTTCAGGACTTCTTGGAGTGTTAATTTCAAAACGAGTTCAGATGACACAAATGCCTGAGCTAGTTGGCTTATTTAATGGTTTTGGTGGAGGAGCTTCTGGTGCAATTGCATATGTAGAGTTATCAAAAAGCACCTTACCTCTATCAGATTATTTTGTAGCTATTTTTTCAATGGTTATTGGTGTGTTTACTTTCTCTGGAAGCATCATCGCTGTTCTAAAGTTACGTGGAAAACTAAACAATGTTAATACAACAATCGCCAACATATTTTCAGCTTTCTTACCACCACTAATTTTATTACCTTCAATTTGGGACGATATGGAAATATTAACTCTTGAATACTTTATGTTACTTTCACTCATTGCTGGAGTTATAAGAGTTGCAGTAATTGGTGGAGCAGATATGCCAGTTGTCATAGCATTCTTAAATTCACTTTCTGGAATAGCAGCTATGTCCGCTGGGTTTATTGTAAATAGTATTATTTTGATCGTAGCTGGAGCTTTAGTTGGTGCCTCTGGAATAATTCTTACACTCCTCATGTGTGCCGCAATGAATCGTACACTTTTAGATGTTCTAAAGGGTGGATTTGGAGGTACAACACTTAATAATGAATATGAAAAAGACCCAATTAGTACTTCCCCAGAAGATGTTGCAATCCAGTTAAGCTATGCAGAATCTGTAGTTATTGTTCCAGGATATGGAATGGCAGTAGCTCAAGCACAGGCAGCAGTGAAAGAGTTAACAAATACCTTAAAAGATAAAAACATCGAAGTGAAGTTTGCTATCCATCCAGTTGCTGGAAGAATGCCTGGACATATGAATGTACTTTTAGCTGAGGTAGATATTGACTATGAAGATATGTTTACGTTAGAAGATATAAATTCTGAGTTTTCCTCAACGGACGTTGTAATAGTTCTTGGAGCAAATGATGTTGTAAATCCATTGGCTAGAACTGATGAAGACTCTCCAATTTATGGAATGCCAATACTTGATGTAGACCTAGCAAAACAAGTCATCGTGATAAAAAGATCTATGTCACCTGGTTATGCAGGTATTGCAAATCCACTATTTATAAATGACAATGCAAAAATGCTTTTTGCAGATGCAAAAGAGGGATTAGAAAATATTATTAAATCCTTCGAATTAGTTTAAATAGATTAAGGTTTTCATATGGAGTCTTTTGAAATAGGCCTAACTCTCGCTTTTCGCAGTTGCATTGATAATCAATATAAAAAATGTAGATTGGAAAAGTGCTAAAACATATAAAGTTGCAGTGCTTACTCTTTTAGTTATAGGTTTTGGAGTAGGTATATTACTTTTATTAGATATTTAAAAATATTTATAAATTATCAACTTCTTTGAACTAGTGCAAGACTAGTGTATAAATCATGTCATTAATTGATGGTGTGTACACAGATTTAGAAAAACCACTACTATATATTCATATTTTGGCAGGGTTTGTTTCTCTAGGAACAGCTTACTTATTATTATTTCTGAAAAAAGGGGATAAACGTCATAAAAAGTATGGAATGTACTACGTCTACGGTATGTCAACTATTTTTGTAACCGCTATACCACTAAGCATGATGGGTGTTGTGCAACCATTTTTGTTTGCTATAGCAATTTTCTCATTTTATTTTGCTTTTGCTGGATATAGACAAGCAAAAGTCCGAACTGGCGCTAGGGAGAATGTGGATAAAGCTCTCACATTGCTAATGTTTATTGCCGGAGTATTGTTGTTTCTAAACGCAGCAGGACTAATTAATTATGGTTTTTATGGTCAGTTTGAAGGAATGAATACTATATCAATAATTTTTGGAATTGGATGTATGTATATCACAGCATATGATCTCAACAGATATAGAAAAACAGATAAACCGAATTTTTACGACAGAACCAACACTCATTTAAATCTTATGCTCGCTGGAACAATTGCTGCTACTACTGCATTTATCAGTACTATTGAATTATTTCCACAGGAGTGGATGAACTGGGCAATGCCTAACGTATTTTTAGTTCCAGTTATTGTGTATTTTTCTAGAAGAGAGTTGGCTAAAAAGGCTCAGTAAGTAATATTTCTTTTATGAGTGATGCACTTAAACAATCAAAAAATTTAATATTTTTTACTATTCTTTACAACTTAATTGAGGGTATTTTTGCATTATCAGTGGGTTTTAGTGAAAACTCTACCGCTCTTCTTAGTTTTGGAATAGATAGTTTTATAGAGATATTTGCATCAGCTGTTGCATTACTAGGAATATCAAATAGTAAAAAAATTAATGAAGAGACTGCTGAGAGATATATTGCCTATTCATTTCTTTTCCTAATATTTTTTATACTTGCTAAATCTTCATATGATTTACTCAATAATAAAGTAAACGAAATAACTTATATTGGAATCATAATTGGTGTTATCTCAATATTCGTTGAAGGACCCCTAGCGTATAAAAAGTTGAAAATAGGTAGAAAACTCAATAATGCTGTCATTATCGCTGAAGCTAAAGAGACATTGTTTTGTTTGAATCTGTCTGTATTAGTAATTATCGGTGTTGGTGTTAATTACTTTTTTGACATTTGGTACTTTGATCCTGTCGCTGCATTGCTGATGATTCCATGGTTATTTAAAGAGTACAGAGAACATAAATAGATAAATCTTTACTTTATGCTTTTAGCTAATTGGAGTACATCTCTCATTGTTTTTACAATCTCATCAGCTTTGTAATATTTTCTAAATAAGACTTTTCTTGAATTTACAAATGAATCCTCTACCCTTAATCTTCTTAGATTTTTCTTTGACGTTTCTATAAGTTCTTCATTTCGTTTTATAAATAGGTCTGTCAGATACTCATCATCTCCATCAAACTCACCTCGCCAATTAATCTTTAGTCCCATATCAAAGCTCTCTGGAAAAAAAGCAAAGAAGGAGACATATGTTGTAGAGGAGCGTCCATGACTTCTTGTGTATACCTCTACCTCACATTTGTATCCATCTATTTCACCAAATATTCTTTTCTTTCTGAATATGTTTTTAGAGGGTATATAAGTAAAGCCTAAAGTTTTCGAAGCAGTTGAAAGGGCTTTATTTATCCTTTTATTTGATGCAACGATTAGCCATATAATTCCAACTATAAATAAGGCTGGTATTGCGATTGCAATAACTTTTTCCATAGTTAAATTCTAGAGTTATATATTTTTGAAAATGTAGCGATTGAAAGTTTTCATTTTCTCTGTCCAATTATCTTTGTAGTAATGTTGAACAGTACCTGCAACAGATGAGAGTAGAGCGTTACCATCTTGTGGTGTAAAACAGTATCCAGTGAGTACATTGTCTTTTACATGAAGTGACTGCTCGGCAACAATGCCATGAGATAATAATCTTCCGTGATATCCGTGATCCCTACCAAAAGAAAAGACTTTGTTCGATGACATTTTCTCAGTTGCCATTAAAAACTCACTGCTATAAAGATTTTCCATTATCTCTTCATGCTGTATTGTGTCAGTAAAACGTAATGTAAACCATAAAGTGTGCATGTATTGGGTTGGCAATTTTATCGCGGAAGAAAATAAGTTTAATTCTTTTCCTTCTTGGGCAAATAATTCGTGCACATCTCTTGCATGATGTGTGCCAAACTCTTGATTTGAATGCTTTGTAATAGTTGGTGATGGAGAAAATGAGTCATTTTGTGAGACATCATTAGCTCTTCGCAAACATACAAATTGACCTTCAACAAGTTCACGACTCTGATCTAAAGCAAAAGTCTTCACTATTGATGCAATATTATGCGTATTACAAGATGCAATAAGATATCTATTTGAATCATTTTCGAGAACATCATTATTTATACCCCAAGCAAAAAATGGACCAAACCCATGCTCAGAACCTTGCGCCATAAATCTTTTTGATTGATCGAGAGATGAGTATATATTCTCCCAGTTGTCGTTGCCGCTTGGAGTACAGTCAATAATGACATCTACATCTTCATATGTATTCTCTACATCTTCAATATCTGTAAATCCTAATTTTTTAAAATCTGATAAAGCATCTGAAGTTGAAACTATCTTTGCACCTTTTCTAAGCAAAGCTTCAACTTTCCCTTTTTCATCTGAAAGAGGAGTTCTTTTAAAAAATACAACATTATCTAAACCAAGTGCATCTTTGTGTTCTGCCAGCAGACCGATAAGAGGTTCACCAATAGTACCCGTACCAATAACCATGACATTTTTAGACATATTGTTTCCCCCCTATATAATTAAAGGATAGAGGGGGGAGATTTTTAATTTGCGCCATGGAAAATAAACTTATATTTGAATTCTCTAAAAATAAAACTGATGGCGACTCGTCTCTCAACAATCTTCTTGGTGGTAAAGGTGCAAACTTGGCTGAAATGTCAAATATGGGAATTCCCGTACCTCCAGGTTTTACAATTACAACCGAAGTCTGTAATTACTTTACGGAAAATAAAAAGTTTCCAGATAATTTAGAAACTGAAATTAAAAAAGCAGTTCATAATCTTGAGAGCTTTTCTGACAAAAGTTTTGGTAGTGCTGGCACTCCTCTTTTGCTGTCAGTTAGATCTGGTGGAAGAATCTCTATGCCAGGAATGATGGATTCAATTCTAAATATTGGATTAAACGATGCCAACGTATCTCAACTTGCAGAAGCATTTAATGATGAGAGGTTTGCTTTAGATTCATATAGAAGACTTATTCAAATGTATGCAAATGTTGTTTTGGGGGTTGAACATGAGCGATTTGAGGCTGTGTTAGCAAACAAAAAACGTATGGATGATGTTGATTCTGATGCAGATTTTAATGTTGATCAGCTCAATTGGATAATCAATGCTTATAAAAATACAGTCGAGAGATTTACTGATGCTGCATTTCCTCAAGAGCCATACGATCAACTAATAGGAGCAATCGAAGCAGTTTTTAATAGCTGGCAAAATAAACGAGCTGTCACATACAGAAAAATAAATAATATTCCTGATGCATGGGGCACAGGTGCAACAATTCAGACAATGGTCTTTGGAAATCTTAATGATAAATCAGGTACAGGAGTTGCTTTTACAAGGAATCCATCAAATGGAGATAAAGAACTGTATGGGGAGTATTTAATCAATGCTCAGGGAGAAGATGTCGTTGCTGGTATAAGGACACCACATCCAATAAAGACCAATAAAAAAGTCGAACAAGAATCATTAGAGTCTAAATTTCCGAAAGCATATAAAGAGATTATTGAGATTTCAGCAAAATTAGAAAATCACTTCAAAGAAGTTCAAGATATTGAATTCACAATTGAAAATGAAGAAATTTACCTACTCCAAACTAGAAAAGCTAAAAGAACAGCTCAAGCAAGTGTAAAAATTGCAATTGATATGCAAAGGGAAGGAGTTGTCACAAAAGAAGAGGCTTTAACCATGGTTGATGCAAATAGCATTACCAATCTACTGCACCCACAGTTTGTAGATTCTCAAGAAAAAGAGTTATTTAACAAAGCTTTAAATGCATCTCCAGGTGCTGCTGTTGGAGAGATTGTCTTTGATGCTGATAAGGCTGAGGAGGAAGCAAGCAAAGGAAGAGATGTTATTTTAGTAAGGGATGAAACAAGCCCTGAAGATATTCACGGAATGCATTCCTCTGTCGGAATTTTGACAACCAAAGGTGGAATGACAAGTCATGCAGCAGTTGTGGCACGAGGTATGGGAAAACCTTGTGTTGTAGGTGCTGAAAGTTTAATAATTGACAACTCTTTAAAAACTATTTCAAATGGAACAATTGTTTTAAACGAAGGTGACATGATATCGATTGATGGTGGGCTAGGTGAGGTATATATTGGAGAACTCGAATCTGAACCACCAAAACCTTCACCAGAATTTAATACACTTATGGATTGGTGTGATGAATTTAAAAGTTTAAAAATTAGAGCAAATGCAGAAACAATTACTGATACAAAAAAATCAATAGAGTTTGGAGCTGAAGGAATTGGTTTGTGTAGAACTGAGCATATGTTTTTTGAAGGAGACAGAATTATTCCTATGCGTGAAATGATTATGTCAGATACAAAACAGGGAAGAGAGAGAGCATTAAGTAAATTAATCACATATCAAATTTCAGATTTTGAAGCATTGTTTTTACTTCTAAAAGATAAGCCAATAACAGTTAGGTTACTTGATCCACCAATGCATGAATTTTTACCAAAAAGTGATATAGAAATGACTGAGCTTGGAAATGCCATTGGTGTATCTCCAGCACATATACGAGAGATGTTAGTAAAGCTATCAGAGAGTAATCCTATGCTTGGCCACAGAGGAGTCCGACTTGGATTAAGTTATCCTGAAATTTACGAAATGCAAGTAGAAGCAATTCTTATGGCTGCTTACAACCTAAATAAAAATGAAAAGTTAAATGTTTCACCAGAAATAATGATTCCATTAGTTATGAATGCTGAAGAATTAAGTCAGATGAAAGAGTATCTAATTGAAAAAATAAATCAATTAGAAGAAGAATTGAAATTTACTTTTAATTTCACAATCGGAACAATGATTGAATTACCCAGTGCTGCTCTAAATTCTTCTTCTATTGCTGAGCATGCAGACTTCTTTTCTTTTGGTACAAACGATTTAACACAGACAACTCTTGGTCTTTCAAGAGATGATGCATCAAAATTTCTCAATACTTATGTAGAAAATGATATTTTTTCAGAAGACCCCTTTGTATCAATTGATCAAGGGTCAGTTGGAAGAGTTGTAGAGATTTCAGTTAATGAAGGTAAAAGTTCTAATAAAGATTTAAAAATAGGGGTATGTGGTGAGCATGCTGGTGAAGCAAACTCAATAAAATTTTTCAACACACTACAAATTGACTATATTTCGTGTTCTCCCTTTAGAATTCCTACAGCTAAACTCGCTGCAGCTCAAGCTGAAATAATTAAAACAAATCAATAATAAGATTTAGCTTTTTAAGATATAATTGCTTTTATGAATTACAAATTAATTAACAGATTAGATCCGTTAATCTACTTGGGCTTAGTTTTGGTTGGATTTATATTACCAGAGGTAGTCTATAGATTATTTTTGTTTGACTTTACCGCTGAATTTGCAACAAACCAAGAGGCAATGATTGTGAGGTCTATAGGCTTACCACTTTATTTTGCTGCAATGGCTTTCTTTTTGCTTGGTGGCAATGCTGAGAATGGTAAACAGTTAAACATAATAAGATATAGTGGCGGTCTTGGATTGATAGCTTTTGCTGTATTTACTGATTTCAACGGATTCTTTCTTTTCGGATTAGTAGAAATCGGATTAGCAGTTGTAACAGGCAATTCTATAAAAAAAGAAGAGCAAGCTTCAGGTAGCTACACAACTGAAGAACAATAAAAGATATTATTTCCTGATACATATTAACTATTTAATTGGTCAAATATTTATAGGACAAATATGATTTTGAAAGATAAAAAATTTCTCATCACGGGAATTCTTACAGATAAAAGCATAGCTTATGCATCAGCAAAAATTGCTATTGAAAATGGAGCCACGGTTGTAGCAACAGGTTTTGGTAAAGGCCTCCGCATTACCGAAAGAGCAGTAAAAAGACTTTCTGATGATATAAACGTATATTCAATGGATATTGAAGACCAATCAGAAGTAGATGAAGCAGTTAAAAGTATTGGGAATGATGTTGGTTCTTTAGATGGAATTTTACATGCAATAGCATTCTCACCAACAGAGGCAATGGGTGGAAATTTCTTAAATACAAATATTGCAGATGCTGTCAAAAGTTTCGAAATTTCTGCATTTTCTCTAAAAACTTTAGCTACATCTTTCCAACCAATTCTTAACAATCCTTCTTCTATTGTTGCTTTAGATTTTGATAATTCACAGGCATGGCCTGGCTATGATTGGCAAGGTGTTGCAAAATCTAGTTTGCAATCAATTGTTAGGTATCTTGCATATTATATGGGAAAAGATGGGGTTAGAGTTAACGCTGTTGCTTCTGGCCCTTTAGCGACCACAGCTGCAAAAAATATTCCAGGATTTTCAGAAATGAATGAAGAATGGGACCAAAGAGCTCCACTTGGTTGGGACACTAAGGATCCAGAACCTGTCGCAAAGGTTGTAAACTTTTTACTTTCTGATCTATCTGAAGTTGTAACTGGAGAGATTATACATGCTGATGGAGGCGTTCACTCAATCGGCGGGTCAATGCTTCCTAAGTAGTTAGGTTTTTGAAAAAACAAGCACTCCATTGTGACCACCAAAACCAAAAGAATTCGACATAGCAATATTCATGTCTTTATTAACTGCATTATTGGGAGTGTAGTTTAAATCACATTCCTCATCCTTATCATTTAAATTAATTGTTGGAGGAATTACACCATTTTGAAGAGAGAGTATGCAGACCATTGACTCAAAAGCTCCGGCACCACCAAGAAGATGTCCAGTCATGGATTTTGTTGAAGAAATATCAACTTCGTAGGCTTTGGTACCAAATAATGTCTTGATTGCAGAAGTCTCATTTTTATCATTTGCTGGGGTAGATGTTCCATGTGCATTAATATAATCAACATCATCCACAGATAAATTAGCATCTTTCAACGCTTGATCCATAGCTCGAACTGCACCTTCTCCACCTTCAGCAGGAGCTGTTATATGGTGAGCATCAGTTGTAGATCCGTAACCAACAATGTAACCATAAATTTTAGCATCACGACTCTTAGCAGATTCCTCACTCTCTAATATCAAAACAGTTGAACCTTCAGCCATAACAAATCCATCTCTATTTTTATCAAAAGGACTACAGGCTTCAGCAGGTGTATCATTTTTTGTAGAGAGTGCTCTTATTTGGGCAAAAGCTCCAATTGTCATTGGTGTAGTGCCTGACTCTGTGCCTCCAACTACTACGATGTCAACAATTCCATTTTCAATCATATTTTTTGCTTCACCAACAGCATTTGCCGATGCAGCGCATGCAGTTGTAATTGTTAGCGATGGTCCCTCTATTCCAAACTTAATTGCAACTTGTCCGGTGCTTGAATTTGGCATCAACTGAGTTATTGCCAAAGGATTAATCCTTGATGCTCCTCTTTCATCGTAAACTCTTACTGCATCTTCTGTTGCACCAATTCCTCCAATTCCAGTTCCAAATACAATTCCACAATTGGAACCCATACGTTCCTCTGGATTAAACCCAGCATCTAATAAAGCTTGTTCTGCAGCATAAATTGATAAATGACCTGACCTGTCTAATTTACGCGCATGTTGTTTGCCCATGTACTCGTTTGCATCAAAATTTTTGACCTCGCCTGCAAAAGTAACTGGAAGATCTCCGGTATCAAAACTTGTTATATTATCAATTCCAGAAATTCCATTAATAAGCTTTTCCCAAGAGTCAGAAACATTATTACCAAGAGGATTAATGGTACCTAGTCCGGTAATGACTACACGTCTTTTAGACATGATAAGATTTAGATCTTAGAATGAAGTAATTTAACAGCTTCACCAACAGTTGAGACATCTGCTAGTTCTTCATCATCAATTTCAATATCAAACTCATCTTCAAAAGCCATTACTACTTCTACTATTCCTAATGAATCAATTTCTAAATCTTCTTCTAATTTTGCTTCCATTGTGACTTTTGATTCATCTATTCCTAGATCTTCAACAAAAAGACCCTTTACTTTATCAAAAACTTCATTTGTTTCCATAATTACTCCCTAATTACGTTGTTAAACCGCCATCTACTGGTATAACTTGTCCTGTTATATATTCTGACTCGTCATTGCATAAAAAAGATACTATGTTTGAAATATCTTCTGGCTTACCTATGCGTTTAATTGATAGTTGCTCTATAATATTTTCTTTATTTTTATCATCTAAAAAAGAAGTCATGTCTGTTTCGATATATCCCGGGGCAACTACATTTGATGTTATATTTCTTGAACCCATCTCTTTACTTATCGATTTTGCCAACCCTATTAATCCAGCTTTTGATGCTGCATAGTTTGCCTGACCCTGGTTACCTGATAGTCCAACTACTGAAGATATGAATACAATTCTTCCCCATTTATTTTTCATCATAAGCTTTATAGCTCTTTGCGATGTATAAAAACTTCCTGTTAGGTTTGTCTGAATTACTTCAAGCCACTCATCTTCCTTCATTCTCGGCAATATATTGTCTTTTGTAACCCCCGCATTATTGATTAAAACATCTACAGAGTTGTGCTCTTTTTCTATTTTTGTAAAAGCATTATCTACAGATTCAGCATCAGATATATCAATCTGAACTGTACTTGCGCTTCCACCAGCAGCGAGAATTTCTTTAACAACATCGTTGGCTTTGTCTTCTGAGTTAGCAAAACCAACTACCACATGAAAAGTTTTTCCAAGTGCCAAAGCAATAGCACTTCCTATGCCCCTAGAGCCTCCTGTTACAAATGCTGTTTTCATATCAGATCTAGTTTGTCAGGAATTTGATACTCAATAGCTCTTCTAATCGTATCAACTGCTTTTCCATCAAAATCAGGAAGCTTAGCATCAGAAGTATTGATTGGAGTAGTTCTCTTACCTAAACGTACTGCGCATGCGCCCCAAGAAAGTCCAGCACCAACTGCTGTAAAAATAGCAACTTCGCCACCTTTAATTTCGCCTTCTTCTAATGCATCAACCAAAGCTGTTGGTATTGAGGCAGCTGAAGTGTTCCCGTACTTATGAACCTTTTTTATTGTCGTTGCGTTGGGTAATTTCAACATTTTTTCCAAACCTTCAACAATTCTTAAATTCGCTTGATGTGGAATTAATATATCTACATCTTCTTTATTTAAACCAGATTTAGTAATCACTTCATCTGACGCTTTTGCCATGGCTCTTATTCCACCTTTGAAAATTTCTTGTCCATCGAATGTCCATGTAACTCTTGCAGCTTCATCTGTTTTAAACCTATCCATAGCTGATCCAAAGTTCGGAACCTCCAGAATGTCCAACTTATCTGAACTTAGTCCATTTACAAAAGAAAATATTTCACCATCTTCGGAATCTTTGCTTTCTTCTACAACAACAGCTCCTGCACCATCTCCAAAAAGAACAGCAGTGTTTCTATCAGACCAATCTAGTAACCATGTAATATGCTCTGAACCAATAACTAAAGCTCGTTTATACAAACCACTTTCAACAAAAGCTTTTCCTTGCTCCAAAGCATAAACAAAACCGGCACATGCTGCATTGACATCATATACTGCAGCATTAACTGCACCTAATTTTTTCTGCACATGAGCTGCTGCAGATGGAACTATGCTATCAGGAGTACAAGTTGCAAGTATTACAACATCAATATCCTCTGGTGTTAATCCCGCACACGCTATTGCATGGTGACCAGCAACTGTTGCCATATCAGAATTGTTTACATGGCAAAATCTTCTCTCCTGTATTCCGGTCCTTTGCTGAATCCATTCATCTGAAGTGTCCACAAAAACTGCTAAATCATCATTTGTCATGATGTTATCAGGTGCGCATTTACCCCAACCGGTAATTGTTGATTTCAAAAATTTCTCCTATTTAAATATCGTTTAAAGAGTCTAACGAATTAACTACCTTAACACTCTTACTAGATATAGACTTTTTAACCATCCCAGCAGTTACATTTCCAGGTCCGATATGATACCAGCTTTCAGGTTGTTCAAACTTCTCAATATTTAATATCTGGTTATAAAACATAACACTATTGTCTATTTGATTTACCAACCGTTCTTTAATTGTTGAAACTTCTGCGATCTTTGCATCAATATTCATATAAACACTAAATTGACCATCTCTTAATTCAATTTGTTCAATTACTTTCTCAACTTCCTTTTTTGCAGAAGAGACTACTGGAGAATGGAATGCACCTGCCACATCAAGTGGGATAACTCTTTTTGCATCTAAATCTTTAGGGTTTGATTTCAAATAATTAATATCTTCGTGAGATCCGCCAATAACAATTTGAGAAGCATCATTGTAGTTTGAAATATTTATACCTATACCTTGTTCAATCAAACCCTCCACAGCCTTAATTGTTGCCTCTAAATTTGAAGTAAGCACTGCAGCCAGAGTTGTATTCGATCCCTCTACAGCTTCCTGCATCGCCTTACCTCTTATAGCAATAATTTCTAGTGCATCTTTATAACTCAAAATTCCTGAAAGCGATAGAGCTGTGTATTCACCAAGCGAATGTCCGATACCTACTTTAGGTAAACCAATTTTTTCAATTACTTCTAAGCCATAGCAATATGAAATTGCAAAAATGTATGGTTGCGCAATGTTTGTTTTTGTTACCTCTTCTTGATTACCTTTTAATATAATTTCCTGTAATGACCAACCAAGGGTCTCTTCAAAATCATCAATTAGTAAATTTGAGTATTTGTCTAGTAACTCTTTACCCATTCCGGCTTGTTGAGAGCCTTGTCCGGGAAACATTGCAACCCAACTCATTTGTCTAATTCTGATATGGCAAAAGCAATTGCCTTATCCTCTTCGTGAGATAAAGAAATATGAATATTAAATATATTCATTTGTTTAGCTAACTCTTTAGCTTTTCCATATAGAATTACTTCTGGCTTACCCCCACCAGTTATTTCAATATCTTTCCAGTTAATTTGTCTCCAACCTTTTCCTAAAGATTTCATAATGGCCTCTTTTGCAGCAAATCTTGCACTTAATCTTTTTGCTGGATCAGAAAATCTTTTTGAATACAAAATTTCATTAACCGTAAAGCATCTATTCTCAAATTTACTTCCTGATTTTTCTAACAGAGATCGAACTCTTTTTATATCAACCTGGTCAACACCAATACCAAAAATCATCAGAATCTTGTTTCAATCTCCACTAAAAGATCACCTTTTTTTACAGCTTGTCCTTTTTGAACATTGTAA
>CACJPC010000012.1 GCA_902595195.1 uncultured Candidatus Actinomarina sp. | reverse complement strand
ACAAACCAAAATTTCTGAGTGAGATTTGGTAGTACTGCAGATTCCTTTCTGTAATCAGTATATAAATTTGGTCTTCCTCTCATACCCTCTCCACCTCCTCAGTTCCAAATAGCCCATCAGGCTTTACTAATAAAACCACGAACATGATTAAGTAAGGTGCAACAAGAGAAAATCCACTTCCTAAAGGAAAGCCAACTAGTGACTCCATGTCAGCTTGAAAATATGCAACATATCCCTGTGTCAGGCCAATTATTAAAGAACCAACTACGGCCCCTGGGATTGAATCTAGACCTCCAATTACAACAGCAGGCAAAGCTCTTAAAGCTGAAATAAAACTGAATTGTGTCAAGGTATTAAAACCTCCAGTAATAAAAAATCCTGCAAACGATGCAAGTATGCCAGCGATAAACCAAACCAAAGCGAAAACTTTACCAACATCAATTCCTTGAGCAAGTGCAGCTTCTTGGTCAAAAGAAGTAGCTCTCATCGCAACGCCGTACTTGGATTTTTTGAAAAATATTGACAATAATATAATCACAACAACAGCTGTTAAGAAAGCGGATATTTCCAAATATTTGAGAACAACACCTCCTATGTTTATAGAACCAAAGTTTCCAAAGCTTGGAAATGGATCTCCTAGATATCTTGGGTTTAGACCTATCCAATTATCTAGAACTGTTCTTAACAATATATCAATACCAATTGTCAAAATTGCTACAGAAAATACTGGCTCTCCAACCATTGGCCTTAGAAATGTTCGTTCAATTATTAAACTTAAAATACCAGTTAATACAATTCCAACTATAAATGCAATCCAGAATGGTACACCTCTATCAACTGCTAAAGCACTAATAAAAGCTGCACCAACTACCGCAAGTGCTGGCTGAGCAAAGCTCAAAACATCCATTGCCTTATAAATTAATACGAAGCCAATAGCTACTAATGAATAAACTGCACCTAATGCTAAGCCTTCTGCTGTTGCTTGAAGAAAAATTATCAAACGTACATCTCCTCTATTAATTCAGAAAATTGTTCCATCAATACATTTCTTTTTATTTTTTGAGTCGCAGTTAATTCCCCATCTTCATGATCTAATTCCTTAGGTATCATTCTAAATTTTCTAATTTCTAGTGAAGATGTCTGCTCATTTGCCTTAACAATTTCTTTCCACACTAAATCTTTTACTTCCTGTTTTTCAGAAAGATCTCTATAAGTAGTATGTGCAATATTTTTTCTTAGAGCCCAATTTGAGACAGTATCAAACTCAATAGCAACTAAAGCAGATAAGAACTTTCTTTTATCTCCAATTACAATCGCATCTTTTATAAATGGTGAAATTTTAATTTTGTTTTCAATTTCCTGAGGAGATACATTTTTACCACCACTAGTAATGATAATGTCTTTTTTCCTATCAACTATTTTAAGAAACTCTCCTTCAAAAACTCCAACATCGCCGGTATGAAGCCAGCCATCTTCATCAATAGTCTCTTTTGTTGCTTCTTCGTTCTTGAAATACCCCTTAAATACTGCTCCTCCTCTTGTTAGAATTTCTCCATCTTCAGCAAGTTTTATCTCCATACCATGGTTTGGAACACCAACCGTACCTAGTTTCATTTTTTTATCATTGTTTCCGGATGCATATCCACAATTTTCAGTCATACCGTATCCTTCGAAAATTGGAACCCCTAAAGCCATAAAAAATTTCAAAATTTCAGGAGCTATGGGAGCTGCTCCAGAAATAGCTGTCTCAGCTTTACTTAATCCAAGTTTTTTCTTTAATGTCCTAAAAGATAAAAGCCAGCCAATTGATATTAAGAAATTTGCAAAAACATCATTAAAGCCATATTTAAGTTTTCTTTCAGCACCTATATTGCCAAGATACATTGAAATCTTAAATAGTTGCCTTTTGATGAACGATGCGTCTCTCATTTTAACCATCGCACCAGAATGCATTCTTTCTAAAATTCTTGGTACAGCTGGAAAAATGGTAGGTTGTATTTCTGCTAAGTCCATTTGAACAGTGTCTATAGATTCTGCAAAATTAATTGTCGCCATTGTATGTGATGCAATTAATAAATCAGTCAATCTTCCAAAAATATGGCACAACGGAAGATAAGATAAAAATTGAGGATCTTTTGCTTTTACGTTTTCAACTAATGAAAAATTTGGAATCTGTGAAGCTACCCAGCTTATATTTCCATGAGTAATCATTGACCCTTTGGGCTTTCCAGTTGTACCTGATGTATAAACTAAGAAAGCGACATCTTCATCATTAATTTCCTCAAGTTGCTGATCAACATACTCCGGAAATGATTCATATTCTGATTTTCCAATTTCGAGGAACTCATCAAATCTCATGAGTTTTGGATGATCGTAACTGTATAAGCCACGGTCTTCAAAATAAACAATTTTTTCTAGCAACGGTAAATTTTCAATTACTTGAAGTGCTTTATCAACTTGCTCTTGATCTTCTGCAAAGAGAATTTTAGATTCGGAATGGGATAGTAAGTATTCAACTTCTGAAGCAGGATTTGTTGGATAGAGGCCAACACTGACAGCCCCTAGAGACTGTATTCCAATATCAGCTATAAACCATTCTGGCCTATTTTCCGAATGGATTGCAACTGAGTCACCTTTCTCAATGCCAAAAAACTTAAGACCCATAGATAAATAATTTGATTTTTTCCAAAACTCTTCAAAAGTAGTTTCCTGCCAAACTCCAAATTCTTTGTATCGCATTGCTATTTTTTCAGGAAATCTAATGGATGTTTGTTTAATTTTTTTTGAAGGAGTCATTCCCCCGTCTCTTAATATTTCATCGTAAATTTCATTCATTGTTAATGTCATAATTCACTCACTCCTAAATATGCTTCTATTACTTTCGAATCTTTTACAATTTCTTCTGGCTTGCCTTCAGCAAGTTTTTCCCCAAAATTAAGAACCATAACTTCTTCTGCTATATCCATCACCATGTTCATATCATGATCAACAAGTATTACTGTTTTTTTCATCTCTTCATGTATGTCAATAATGAATCTTGCGATATCCTCTGTTTCTTCATTATTCATTCCAGCAGCTGGTTCATCAAGCAAGATTAAGTCTGGATCCATGGCTAGAGCTCTTCCTATTTCTACACGTTTTTGTACACCATAAGGAAGAGACATGATATATGAATATCTGAATTGTTCAATTTCAAGAAAATCAATTATATCTTCTGCTATTTTTCTTGCTTCCAATTCACTTTTTCTAGTTTTATTGCTGAAAATTAAACTTGATATAGGACCATAATTTAAATGCCTATGAGCACCAATCAAAATATTATCTAGTACCGTCATATTTTCAAATAATTCAATATTTTGGAAAGTTCTTGCAATACCTAAATTAGCTACTTGATCTGGTCTTAAGTATTTGATGTCGCTGTCACCATAATGGATTGAACCTTCTGTTGGTCTATATATTCCGCTTATACAATTAAAAATAGATGTTTTTCCAGCACCGTTAGGTCCAATTATTGCATACAAAGTCTTGGGTTTAACTTCAAAACTTACATTATTCAATGCTGAAATACCACCAAACTTTAAAGTTACATCACTGAATTTTAAAGAACTCATGACAACCATCTCTTTTTTCTTTTGTAATGTTTTACATCCTTGAAAGATTTTCTGTTCGTTCCTTCAGGATTCAGGCCTAGATAGAACTCTCTGACATCTTGATCTTGCAATAGTTCGTCACTAGGATTGTCCATTACTATATTTCCTGTTTCCATAATATAACCATGGCTTGATACGTTTAATGCCATGTTTGCATTTTGTTCTACTAATAAAACTGTTACTCCCTGTGAGTTTATTTCTGTAATTAACTCTGCAATTTGATCAACTAATTTTGGAGCTAGTCCAAGACTTGGTTCATCTAATAATAAATAATTTGGGTTGGACATAAGGGCTCTTCCAATTGCCAACATTTGTTGCTCACCTCCAGAGAGGTAACCTGCTTCACCCTTAGATCTTTCTTTTAGTATTGGAAAAAGATCTAATACTCTATCAATGTTTTGAGGTATATCTTTGCTATTAGTATGTCCTCCCAACCTCAGATTTTCTACAACAGACAATTCTGCAAAAATTCTTCTTCCTTCTAAAACCTGAGCAATACCTTTTTCAACTATCTTTGATGGCTTTTCATTAGTAATATCTTCCCCATCTACTGAAATTGTACCTTTAGTTATATCACCATTTTGAATATCAAGAAGACCTGTTATTGATCTGATAACAGTAGTCTTTCCAGAACCATTGCTACCTAATAAAGAAACTATTGCACCTTTGGGGATTTCAAATGAAACACCCCTTAAAACTAAAATAACATCTTGATAAACAACTTCTAAGTTTTGAACAGATAACATTTACCATTTAACTTTAAGGAAACGTAAAACATTTTTCAACTTATAGATAATTTAAAGCAACAAACATTGAAACCTTTTAAAAAAATTGTTTTGAAATATTGGTTAGAATCTTTCCATATTTAATATGAATGTATGGAAGAAGATAATTATTCGCAACAAGAACTGTTTGAACAGAGAAAATATATTTCTGATCTGATTGAAGAAAAAACTGAAAAGAAAAAAAGCTCATTAAATGTCGTAATCGGTTCTGCTCTTCTTTCGAGTGGTATTGTTTTAGGATTTTTATTTCTATTTGGTCTTTTTGAAGAAGAAGAAATTGTTTTACCAGAACCAATAACAATTACTGAGACTGTAAAGGAAAAAGAATTAGTAATGCCTAGAGTGGATTCCACTGAGGTTGTCTCAATAGCTGAATTGGCAACAAAGACAATTGTTCAAGTTCAAGTGGGGACGCTGTCTGATGATGGAGAGTTTTTATCAGCTGGTGGAGGTTCAGGGGTTGTAATTACTGATGATGGTCTAATAATGACAAATCACCATGTTATCGACAATTCCACAGAGGTTAGAGTTATTTTTGAAGATGGACGAATGTACGAAGCAAATATAATTGGTTCTGACAGATTGACTGACATTGGGCTTGTAAAAATAACAGCTTCAAATTTAATACCTATTGCAATTGGTAATAGCGATAAAATGCTAGTTGGTGATTTAGCAGTTGCTATTGGACATCCTCTTACACTCGGTGCCGCACCAACAGTGACAACAGGTGTTGTTTCTGCTCTTGAGAGAAGGTTAGATGTTGGTGGTGATGTAATGGGGACTTCAGTAACTTTATTTGGGCTTATACAAACTGATGCACCTATTACTAGAGGTTCTAGTGGAGGTGCACTAATTAATAAAAATGGAGAATTAATTGGTATTACCACTGCAATCGCAACAGCTGATGTTGGTGCTGAGGGATTAGGATTTGCTGTGCCAGTAAACCTTGCTTTAAACATTGCAGAAGGTTTGATAAAAGATGGAAAAATACTTCATGCTTTCCTCGGAATTCTAGGAGCTCAGCATTTTGATATTGCAGAAGATGGTGCAAGAGTATTTTCTGGGGTATTTATACAAGAACTTTATGGTCCAGGCGGTGAAATATTTGCTATAGGAAAAGCTGGAGCACAACCAGGTGATATTATAAAAAAAATAAATGGTGAAACAGTAAAAACACTTGATGGTTTGATAACTGTATTAAGAACAAAAAGAGCAGGTGAGCAAGTGGAGATTGAAATACTTAGAGAATCACAAGTAATTACACTTGTTTTTGAATTAGATTTACGTCCATCCGATGTTTAATGTCTGACGATCTTTTTTCCCAATTATTTAATCTTTTCAATAATGATGATGGCGATGTAAATTGGCAGCTGGCTGAACAAATTAATAACCATATCAATAAAGATACCGAAGAGGATAGATTGCTTTCTAATTCTGACTTGAATTATCAAGAAATATTTAGAGTTATAGAACTGAGTCTAGAATCTTCAACAAAAAATGAGTACACACCACTAGAAGTTTCAATAATGGATTCAAAACAGTATGGAAATTGGTTTCTAAATTCAATTAAACATTTTGACTTTTCCGAACTTCAAATGTTTGAGGGTTTACCTGCTGGAATTGGAGGTGCTCAATCATCATTAATCGGAATGCAATTAGGTAACATTGCAGGTTTTTTGAGCAAAAATACTTGGGGTCTCAGCCATTATGGAATTATTCTTCCAAGAAATAGTACTCTTGCGATAAATAAAAATAATTTTGATTTAAGAATAAGTCAGTTTTCGATCGATGAGAAAGAGGCAACAATTGCATTGATGCTTCTAGAATATATAACTCTGACTCTTGGTGAGCACATAGCGCCATTCGAATACTTGATAAAACAAATGAAAAAAAGTAACGAAGAACTTTTAGCAAACATAAAAGATATTGAACCAAATTTTGACCCAAGTAATTTTTCTAATCCTCAAGACCTCATGAGTAACATACCTGAATTGAACAACTTTGATATTGACTCCATGCTCGATGTTATTTTTGCACCTCTTAGTTTTTATAGATCAGTCATTAAGCACTCTGCGAAAAATTCAATTGACTTTATAGATCCGAGTGTGATTGATCTAGTTATGGACCTAGGCCTCGTTTCCAACCAAGGACCTGGAAGTGACTTCGAATTAAAAATTTCTAAATACGATGAAAGATCCGATTCTTTTATCTCATTCCTTGAAGATTCCAAAAATGAACTCAGCCTGAATGAAATTATTTCGGACATGAACCTTATTCCATCAGTTGATGAATTAGAAGATCCAATTTCTTGGGCAGCTAGAACTTCATTGCCGCCTATTTAATTTTAAATTCGCTATCATAAATTTATTAAGAAAGGATAAATAAAATGCCATTAAATATTGGAGATAAAATACCAGAATTTGAATTATTCAACTATGACAAAACAAAGCACAGCGACAAAGATTTTTTGGGTCAAAAAACAATGTTTGTTTTTATGCCATTCCCATTTAGTAGTGTTTGTGATAAAGAGATATGCGAATTAAGAGATTACCAAGAGTCTTTCTTGAAAGAAGATACAAATACAATACTTATAACAGTTGGTGCAAGTCCTACTAATAGGTCCTGGGCAGCACACCATAATATTGAATTCCCAATTTTGTCAGACTTTTGGCCTCATGGTGAAGTAGCCAAAAAATTTGGTTGTTTTCATGATGGTGCTGGTATTTCTTTAAGGTATACATATATAACAGACGAAGAAAACACTATAACTGAAATAATAAAAAGCGATGAAATTGGTGTTGAAAGAGACTTCAGCGAATATTCTGAAAGCTTTAGTATCTAGCCTACGTCTCTGATATCAAATTCTGCAGCACGTTGTCTTTTAATTCTTCTACGCTCACGTTCCGATAGACCACCCCAAATTCCGAATTTTTCAGAGTTCTCTACTGCATACTCTAAACATTGATCTTGGACGGTGCATGCTCTACAAATTGCTTTAGCTTTTCTAGTAGAAGCTCCTCTTTCCGGAAAAAATAAATCTGCATCTGCCCCTTTACAATTTGCCTCTTCTGTCCATGATGGCATTCCGCCGATTAACTCTTCTACTATTGATTGCTCCACCCGTACTCCTTAAAGTAAATTACATATGTGTAATTTATTACGGGAACATAAAAATGTCAAGAGGTGAATTGTCTAATTAATTTATAGTTATTTTTCCAATGTAGGATAATTAAATATGGCTTATCAGGAAATAGTTTCTACTGGTTCTGTTTATAAAGGCAGGACTAGCATGTGGTTATATCTTTTTCATCGAATCACTGGTGTTGCACTATTTGGTTATTTGCTTTTACATATTATTTCTACCGCATTAATCCTTGCGGGTCCCGAAATATATGAAGGTGCAGAAGCAATATACAAAAACTTTTACTTCAGACTCGGCGAGGTTGGTTTAATGGCTGCAGTATTAGCCCATGCAATAAATGGGTTAAGAATCATCACTGTTGATCTTTGGAAAAAAGGATCAGATTATCAAAAATCTCTTAACGTTGTTGCACTGCTAATTTTTATTGGAATTTTTGTTCCAACGACTTATAAAATGATAACTTCATATTTTGATATTTGTATTGAAAAAAGTTCACCTGGAACAACGGTTGTTGACTGTATGGTAAGACCATTACCAGATTGGAAATCATAATGCAGAATACAACTAGAACTGATTGGGGAAGAAGGCAACCGCCTATTGGTGGAAGCAATTTTGAATTATATGCATGGTTTTTCATGAGAGTAAGTGGTTTGTTTCTGGTTTTATTAGCTGCTGGACATATGTTTATTATGCATGTATTTAATGATACGCTTAATCTTGATTATGAATTTGTTGCTGCCAGATGGGATACCCCCTATTGGAGAACTTTTGATTGGCTTTTGCTGGCTCTAAGTATTCTTCATGGAACAAATGGATTAAGGATAGTTATGCACGACAATATAGCAAACAAACTCCATAGAAGTCTTGCTTTATATAGTTTATATTTTGTATCAACAGTGTTTTTTGTATTAGGTACATATGTGTTGGTAGCATTTGTGAGGCAGGCATGAAAATAATTAAGCACTCTTTTGATGGAGTAATCGTTGGTGCTGGTGGTGCAGGTCTTAGAGCTGCAATTGAAGCAGCGCCCCATATGAAGTTAGCTGTAATAACAAAACTATATCCAACAAGATCGCACACTGGTGCAGCCCAAGGTGGTATGAGCGCTGCATTAGCAAATGTAGAAGAAGATAATTGGAACTGGCATGCATTTGATACGGTCAAAGGATCAGACTACTTAGCAGATCAACCAGCTGTAGATATTTTGTGCAAAGAAGCAATTGACTCTGTAGTTGAGTTGGAACATTGGGGACTACCATTTAGTAGATTAGAAAATGGAAAGATTGCTCAAAGAAGATTTGGGGGACATACTGTTAAAGAGGGTGAGGCACCAGCTTTTAGAGCCTGCTATGCAGCAGACAGAACTGGTCATATGATTCTTCAAACTTTATATCAAAAATGCGTTTCGATGGGAGTAACCTTTTTTGACGAATTTCAAGTTTTAGATATAAAAATTGATGACGGAGTTTGTAAAGGTGTTGTAGCTTATGAAATTGCAACCGGTGATATACACATATTTGAAGCCAGAGCTGTAACATTCGCTACTGGTGGTTTTGGAAAAATATACAAGGTTAGTTCCAATGCCCACTCGTTAACAGGTGATGGTCCGGGAATTTTATATCAAAAAGGCATACCTTTAGAAGACATGGAGTTCTACCAGTTTCACCCAACAGGAATATACCGTCTTGGAATACTATTGTCAGAAGCTGCGAGAGGTGAGGGTGGAATTTTAAGAAATAAAGACGGTGAAAGGTTTATGGAAAGATATGCTCCATCAATTAAAGATCTCGCACCAAGAGATATGGTATCAAGAGCTATCGCAACTGAGATAAGTGAAGGTAACGGAGCAGGACCAAACAATGATTTCGTATATTTAGATTTAACACATTTGGGAGCAGAAACAATAAAACAGAAATTGCCTGATATAACAGATTTCGTTAGGACATATGTGAAAATTGAACCAATAAATGAGCCAATTCCAGTTCAACCAACAGCTCATTACGCTATGGGAGGTATTCCTACTGATGTAGATGCGAGAGTTTTAAGCGATGCTCAAGGAACAATCCTTCCAGGTGTATATTCAGCGGGAGAATCTGCCTGTGTAAGCGTTCATGGCGCAAATAGATTAGGCACTAATTCCCTACTAGATATAGTGGTTTTTGGTAAAAGAGCAGGTCAAAGCATGGTTGACTATGTTTCTTCTACAAAACCATTTTCTTTATCTGAAAATGCTGGCGAAGACCTAAAAAATAAGATAAGTAACTTTATTGATAAAGAACATGATCCTAATTTTTCAGTAGCAAAAATAAGAGAAGATCTTCAAGATTCAATGGAAGAAAATGCCAAAATTTTTAGATCTGAAGAAAGTTTAACAAAACAGACTGATATTTTGTCAGACTTAAGAGATAGATATCAAAATGTTACTATTTCTGACAAAGGAAAAGTTTTTAATACAGAGTTGTTAGAAGCAATTGAACTTGAGTACTTATTAGATATGTCAGACACAACTGTTGCTAGCGCTTTGGAAAGAAAAGAAAGTCGTGGAGCACATTCAAGAGTAGATCATGTTGAAAGAGATGATTCAAATTGGTTAAAACATTCATTCGCATTTAAGAATGGTGACTCAGTTAAACTTGATTATAAAGATGTTGAGCTTGGTAACTATGAACCAAAAGAAAGAAAATATTAATGGATGTAAAACTTAGAATTCTTAGATTCAATCCTGAAACCGATAGAAAAGGCCATTGGGAAGAATACAACATCGAAGCAGATCCTGATGAGAGAATCTTAGATCTTCTTCACAAAGTTAAATGGTTTGATGATGGTAGTCTCGCATTTAGAAGATCCTGTGCTCATGGAGTATGTGGTTCTGATGCGATGGTTGTTAATGGAGAAAATATGCTTGCTTGCCAAGTCTTAGTTAAGGAAGTTAGCAATCCAATAAAAATTGAACCAATTAGAGGCCTTCCTGTCATAAAAGATTTAGTTGTTGATATGGAAACATTCTTTGAATCTTACAAAAAAGTTATGCCTTATCTTGTAAATGATGAAGAGCCCGGAGAAAGAGAAAGATTACAATCTCCAGAAGATAGAGATAAGTTTGAAGATACTACAAAATGTATTCTCTGTGCAGCCTGCACAACTAGTTGTCCGGTTTTTTGGACTGCGGATACTTATGTTGGCCCAGCAGCAATTGTTAATGCACATAGATTTGTATTTGATTCAAGAGACAATGCCTCAAAACAAAGATTAGAAATACTTAAAGATGTGAATGGCGCTTTCAGATGCAGAACAGCATTTAACTGTACTACAGCATGTCCTAGAGGCATACAAGTTACCAAAGCTATAGAAGACGTTAAAAGAGAAACATTAACAATTAATTGATAGAAGATACGCTAAAAAATTTTAAAGAAAAAATTTCTGACTATGAATACAAGACCGAGTTTATTTATTTTGAATTTACAGATTTAGAAAAAATATATTCACTAAACAACTGTACTGAAATTGAAAATATTAACGATGACTATTTTCTAAAATTTAAAATGTCTTCTATCGATCTTTACAAAATTGTAAATGCTGAAATACATCCAGAAGACCTTATGTTTGATAAAAAAATTAAAATATCTGGTGATATAAGTATCATTTCCTAAAAAGAAAAGACGGCTTTTGCCGTCTTTTCAAATTTAACTAAAAGAACTTTAATTTAAAGCGTCTTTTAATCCTTTTGCAGCTTTAAAAGCTGGGGCATTTTTCGCAGCAATTTGGATTGTTTCACCTGTTGCTGGATTTCTACCTTGTCTTGCAGCCCTGTATCTGGATTCAAATGTACCAAAACCGGCAACGCTTACTTTAACGCCGTCTTTCATACCACCTGTGACTCCATCAAACACGGCTTCTACTGCTTTTTTAGCGTCTGCTTGTGACAACCCTACTGCAGCTGCAACAGCACTTGCTAAATCATCTTTATTCATTAGAATCCGCTTTCTTTATTGAGTTTTTTTTAAAACTCCCTATAAACATTATAGTTTTTTTAATTAATTTGTCTTAAAACCCTAAATTTATTGACTTTTTTTTATAAACTGCTGATTTTATTGAGTTTTTATGCTAATTATAAATTTTTTGCTTAAAAAGCCCAGTTTTATTGGGTTTTTAGATTATTTAGCTCTAAAACTTTTTGTTTTACTGAATCAGCAGCTGATTTTAGGTTTTCCAACTCCTCAGTATTTAAATCAAGTTCTACAATTTCGGTTACGCCATCTTTTCCTAATTTAGTTGGTACACCTAAGTAAACATCACTAATTCCATACTCTCCAGAGACCCAAGAACAAGAAGGTAAAACATTGTTTGAATCTGAAATAATTGACTTAACCATTGTTGCAGCTGCCGAAGAAGGCGCAAAGTAAGCACTGCCTGTTTTTAATAATGCAACGATTTCCGCTCCTCCATCAGAAGTTCTTTTTACTAACTCTGCTATTTCATCATTTGTAAGTAAATCAGTTAAAGGCTTGCCATCAACTTTACACTGGGATGGTGCAGGCACCATAGTTTCACCATGACTACCCAGAGTCCAGGCTTCAACTTCCTTCATATTTACATTTAATTTCTCTGATATAAAATAAGCAAATCGAGATGAATCAAGAACTCCAGCTTGACCGATGACTCTACTTTTAGGTAAGCCAGACACATCAGAAACTAAAGTTGTCATTTGATCTAAAGGATTTGTAACAACAATTATTATTGGATTCTTTGAATGTTTCATAATGTTACTTGTTACCTCAGTTACAATATTTGCATTAACCTCTAATAAATCCATTCGCGACATACCTGGCTTTCTTGGTAGGCCTGCAGTGATGACAACTACATCACTATCAGAAGTATCTTCATAATTATTAGTTCCAATAATTTTTGATGAGAATTTTTCTACAAATCTTGATTGATTCATGTCTAAAGCAAGACCTTGAGGAAGGCCTTCAACTATATCTGTCATGACTACGGTATCAGCTATATCATATTCTGCAACTCTAAGAGCTGTCATTGATCCATACTTTCCTGATCCAACTACTGTTACTTTTGACATTACTTAAAAGCTTTCTATATTTTCAATTAAGGATTTAGCAAATTCTGATGAAGGAAGTGTTCTTGCATCAGATCTACCTCTCGCTAAGTCGTAGGTCACATTACCTTCACTTATTGATTTTTCCATAGCTTTAATTACTAGATCTGCAGCTTCATTCCAACCCATATATCTAAACATCATTTCGCCTGAAAGTATTAGAGATCCAGGGTTAGCTTTGTCCTGTCCAGCATATTTTGGAGCTGTTCCATGAGTAGCTTCAAAAACTGATTTACCATTTTCATAATTTATATTTCCACCAGGACTTATTCCAATTCCTCCAATTTGAGCTGCTAGTGCATCGGATGCATAATCTCCATTAAGATTTGTAGTAGCAATCACATCAAATTCATGAGGCTTAATTAATATCTGCTGTAAAAAAGCATCTGCTATCACGTCCTGAACTAGAATCTTGTCTCCTGGTTCACCTTTACAATCTTCCCAAGATACTGCAACATCTGAAAATTCATTTTTAACTAATTCATAGCCCCAGCCTCGAAATGCTCCCTCGGTAAATTTCATGATGTTTCCTTTATGTACTATTGCTAGGTTTTTCTTTCCATTCTCTACTGCATAATTCATTGCTGCTCTAATTAATCTCTCTGATGCAGTTTGGGAAATTGGTTTAATTCCAATACCGCTATCTTCTCTAATTTCCCATCCAAATTCAGACTTTAGAAAGTTATTTAATGTTTTGACTTCCTCAGAACCCATCTCTAGTTCTTTGCCTGAGTAAACATCTTCTGTATTTTCTCTAAATAAAGCAATATCTACATCTCCTGGGTTCTTTGTTGGTGTTTCAACACCTTTAAACCACCTCAAAGGCCTTACACAGGCATAAAGGTCTAATTTTTGCCTTATTGAGACGTTTATAGATCTAATTCCACCTCCAACAGGAGTAGTTAAAGGTCCTTTAATTCCTATCCCATATTTATCAAACATTTCAATTGTTTTTTCAGGCAACCACTCATTTTCATTATCATATGCTTTTTGACCAGCTAAAACTTCCATCCATTCAATTTTTCTTTGATTGTTATAGGCTTTTTCAACAGCTGAATCAAATACTTTCTGAGAAGCAGGCCATATGTCTATGCCTATTCCGTCACCTTCGATAAACGGAATTATAGGATTATCAGTATCAAAAGATTTTCTAGTATCAGAAATTGCTGCAGATAATTCTTCTCTATTTAAATTTTCTTTCAAATCAATTCCTTTATTGCTTGTCCAATCTTGGTAGGGTTGTTAACAACATTGACACCAGCGTTAGTAAGTGCTTCAATTTTAGCAGAGGCTGTACCCATATTTCCAGATACAATTGCCCCAGCATGTCCCATTTTTTTTCCTGGTGGCGCGGTTACACCAGCAATGTAAGAAACTACTGGTTTACTAACTAGCTTGCTTATGTATTCGGCTGCTTCTTCTTCAGCACTACCACCTATCTCACCAATCATTACGATTGCTTCTGTTTGTTCATCTTTTTCAAATGCCTCTAAAACATCAATAAAAGACATTCCTGGCACAGGGTCACCGCCTATACCAATACACGTAGACTGTCCGATATCTAATCTAGTTAACTCATGAACTGCTTGATAAGTTAAAGTTCCAGACCTTGAAACAACTCCTACGTTTCCTTCTTTAGTTATTTCGTGTGGCATGATACCTACATTTGATTTTCCTGGGGAGATTAGTCCAGGACAATTAGGCCCCAATAACTGTGAAGTAGTATTTCTTTTAAGCAGGTCATACATTCTTGCTTCATCTTTAGCAGGAATGCCTTCCGTAATACAAACTATTAAATCACAACCAGCTTCACCTGCTTCAAGAACTGCATCCATTGCAAATGCTGGAGGTACAAAAGTCATAGCTGTATTAGCACCAGTTTCTTTTACAGCATCAACAACATTATTAAAAATTGGAATACCTTCAACTTCCTCTCCACCTTTACCTGGCCTTGTTCCTGCTACCACTTTTGTTCCATAGTCCCTGTTTCGCAAAGCATGAAACTTTCCTTCTCTGCCTGTTAAGCCTTGAACAACAACTTTTGTTTCCTCATTTATAAATACTGCCATTATTTACCACCTTCGACAGCAGCTTTCGCTGCGTCATCCATAGACTCAGAGATTATTATTTTTTCATTTGCATTTTTAGACAAAATTTCTAAACCTTCTTTTGAATTTGTGCCGTCTAATCTAACTATCAAAGGCCATTTAAGTACTTTGCCTTTTGTTGCCTCAACAATTCCTTCAGCTACTAAATCACATCTTGTAATGCCTCCGAAAATATTAATTAAAACACTTGTTACCTCTTCTTCTGATTCTAAAACTTCTAAAGCTGCTGTAACAGTTTCAGCTTTTGCTCCCCCACCAATATCACAAAAATTTGCCGCTTTTCCACCATGCTCTGCTACTACATCTAGAGTTGACATAACTAATCCTGCACCATTGCCAATAATGCCAACACTTCCATCCAGCTTGATAAAATTTAAGCCTTTGCTTTTGGCAAACTTTTCGGATTCTGGAATGGGAATTTCTTCTTCATATTTTTTAAAATCATCATGTCGATAGATTGCATTCATATCTAGTGAAACTTTAGAATCTAGAGCAGAAACACCCTGATTTGTTATTGCTAATGGGTTTACTTCAACAAGATCACAGTCTCCTTCAGTAAAAAGCTTGTAAAGTTTAGAAATTATTTCATGTAATTCATCAATGTAATCAAGATTGAGATTTGCATCTTTTATTGCTTGTGTAATTATTTTACTGTCAAGTCCCAATGATGGAGATATATAAATTTTTATTAAGTCCTCTGGACTATTAGCTGCAACTTCTTCAATATCCATTCCACCTTTGGAGCTCAACATCATCAAATATTTCTTTTCAGATCTGTCCAATGTAAATGATATATAATATTCGCTTATGATTTCAGAAGCCTCCTCAATCAATAAGCTTTCAACTTTATGACCTTTAATGTCCATACCTAAAATTGCATCTATATGCTCTTCTAGTTCTTGATGATTTTTTGCAACTTTTATTCCACCTGCCTTTCCTCTTCCACCAACTTGGACTTGGGCTTTTACAACCAATGGAAAACTCAAACCATGATTTTCTGTTAAGTCAGAGATAGATTTTATAAAAATTGATTTGGGTGTTGTTATAGAATATTTTTTATATAAATCTTTGCCTTGATATTCAAATAGGTTCATAATCTTATAACAAGAATATAGATTACAAATGAAATGAAATTATGCTTCATATTTATTGAAATTTTATGGGTGCCCATTCTACATCAAGATACTTTACTCCAATATCATCATTAAATTGAACTGTTATTTCATTTCCCTGAACTTCTAAAATAAGCCCTTCTCCATATTTTTCATGAATTATTTTTTGCCCTGTACCAACTTCAAGTTGAGTAGAGTCTTTTTGGTTAGTATCAAGTGAAAAATCTACAGTATCAAAATGACTAGAACCTTCTTCTAGAAAACGGCTTGGTAAATTATAAACTGTGCCACCCCAAAGTGTCCTTGACCACGCATGAGTTAAATAAAGCTTTTTTTCAGCTCTTGTTATTCCTACATAGCAAAGTCTTCTTTCTTCCTCAATTTCAGAATTATCTCCTTGTGAACTTCTTTCATGCGGAAATAAATTTTCTTCCATTCCAGTCATGAATACATATGGAAACTCTAGACCTTTTGCGTTATGTAGAGTCATCAATAAAACTCTATCAGCATCTTCTAATTTATCAGTTTCAGAAAAAAGGGCAATGGATTCTAAGTAATCTCTGAGAATTCCATAAGGTTCATCAATTTCTTCTTCATACAAATTCTCAAAACTAAATGCAGAATTTAGAAGTTCTTCGATATTTTCTATGCGCATTTGTGACTCTAGTGTGCCTTCTTTAATTAAACTCATTTTGTATCCTGTAAGCTCCAAAACTTTTTGGATTGTTTTAGAGGGACCTTGAAGCGAATAGGACTTTAATTCAGTAATTAAATCTTTAAATTCCGAGAGACTTCCTTTAATTCTTGGAGAAATATTTTTAATCTCCTCTATTGATTCCAGAGCTTCAAATATAGACTTTCCTGTTTCATTTAAATATACCCTTATTTTCTTTACAGTAGACTCTCCTATTCCTCGCCTTGGAACATTT
>CACJPC010000011.1 GCA_902595195.1 uncultured Candidatus Actinomarina sp. | reverse complement strand
CTCAATAGCACTAATTGCTGCTTCCATTGTTTCTGTCAAAACAACTCCACGACCCTGAGTTCCTTCTAGCAATTTAATGACATACGGTGGAGTGCCAACAGTTCTTAAAACAGCTTCAATGTCTCTTGATAAATGCACATAACCAGTAATTGGCATTTCTACACCACTGTTTCCAATTAATTGCAATGCTCTTAATTTATCTCTAGATCTGCTTATTGAAGCAGACGAATTAGCAGACAGAGCACCCATTAATTCAAACTGTCTTACAACAGCTGCGCCATAGAAGGTCCATGTAGCAGCAATTCTTGGGATTACGACATCGAAATTGATTTCTCTACCTTGAAAAAAAATTCTAGGTTTTGCTTTTGCAATATTCATGTAACATCTCAGATAACTCACAACCTCAGTGTCATGACCCCGTTTTTTTGATGGTCTTTCTGTAGCTGCTGGAGCACTATTTGGTTTCTTTTTTCCTAAATTACTTTCTGATATTTTTGGAGCAAATTTTGCCACTAATGACCTTGTATGGTTTCAATTTGTACTTCTGCCTGGAATTGCAATAAACATTTTATATATGTACTTTGCACTAACAAAAAATAGAACCTTAATTCTTTTATCAAATATATTAAGAACTTTCACAACCGTTGGTTTCTTTTTGATGTGGGGGGAAGCGATAGTAATACGTTCTTTGCTTAACCTTATGATCATCCACCATATTGTTGCAATATCTTTAACATTCTTTCTGTATTTCAGAAAAGCAGATAACGAAGATAAAGATATTTCAACTGAAAGAAAAGATCTTCAAGAAAACTAGTTTGTTTCTTTCTAAAACCTAATTACAATTTTTCTATGCTTCCAGTTATGTACTTTCATTTAGGACTGATTATCGTAAGCGTCCTCTTGTTTTACGTCATTCTCTAAAATGGCACAAAAAAAAAGAGAGAAGCGAATTGTTGGTTGGAAGGAGCATGTCGCACTTCCCGATTTAAAAGTCAAAAGTGTAATAGCAAAAATTGATACTGGCGCAAGTGTTGCTTCAATAGATGCTTCAGAAATCAAAGTCGTAAAGAGACAAGGTGTTAAATACGTAAATTTTAAAGTCATGAAAAGAAATAATACTGTTCGTAAGACTTCAGCTCCTTTAGCTGGATATAAAAGAATAAAAAGTTCTAATGGCGATGTAGAAAGAAGGCCTTACGTAAAAACAACATTGCTTATGGATGGAATAAGTAAAAAAATTGAACTGACACTTACTGACAGAGGGCCAATGGATTACACAATGTTGATTGGTAAAAAAGCAAAAATATAAAGTAATGATTTTTTATCAAAAATGGAGAACTTTTTCATTTAAGGAGAAGAACTAACTGCCTCTGTAGTTACTTCTTCTTCCTCTTCTTCAGTCTCAAGTAATCCACAATCAATTAAAACTTCTTCAGTATCTCCACCACCAAAAACAACTCTTTCGAATACAACTACTGCATAGATTTCATCTTCAGTGAGCTTTCCTTGAAAACCTGGCATACCTCCAATTGAGACAGTATTCTCAGCACCATACGTCGGACCAACCTCTGCCTGCCATCCCGCAGAACCTAGTTGTATCCATTTTGCATGATCAGCACATGTTGGGAATGTTGTGTATAAAGCACCGCCGGTAAATGCAGGTCCAACACCTCCACCTCCGCCACCACCATGACAGCCAGCACAAGCACCTGCTCCTGCATAAACTTCTTGACCTATTGCTATGTAATTAATTGTGTTTGTAGCAGCAACGCCTCTACCTTCATAAGGTGATCCATCGCAGTTAACAGCCTGTTGGGACTTTCTATCTACGTCTAACATTCCTCTTTCACCACACTCTTGTGTATTAGATGAACTGATTAGACCAATAAGTATAAATAATGGAATAATTACAAAACTAAAATTTAGCCATTTAGGCAGAATGGTGTCAGAGTTGGTTTTGATAGACATAGTCTCATTGATAAATGAAACTGATTTTTTTATTTGTTTAGTTGCTACCGCTGCAGCAACAGGAGCTTCCTCTTTTACCTCTTCAACAGGAGCTTCCTCTCTTACCTCTTCAACAGGAGCTTCCTCTTTTACCTCTTCAACAGGAGCTTCCTCTTTTGGAGGAGGTGTCGAACCTGATGCAACACTCTCTCCACCAGCCCATGAATTTAATACGTCGTCTACAGATACTCCAGATGCCTGTGCTCTTGCTTCCGCTGATCTCTGCACAAGATCAACTGGTGCGTTTAATAATTCAGCTACTTTATTTACTAAATCACTCATTTATTTCGCAACAACTTTCGCTACTACCAATAGTTGATAAGACTTTAGCTTGAGGATAAAAACCTTCTGGGTATGTTGGACAAACAGCTTGTATTGAGCCATCGTTTAGTTCTAGAACCATTCCTTCAAAATTCTTTGCTTGCATGTATTCTTCAGCATCTTCTTTACAACAAAAAGGTTTAGAGCATCTGGAGATGTCCCAATCATTATTTTTTAATAAGTCATTCATTTATCTCTCCTAATGATAGTAAATAGGTTACGAGATACTCCAAATCACTGTCATCTAGAAATACATAGTTCGGGTGTGGTATATCTCTATTTACTGAAGAAGAGTCAGTTAGATATCTTTTTAGCCACTGAGAATTATTAGTTGGTTCTCTTGTAGCATTAGTTGAGAGATCTGGCCCCAGTCGAATAGTGCCTACATTTTTGATAAGAGCTTCATTCGCATATTTGTTCTTAAGGACTTTACCATTTTGAGTATCAGGAATTAATGTTCTTACATTTTGAGTGTGGCAAGATTGACAATTTAGTTCACCATATATTTCTGCACCTTTTAGTACTTCACTTGAGACACTTACTGAGTTATTAAGCGAGCTTTCCACGGCACTTATTGATTGATTCTTTGGAATTACAAAGGCAAAGACAAATGTGAATATACCAATTAACAACACTCCACTAATAAAAGCCAGTGAACTCTCTTTTTTTAATTCAATCACTTCCTCAACAATTTCTTCAACAACCTCTTGAGCTTCAATTTCTTCAACTAATTCTTCTGTGGTTTCCTCCGGAGCTTCCTCTTTTACCTCTTCTACAGGTGCTTCCTCTTTCACCTCTTCAACAGGAGCTTCCTCTTTAGGTGCAGGTGCTGTGCTTGCAGCAACACTTTCACCACCAGCCCAGGAATTTAATACATCATCAACTGAGATACCAGATGCTTGAGCTCTAGCCTCTGCAGACCTCTGTACTAGATCAACTGGTGCGTTTAATAATTCAGCTACTTTATTTACTAAATCACTCATTGCTAAAAACCATTTCTTCAACTGTTGTTACATCACCAGAACTAATTGACCTTACTACCGAAATAAAGAATAAAAATGATAATGTCATTAGTAGAAGTGAAATAAAAGTATTAGTTGAGTAGTTAATACCTACAACGCTCCATAATATGCTGAACCCTTCGCCGTAGATTGTGGGGCTTCCAGCATTTGCTCCAGCATTCCAAGAATATCCAGAATTTACTCCGATAAGAAAATTGTTGATTAGTAGAACAGGGTATAAAAATTTTAATCCAGAAAAAATTAAATCCTCAAGCCTTGAATATTTGACAGACCTACCAAACAGCTTGGGAATTAGGTAATAGACAAATGAAATCATTGCAAGAACTAAAGATCCAATATATCCCTGATTAATTACATTTTGAAAATTAGTTAATCCAACTAATGGAAGTATATTTTCAAAGCTTGAAATAATGTGAAGTAAATTAGTAATTAAAAATATTACAACGGAAAAGCTCATCAGACTAGACGACTTATTACCTTCATCTTCTTTCGTCTGTATCGTTTTCACATAATTAACTGAAAATGCGAGAAGAGGAATTAGTAAACTTAGTGAAAGATAGATAGATACATTCTCTAGCCAATTTGGAATTATAGAACCAAAGTAATATTTATAGTTTGTCCATGGAAGGAGAAACAAGAAACCCCAAAAAGTAATTGCTGTAAGAGTTTTATTAAACAGAGTGGCTCCCAAAGGCTTAGTCATTAAAAAGTGAATAATTGCAAGAAAAATAAATGATACACCTACATATACATGTGTTGAAGTATGAAGTGAAGTAATCATTAGAGAATCAGTAAATACAACTAATTCTGAACGGGATACAAGTAGTGAAATAAAATAGAAAACTACTGCTCCGTATATAAACTGAGCACTTGCAAAAATTGAACTTTCTTTTTTAGCTAATAAATTTAATGAAGCTAGACCGAATAATCCAAAGCCAACAAGTATTTTTAGGATGATTAATAACGAACTATTTCCCGTTACATTAATTCTATCTTGATAAAAAAAGCCGAAAAGAAGGTCTAAAAATTCTGCACCAACAAGACCTAATAATGTCAGAAATAAAAGCGGAAAAAGCACTGCAATTCTTCCAAGAGATTTTGAAAATAGATAGGTGAAAGATAAACAGATGCATGTAGCAAAAAGCAGGCCATACGTTGCTTGATTGTTAATTGTGTCTAGGAATCCATAGTTAAAAATTCTGTTATTTGGGATTAAGTTAGCAAATGTAAAGTAAGCATCTTTAAGAAAAGATGTAAATGAAGATAACAAAAGGGTTAATGGAAAAATTAGAACAAAAAGTTTTGAAAGCTCCTGTTCGTTTTTTGGAATCAATTTTAATTTCATAAGCCTAGCTATTATTCATTTTGACTTTACTATTATATTCAAAAATGTTACTCGTTATAAGATAAATGTTTGAAAAAGATATTGAAATCAATTTATATTTTTTTTCAATCTTAGGATAAAATATATAGGTAAGGTTTGAGGAAATTTGATTTATACAATTTATAAATTTAGATACAGAATAGGTTTAATTTCAATTGTCTCTGGTATAGGAGGAATGACAATTGGAGTTATCATCGCACACTTTGCAGGATTTCCAAAGGGTGAAGTTATTGATTATTTTAATTGGATTCCTAGAGGTTGGTTACCACAATCAATTGGTCAGCTAATTGCTTTTGGTGCAAGCCAACTTTTACTACTTGGCCTTGTCTTGATTGTCTGGAATGACAAACAGTTAACATGGGCAAAGGCTACTTATTTTGCTTTCCTTACTTGGATTGAAATGTCAATTTTGCTTGGTATTGTTCCTTCAGAATGGCTTAACTTATCTCAGGGTCCTCTTGAATGGACTGGTCAAAGAGAGTTTATTCAATTCCCGCCAATACTATTTTTGAACAATGAAATAGGACTAAGTTTTGCAGCACTCAAAGATCTAATTCAGTTAGGTATTTCTACAAACTTTTTAATAGCAGGCTTAGTGGCTGCTTATCAGATTCAGGATATAAATGATAAAGTTGAAAAATCAAAATCTAGAATTTCCGACTATGGAAAAGAGGTTGTAAGGGTGGAACAAGATGCCTAAATCAGAAGTTCTTATAGAGATGCCCGAGTTTGAAAAAAAATACAATCTCGCAATGGTTGAAGCAGAAAAAGTAGCTTCTCGAGTCAGACCAAAACAGTTTTTACATATAGATGAGTCTGAGTGCATTCTATGTGAAGGATGTGTAGATATTTGTCCATGGAAGTGTATTCATTATTTGTCTGTAGACGCAATTGAAGATTCAATAAATGTAGAGTCTCCTGATGCTTCAGAGGAACCTGGTTTTTTTGTTGTTGATGAGGACGCTTGTACAAGATGTGCACTTTGTGTAGATAGATGTCCTACTGGAGTAATTTCACTTGGCAAGTTTGCAGGGTCTCTTGCAGACCAAGCAGTTGAAAATGGAATCTATCAAGCTCCTTGGGATGAAGATTCTGGTCAAAGAAGCGACAGACATGGTTATATATATGGAAGGCTCTAAAATTACATAATGCAGAAATTATCTCTAAGAGACAAGATTAAAGAAGCAAGAATCAGCGCTGCTGATAGCTTTAGAGGCGGAAAATTAATGTCAAGTATTTTCCGACCTGGTTCGCCATTCAGAAAAGGATATGTAGATAGTCCTAGAAATAGATCATATGTTGTTATGAACAACGTTTTGTATCACTTACATCCTGTAAAAGTAAAGAGACACGGAGTTCGCCTATCTTATACCTTATGTTTAGGTGGGTTGAGCTTCTTCTTATTTATTGTTTTAACTATTACTGGTATCTGGCTAATGTTTTACTTCCGTCCAACTGAACTTGCTTATGTAGACATACAAAACCTTCAAACAAGTATTGCGTTTGGTTCATTAGTGAGGAACATGCATCGTTGGGGAGCACACTTGATGGTTCTAGTAGTTTTTCTTCACATGTCTCGAGTTTTTTATCATGGCGCATATAAAGCACCAAGAGAATTTAACTGGGTTATAGGAGTTATTCTTTTGCTTCTAACTTTGTTACTTTCATTTACAGGATATCTATTGCCATGGGATCAATTAGCAATATGGGCTGTGACAGTAGGAGGTAATATGGCCGGCTATACGCCTGTTATCGGTGCACAAGCTAAATTCGGTCTCTTTGCTGGTCTTGAGGCTACAACCGCTACTTTATTAAGGTTTTATGTACTACACGTGCTCTTCTTACCATTTATCATCGTTATCTTTATGGCTGTTCATTTTTGGAGAGTTCGTAAAGATGGCGGAATTTCAGGACCACTTTAGGAAACAATTATGGTAGATATTCCAGAGCATTTATTACTAAGATCCGCAGAAGCAAGAGCGAAAGCACTTGGAATTAGCGTTGAACAAGCATTAGCTGAAATGAAAGGCGAAACAGAACCAACAGTTGTTGCCAAAGATCCAGAAGTAAAAGTTATTGATGAAACTCCTGCACCTGCAGCTGAAACTCCTGCACCTGCAGCTGAAACTCCTGCACCTGCAGCCTCAAAGACTGATACACCCGAAGAGGTAGATTTTGCTCCTGAGGTAAAAGTAACTCAAAGACTTCTTACAGTTGTAAAAGCAAAACCAATTCAAAAGCCAGTAGCTGAACCTGTTGATAAAGTAAATACCTGGCCACACTTAATGCTTCCAGAGTTTGTATCTCTTATGGCAATGACTGCTTTTTTAATCCTTTTGTCAGCAATATTACAAGCACCTTTGCTTGAAGAAGCCAATCCGAACGTTACGCCTAACCCAGCAAAAGCTCCTTGGTACTTTTTGGGATTGCAAGAATTATTATCTTACTGGGATCCACAAATTGCAGGTGTTATGATTCCACTTGTTTTAGGTGTAGTACTTTGGATGGCCTTTCCCTATATTGATAGAAATCCAGAAACCCACCCTTCTAAAAGAAAATTTGCAATTATGTTTTATACCTTTTTCCTAGCTGGTGCTGGAGTCTTGACTATCATTGGCGTGCTTTTCAGGGGACCAGGGTGGAACTGGACGTATCCATGGATTGATGGTATTTGGTTTGATGACTTGCTTGACTGGATACATTTCGAATGACCTTAGTTGAGTTATCGTTTGCAGGGTTTGCTTTAGTTGGCTTACTAGGGATTATTGGCATTGTAGTGATTGTCACTGGACGAGGTCCTAAAAATCTCAATTGGAAAAAAAATGTTGAAAAGAAAGCACTTAAAGAAGACAAATCAGCAACAAATTTCCTTGAGCCAGAATTACCAAAAGGTGAGACAGAAACCATTATTGATGAAGAAGAAGAACAAGAAGTTCCTTCTGACGGTGCTGTTAAGTTAGAAGAAAAAGTAATTTATGAGGAGCTATCTGAAGAAGAAATAGGTATAAATCGAAGACAGTTTCTAACTAAAGCTCTAAGAATTTCATTCGGTGCTTTTGCTGGTATACAACTTATCTCTTATCTAGGTTTTATATGGCCAAAAGTCTCAGGTGGTTTTGGCTCTAAAATTGATGCTGGGTCAATTGAAGATATTAAAAACCAAATATTTCAAGCAGATGGATCTGTTATACCTGCATTTATTCCCGCAGCTAGAGCATATGTCCTTCCTCTAAGTGAATCTGCAGCAGCTAATTCTCAGTTTTCTTCTGGTTCAACTGTTACAGATGGATTAGTGGCTGTTTATCAAAGATGTGTTCATCTCGGATGTAGAGTTCCATGGTGTAACTCATCTCAAGGATTTGAATGTCCTTGTCATGGATCAAAATATAACATGGTTGGTGAATACTTTGCAGGGCCAGCTCCGAGAAATTTAGATAGATTCAACGTAGCAAATGTATCTGGAAGATTAATTATTGATACTGGAACAATAATTGAATCTCCAAGAGCACCTGGAATGTCAGTAAAGTATCCACAAGGTCTTTCTTGTATTGCATTAACAACGGAGGAATAAAAGTTGTCTAGTTCTCTTTTCATTACATTAATTGCACTAGGTATCATTGGTGGTCTCGCATTTTTTGTTTCTGCTGGTTTTAGGGGTTCTGGCAAAGCTAAAGATATAGCCCCTAATTTATCAAAATACAGAAATGATGATGAACTTGAAACAAAAACACTAGATAGAACACTAACTGTTGCTGTTCTCCTCGCATCTCTTTTGACAATAATGATTCCACTTTATTACCTAGGAGAACAAAATAGACAACAAGAATTTGTTGTTGAATTTGATGAAGTCTCTGTTGAACGTGGAGAACACCTTTATGAAGAGTTTGGGTGTGGAAATTGTCATGGCGTAGATGGTTCTGGTGGTGCAGCTTCTTATGTAGAAAAAAGAAGTGGAATTAGCGTTACTTGGGAAGCGCCAGCAATAAATAATGTATTTTTTAGATACGATGATGATGAAGTAAGATATTGGTTAATTTATGGCCGTGCCAATTCACCTATGCCTGCATGGGGTCTTGAAGGTGGAGGACCAATGAATGACGGCCAGTTAGATGACTTAATTGAATATATGCACCATTTCCAAATTCCACAGAACGAAGAATTGGCGACGATAGATGCAAACATTAACAGTTCACTATTACGTCTTGAAACTTCTGAGTTACTTGTAGAAAATGAAATTGCACGACAAAAAGAATTAATCCAAAGCGTTAAAGATTCTCCAACAAAATTGCCAGTTGTACAAAAAGCTGTTGAAGATGTTTCAGCTCTACTCTCTAAAGAAGGTGGAATAGATACAGATGAAGATGGTCTTAGTGACTCAGTAGAAGTAGATATATCAACATATAGTGCAAATATAAATGAAATACTAGGTACTTCAATATTGAATCTTGATCCAGACAATGAAGAATCTATTCCGGGAAGAAAAGATAAGTCAGTGGCAAATGGATTTTTATCACAATTAGAATCAGAACTTATCAACATTACAATAATTTCAGAGGGATATGACAAGTTTTTAAATGAGGCAGAGACTGGTCTTGCTTTCTTAGAAAAAGCTCTTGAAGAGAAGTTGTGGGAAGTTTCATTTGATGAAATTGCAGACTCAACTTTCGAAGGTGATATCGAAAAGGCTAAAAGAGCAGTTGGATTATTCAATGCATACTGTGCAAGATGTCACACCGCTGGTTATTCAGCTGGTGTAGCATACACAAAAGAGATTGCTTCAGGTGGATTGGGACCTGCGCTAAGAGCAGGAAGAGTAAATATTCAGTTTAAGCAAAGGGAAGACTTTATTGACTTTATTATTAAAGGCTCTGTGAATGGAAAGGCCTACGGTGTTAATGGTGTTGGTGGAGGAAAAATGCCAGGTTTTGGTGCAGTTCTTCCTCAATCAGATATAGAATTAATTATTGATTATTTGAGAGGAATGGAACCTGATGCGTGAAATAATGAGATCTCTTCTCTCGTCTAACCTATTAGTTACAGGAATCATAATGTTTATAGGTTCTCTTATTGTATTTGCTGGTTCCACATTTTTATTAAACGCCACAAACCTTGGAAAAAGATTAGGGTTCTTAATTACTGGAGCAGCAATATTTGGATGGGGTGTGATCAACTCAATATTTTTTATTCTTTACGCACCAAGAGGTCCAGCACCAGCTTCAATTGATGGACTAAACGCATTTGAGATAAGAATTCTTCCTATAACTTTTTTAATCGGATCTTCAATATTGTTTGTGATGTTTCTATTAGCATTGAATCGTTTTGAGCAAGAACAACTTGAAATGGACAATCAAGATAGTTAGATTGTCATCATGACACAAATTTGGTTTATAGCCGCTGCAGTTTTAGTCCTTGCTGAATTATTAGTAACAACTTTTTTTATGCTTCCTTTTGCAATCGGTGCATTTTTTGCAGGCATAGCCTCACTTATTACTGATAGTCAGGATATTCAGCTTGGAACATTTGTCGTATTTAGCATTGTCGGGGTATATATTTCTGTAAAAATATTTGGGCCCAGAAGAGGAAAAAAAGAAGAATCAGAAAACTTTTCTGAAGGTGTAAACAAGTATATAGGTACAACTTTCGTCACAACGGAAGAATTAGATAAATATGATCCAACACTTCAGCATGTATATGGTGATGACTGGCAAGTAGTATCATTAGATAAGAGAATTCCAGTAGGTACTCAAGTAAAAGTTGTAAATGTCAATGGTACAAAATTAGAAGTACAAACGAGCGAGGAGTAATATAAGATTATGGAATTTATATTTGGATTAGTTAGATGGATTTTAATAATTGTATTCCTAGGGGTAATACTTTTTAGAATCTTCAGAATTATTAGACCCTTTGAAACTGGCTTAGTTGAAAGATTAGGTAAGTTTCATAGAGAAGCAAGTTCAGGATTGAATATTGTAATACCCGGACTTGAAAGAATTATCATCGTAGACATGAGGGAACAGGTTATAGACGTTCCTCCACAAGAAGTTATTACTAAAGATAACGTAACTATTACAGTTGATGCAGTTATTTATTATGAACCAACTGACCCTAAGAAACTCGTTTATAACGTTGGAGATTTTATTACTGCTGCTACAAAATTAGCACAAACTAACCTTAGAAATGTTGTTGGTGACCTTGAGTTAGATGCTGCTTTAACTTCAAGGGAAACAATTAACACTTCTCTAAAATTAATTCTTGATGAAGCAACTGATAAATGGGGAACAAGAGTTGTAAGAGTTGAAATTCAAAGAATTGATCCACCACAAGACGTTCAAGATGCAATGAATAAAGTTATGAAAGCAGAGAGAGATAGAAGAGCTGCCGTAACAGAAGCAGAAGGTGAAAAAAGAGCAGCAATTCTTACTGCAGAAGGTAGAAAAGAATCACAAGTTCTTGATGCTACTGGTGAAGCTGAAGCATTGAAGCAAGTTGCTGATGCACAGAAGTATGAAAAAATTGCTATCGCTGAAGGTGAAGCAGAAGCTATTGAAAAAGTTTTTGATGCAATTCACAAAGGTGACCCAACAAACGACTTAATTGCAATTAAGTATCTTGAATCTTTAGAAAAAGTTGCGAACGGTAAGGCGACAAAGATATTCTTGCCTGCTGATCTTTCAGCAACGCTTGGAAGTATTGGGGCAGTGGCAGAATTATTTAAAGATGATGATGCTAAAGGTTCAAAGAAATCTACTAAAAAATAGATAGATTCCAATTAAGACTAAACAAATACCACTAATTGTATTTATTAGCTTCTTTGTTTTAATTGAAGAAGTTTGGAAAAAGTAACTACTCATAAATGCATAACTAACATCTGCAATGAGGTTAACAAATATAGTTACAATCCCTAAGTAAATTAACTGTGCAAATACATTTCCACTTTCTGTAACAAAAATAGGTAATACAGAAAGATAAAATACCCACATCTTTGGATTAATGAGGTTTAGTTTCATTCCTGCATTAAATGATCCACTATTAATAACTTTACTTTGAGTCTCGATGCTGGATCTGATAGTATCAACTCCTTTGTATATAATGTAGATAATTCCAACGATATAAATAATGGTTAAAATCTGAGGAATCAAATTAAAAACAAATGTGACAACTCCAGCCGTAATGATTGTTATAAAAATTGCTCCTGTTGCTGCACCCCCTGCTACTTGAAGTCCATTTTTTCTACTTTTTTGTACTGATTCATTAACAATTAGAGCAATTATTAAACCAGGGCTAAAAGCAACACTAACTTGAAGTATTATTAACTCTATTACTGCAGAGCTTGAAACCATTAAGCAAGACTTTGCTTTAAAAGATTATAAAACTTGTCTCCATGACATCTTTGAACAACTCGCACTTTTGGTGCATCAGGTTCTAAATTAAGATAATCAAGCACACAACCACCTCTTGTCATTCCATCTCTTGTATCAACTCTTACATTCACTTGGGCAGATTGACTAATAATTTCATTATCTAAGTAAACCGACATTGCTAACGGATCAGGCAAGTCATAACTATCACTTCCAAATATATCTTTCATCATTTCTCTAAGGACAACTTGAATATCATTGGTAAATTTAGAATATTTTGTACCAATAGATTCTATTTCTTGAATTTTTTCTGTATCTATCATGGCATCATATAGTGATGGATCCCAACCAATTACTGTAATTGGAATTCCAGAGTTTAATACAATATCTGCAGCCTCTGGGTCTACCCAGAAATTATATTCAGCAAACTTAGTAATATTTCCTAATGCATTTGAGCTTCCACCCATTATGTAGCAGTGTTTTATTTTGCCTAATTTATCAGAATTATTTTGTACCAAACCAGCAATATTTGTAAGAGGCCCTAAAGTTACAATTTCAATTTCTTCCTGTTCTTCCAAAATTTGCTTATAAAAATCTTGTGCAGATGAATTTTCAACTTTATGGTTTTGGGGCTTAATACCAATATCACCTAAGCCATCTACACCATGTACATTCTGCGCTGAAGTAGAATCATTTCCATAGCTGAGAGCTATTTTTGTTGATTCATCTGAATCATAAACTTCAATATAATTTCTCTCTAGGGGCTTCTCAGCTCCTTTGTATATTGGGATTTGCACTTCACAAAGTTCATTTACATAACTTGTGTTTATTAATCCTTGTTCAAGGGGGACATTTCCTGCAACAACTGTAATTCCAAGTATTTTATCTTCTGGTAAATTGCGATATGCCATTAACAAGGCGACTGCATCATCTGATCCGGTGTCAGCATCAATAATTAATTTTGTCATGATGATTTTACCTTTTTAATTTCAGGAACTCCCTGGTTTAGTACAACATCACAGTCTTTGTATTCTGCTGCAATCTGACTTGCAGTAATAATTAGCAGTTCTAATAGTGCTTCTTTTTTGCCAGACGAAGAACCAAACGTTACTGGACTACTATTATATTCTTTCTTTATAGTCTCAAAAATTTCAAGAGATTCTGTTTTATTAAATTTGGTATTTAATTTCTTTTTTGTTGATACTTCAAAACTTTTTCTATGTCGCCTAGGTAATTCAAATTGCATAAATGTATTCTAACTATTTATTACTAGCTTTTGTAATGAGACCTCATAATCTTCAGAATATTTTACACTTCCAAATTCTTCAAAACCGAAAGATTCATGAAATTTGAAAGAGGCTTCATTAATAGACGGAAGCAAATTTATTTCAGCAGTTAAATGTTCAATAGAATTTTCTTTTGCAAAATTTAATATATTTTTATAAAGACTTGTTCCTAACTTATTGTTTCTATATTTAGCATCTACGGCAATTCTGTCGATGTACAAAAAATTATCAACCCTATTACTAATTTCTTTAAAGTTTTTATGTTCAGTTCTCTTCATGTAAGATTTTGTTAAATCATTGTCTTGGAAACAAACCACAAATCCAATAACTTTATTATCAAAAACAATAGCTTCGTTATAGTCTGAGTTTTCAATAGAATTTGTTAATCCTTCTAAAGAGCGAGACCCAACATTGGGTACGTTCTTTTCATTTAATTTATGACACTTAGCAGCTAGGTCACTGTCTATAGAAGAAAAAGAATATTCTTTCATATGTAAAAATATACATTTAATGTATAAAAATGTAAACTGTGCCTATGTCTCAAAAGATAGTTTTAATGAGTTCCCCAGAGTATTTTAAAGTTGAATACGCAATAAATCCTTGGATGGTTCCAGGAACAAATGTTGACCTTGAACTAGCAAAAAATCAGTGGAATGGTCTTAAACGAACAATTGAAGAAGCAGGAGCAGAAGTAAAAGTAGTGCCTCCAAATGAAAATCATCCTGATTTAGTTTTTACAGCAAACTCAGGAATAATCAAAGGAAATGATGTGTTAATCGCTAACTTCAAATTTGAAGAGCGTAGGGGTGAAGAGGAAATTTATCTCAAATGGTTTGAAGAAAATGAGTACAATGTTTCAAGAATCCCCTCTGATTATAAATTTGAGGGTCGGGGAGATGCCTTTGTTTATGGAGACTATCTAGTTGGATCGTATGGAGTAAGAAGTGATAAAGAGGCACTCCTTTATATTGCAGAACACTTTGAATTAGAACCAGTCATTGTAGAGCTAGCCCAAGAAAAGTTCTATCACTTAGATACCTGTTTTCAACATTTCTCTAATGGTCATGCAATTTTCTATCCAGAGGCTTTTAAAGATAATTCTTTAAGTGCATTTTCTGAATTATTTGAATTGATACCTGTATCTGAGAGCGATGCCAATGAGCTTGCTTGTAATGCGGTTGTTATAGAAGATACAGTTATTTTTCCTTCCGAAAACATAGACGTCATAAAAGCAGTTGAGAATCTTGGATTAACTTCTAAAGTTGCAAATGTTTCAGAGTTTTTAAAATCAGGCGGTGCATGTCAGTGTCTCGTCATAGCATTAAACTAAAAAATATATGTTTAAAAGATTATTTAAGTTAGTACTTTGGCCTATAAAAAAAATTGTTCTTTTTCCATTAAAGTTTTTGCTGTATTCACTTTTAATATTTATTGCAATAGTTTTGTTTTTTCAATACAGAGCAGATTATGAAGTTGACACAAGCCCTCTTACAAAAATTGAATATGAAAATTGTGTCGAAGTTATTGACAGCTATGAGGTGTCTGTAAATCTTCTTTCAGAGTATGTTGATAATTTAGATAGTTATCAAAGAGAATTTCTAGAAGAGAGATTGCCTGATAGTTTACAAATTCTATTGGAACCGCAAACGTTAGATCCAGACGAGTTTGAAAACATTAAGGGAAGCCTTAGAACATATTTACAAGGCGGAAGATTTCCAGGTTTTAATGGACAAGCACTACTTCCTCAAGCAGCTAGTTTATGTAGATCTGGCTTAGGTTAAATCTAAAACCTCTGCTTTAGTAAGCTCAACCAACAATTCTGGAGAAAGAAAAAATTTAGATACTCTATTTCCTGCACCTATAAATAGTTTTTCTCTATTCATAACATTTTCATCAATAAATATTTTCAGATTTTCTGGAAGTCCAAGAGGGCTAATTCCTCCATATATTTGATTAGTAACTTGCTCTGCTTCTTCTCTTGATGCAAAACTTACTCTTTTAGCACCCATAGCATTTTTTGCTTTTGTATTAACGTCTAATCTTGTTGACCCTAAAACACAAAACATTGCATAAAATTCCTCTGGTTTCTTTGCTTTTATAAGAATTGCATTGCATGAATCTTCAATATCAAAACCATAATGATCACAAAAGTTTTGCGTGTCAGAGAATTCATCTTTACATTCGAAAATTTCCAGTACTTCTTTATTGTCTTCAAAGACTTTTGCAACAGTATTATGAATTTCCACCATAGAGATTATGATATCTTAAAAATGATTAGTTACAATTCCTCTATGGAGTTTAAAACAATCATTGAGCCTTTTAAAATTAAATCCGTCGAGTCTCTACCAATAACTACCCCTGAAGAAAGAAGAAGTTTTCTTGAAAGAGAACATTGGAACGTGTTTGGCTTGAAGTCCCAAGAAGTGACAGTAGATCTTTTAACTGATTCAGGAACTGGTTCAATGTCTTCTGAGCAGTGGGCAGCAATTATGAGAGGCGACGAAGCATACGCAGGCTCTCATTCATGGCAGAGATTTCACGAAGTTGTTTCAGACCTTACTGGATACAAACACATAATTCCAACACACCAAGGAAGAGCAAGTGAAAAAATTCTTGCAACAATTACTTTAAAAGAAGGAGACATTGTTCCGAGCAACAGTCACTTTGATACAACCAGGGCAAATTTCGAATTCGCACAAGCTAACCCAATAGATTTACTTTGTGAGGAGGGCCTAGACCTACTTTCTCCATCACCTTTTAAAGGAAATATTGATTTAGCTAAGCTTGAGGAACTATTAAAGGGTCCTGAAAGTGAAAAGGTGCCTTTTGTTTTAATGACAATAACTAACAATACTGGCGGAGGGCAACCAGTATCCATGGATAACTTAAAGAAGGTAAAAGATCTATGCTCAAAATACAAAAAAATGTTTTTACTCGATGCCTGTCGTTTTGCAGAAAATGCATGGTTTGTATCGCAAAGAGAAGATAAATATAAAGACATTGAAATAAGAGATATTGCAAAGGAAGCATTCAGACTAGCCGATGGATGCACAATTAGTTTAAAAAAAGATGGGTTTGGAAATATTGGCGGCCTTCTCGCACTTAATGATGATTCTCTTGCAGAAGCAGCTCGAAATCTATTGATTCTCACAGAAGGTTTTCCTACATACGGAGGGCTTGCAGGTAGAGACTTAGATGCTTTAGCCCAAGGCTTGAAAGAGATAACAGATAAAAATTATTTGGAATATCGAGCAAGATCAATCTCATATCTAGGAGAAAAAGCAATGAGTTATGGTATTCCTGTTGTTCAACCTGCAGGTGGTCATGCCTTGTATATTGATGCAAAAACATTCTTGCCTGACATTCCACCGCATGAATACCCAGGGCATTCGGTAGCGTGTGAAATATATTTGTTAGGTGGAGTAAGAGCAGTTGAACTTGGCACACTTGCTTTTGGAGTAGCTGGGGAAAATGGTGAACCTGACACTCCTGCTACACATGAGTTAGTTAGGTTAGCAGCACCTAGAAGAACATACACACAAAGTCATTTTGATTATGTTGCAGAGGTTTTACAAAAATTAGCTGAGAAAAAAGATGAGCTTAAAGGATATAAAATTACTGAGCAACCAAAGCTCCTTAGGCACTTTACAGCTAAGCTTGAACCTTTAAAATAATCTTGATGAAAAAATTCAGCATACTTTTTGTGATATTGTTTATATTTTGTTCTCAACCTTCATCAGTTGATGAAACTGTTGATACAACTACTACAACAGTCTTAAATGAACAGAGTATTGATGAAGTAGAACCAGAGCTGTATGTAATGTTGATGTGGCATCAGCATCAGCCATTTTATACAAAAAATGACGATGGTTATTATACAAGGCCATGGGTAAGAGTCCATGCCACAAAAGACTATCTTGACATGGTTGAGTTAGTTGCAGATTATCCAGATATGAAGGCAACATTCAATTTAACACCCGTTTTATTAAGACAACTTGAAGATTTTTCAAATGGCGCAAAAGATTTATATTGGTATTACACAGAAATAAATGCTGATATTTTGACCGAAGAAGATAAAGACTTTATTGTCTCTCGTTTTTTTGATACAAATCCAAAAGTTATTGCAAGATTTCCACGATATGTAGAACTTAGAAACTCAAATCAAGACTCTTCTTCATGGACAAATCAAGACTTTAGAGATCTACAAATGTTATTTAATCTTGCATGGACAGATCCAAAATATCTAGCACAAGAACCTTTGAAAAGTCTTGTAAGTAAAGGCAGAGACTTTAGCGAAGATGATAAAGCTGTTCTTTTAAATGAGCATTCAAAACTAATTGACAAAGTTATTCCAACACACGCTGAGTTATGGAAGACCGGGCAGATTGAAATAACCACCACACCCTATGCACATCCAATTCTTCCTTTAATATTTGACACAAACTTGGCTGCAGTAGGAGATATTGGAGCTGAGTTACCAACAAATAGATTTAACAAACCTACAGATGCTGCAATACAAGTTGAGAAAGGCTTGGATTTAGCTGAAAAACTTTTAGGCCAAAGACCAACTGGAATGTGGCCAGCAGAGGGAGCTGTTTCACAAGAAGTCTTAGGCATGTTTGCTAAAGAAGGTATTAAATGGATTGCAACAGGTGAACATGTATTGTCTAAGTCATTAGATATCCCAACTTTTAAAAGAAATACAAAAGGTATTGTCACCAATCCGGAAGTGCTTTATACACCTTGGTATGGTCAATTAAATAGACAAGATGATGTTGCTATTTTCTTCAGAGATCTTTCTATCTCTGATCAAGTTGGTTTTACGTATAGTGGAATGTCGCCTGAGATGGCAGTGGCAGATATGATGAAAGCACTTGAAGCTGCAAGAGAAGTAAGTGTGACAATGGATAGACCACTCGTTGTCTCTATTGTTTTAGATGGTGAAAACGCTTGGGAGCATTATCAAAATGATGGTATAGATTTTCTAAGCTTAATGTACGAAACACTTACCACTACAGAATGGTTAAAAACAACAACGCCAACTGAATATATTGAAAAATACGGCCCTCAAATTGATAAATTAGATAAAGTTTTTCCTGCTTCATGGTTTCAACCAAATTTTGCTACATGGATAGGAGAGACTGAAGAGACCTATGCATGGGACTATTTACAAAAAACAAGAGCTTTCTATGATAGATCAAATGCATCTGGTGAATATACAGTAGAGCAGCTAGAAAAAGCATTTGATTATATGCTGTTGGCAGAAGGTTCCGATTGGTTCTGGTGGTATGGAAGCGACCAATCAAGTGGAAACGATGATTACTTTGGTTCAGCATTCAGAAACCTTCTAAAAAATGTATACACATCGCTAGGTCAAGAACCTCCAGCTTATTTAGATATCCCTATCATCTCTCCTGTTGCTCAATTATTTGATAAGCAATCAGATTCAATTTTGAATTCAAATCAAGCTTTACTTGTTAACGGAACTACGAATACAAATATATGGAGTGATGCTGGAGCAATAGAAACCTTAGATATAATTTCAAAAATACAATATAGATTTTCAGATGAACACTTGTATATTTCTATTCAAAAATCTTCCTCAGCAATGCAGGAATCTAACCCTTGGCAAAACACTGATTTAGATATTTATTTAGAAAGCCCATCTAGAACAAAGATTAGAAGGTCTTCAGTTCCATTTAAAGATGGCGAAGTTTCAAATCAAGAATTTTTAGGCATTGAAACCACTCAGGCAATATTTCATCGTGGTGAAAAACTTAAAATTGGTTCATACTTTACATGTACAAAAAGAGATTTACCTAGCGAAGGAAGTGTCAAAGAGGAAACATTTTCTACAAACTGCTTAACTAAGGAAACCACAGAGGTTTCTGCTTACGGAAATGAACTTTATCTAAAAATTCCACTTGGTGAATTAGGTTCACTAAGTTTTGGAGACAAGATTAAACTTCGACTTTATTCAGATTCTTTTGATAGTTACGTTCAGCCATCTAGGCCTTTGGCATTATTTGTTCCTGAAGTTTCAAATGTTGAACTATTTCTAGACATAAAAGATCCGATTAAAGATGATCATGGAGAAGGTTCATACACTTATCCAGCTGATGGAGTGTTCATACCTGGAAGTTATGACTTTGAAGGTTTCTCAGCGGGTATTGCAGATGGAAGCCTTGTCATGAATTTTGATATTTTAAGCGCTGTAAAAAATTCATGGGGATCTCCAAGGAGTCTCTCTGTTCAAACTATTGATGTATATATTGACAAAGATTTTGGTTCTAATACCGGAGTTAAACAGTTAGGTAATTATAGGTTTGCAAAAATGCCAGATGGTTCTGGTTGGGAATACCATATAGTAATAGAGGGATGGGAGCCACAGATTTGGAAGTCACTACCAAGTGGAGAGTCAGAATTAGTGACTAATCAATTTGATATTGTCGTTGTACCAGATAAAGGTGTAATAGTTGTGAAGCTTGACATTGAAAACCAGCTTGGTGGTGGAAATCCTGAAGAATGGCACTATGGAGTAATTATGATGTCTCAAGATGGCTATGGACCTAATGGTTCAAGGATTAGAGAAATTAATCCATCAGCAGAACAGTACAGGGGTGGTGGAGCTCCAAATGTAGTTAACCATCCAAATATTTTTGATGTAATCTTTCCTGATGAAGGAGTTCAGGAAGACTACTTAAGCTCATATGGAGAGTATGAAGGTTCTGTAGATGATATTCCAACTGATTTGCTTGCAAGCATTCCATTGGTGAGTAAAGATTCATGATAGGCTACCTTTATGAAAATTAATTGGCCTCTTCTTGCAGTTATAACTTGGTTTTTAGCATTTGGAACAGGTGTTTGGGCTGATATGCCAGATCCTTTTAATTTAACAAATATATTAGCTTTCTTAGCTTTTGTAGCATTTCTTGTTTACTACAGAATTATACAAAAAAAAGAAAAATGAACTTCGAGCTTGAGCTAAGCAAAGGTAAGCAAAATTCTCTTGGAGAAACTTTAAAAGTTGTAGATTTTATTAAAAAAAATCCTAAAAAAGTAGAGCATTTATTTCAATGCTTTTATTCCGAAAATTCACTTGTTGCAATGAGGGCAATGAATGGAGTAAAGAGAATTATCAAAGACGACAAAAAAGTTTTTCTAAAAAATAAAGATAGATTTTTAAATCAATTTTCTAATTCAAAACATAATGTTGTAAAACTAGGACTCATAACTATTTATTTTGATTTTCTAAATCATTTTGAAGAAAAGGAAGTAAGTAAAATTAAAACAAATGTTTTGAACTGGACAAAAAACAGTAGCGATTGGATGATTCTTGCTCAAGGCATGAAGCTTCTAGAAAAACTTTCAAAGTCAGACAAGTATCTTAAATTAAAGCTGATAGAAGTTGCTAAGAGATTGAAAAATGATGAAAGAAAAGTTGTTAGAACAAAGGCTCAAAAAATTTTAGAAGATAACTAGTCTTGTTTGTTTTGTAGCTTTTGTTTTTTTATTGGACTGGAACCAGTTTCTAAAATTTCTTTATAGGCCTTATCAAAAGCCTCTAACTGCCAACCTGACATTCTTGATCTGCTTATTTCAATTACTTGTTTTTTCTCTTCATCTGTAAATTTTGACCACTTAGCTATTTCAGGCGTAGTCCTTGCACATCCGTAACATAAGTCACTACCAGGATCTGTTACACAAACACTTATACATGGCGAAGGAATTGTCATAATGAGATATTAATGCTTTTGTATTTCTTTAATTAATCCATTTGAAGCAATCTCTAATGAGCTTTTTGGATCACTGACACCTTCAGGACCACATTGGAAATAGCTTGTAAAAATATCTTCATTTTTTGCTGTATACTGCCCACCCAAAAAATACCTACGTCCTTTAAAATTTTTCAACAACTCTCCAATTATTTTTCCTTCTAATGATGATTCATCAAATTTTCCTTCACAAAAGATACCAATGTCATAATTTCCTAATTGATTAATTAAATTTGTTTCCTTTAAAAAGTATTTTGCACCGTTTTCAATTTCACAGCCAAGAATTTGATTTAATGTAAATGTTAAACCACCAGCTGCTCCTGAGTTAATTT
>CACJPC010000010.1 GCA_902595195.1 uncultured Candidatus Actinomarina sp. | reverse complement strand
CGGTTTCATTGACTGCTTTGACAAAATTTGATAATAATGAATCAACAATTGCCTCTTGATAAGATGCAGCAAAGTCAGCTTTTGTTACTTTGTCATTTGGATCTAGATTGTTCAAAAAATTTGTTGCGGCAGTTTTTAAGCCTGAAAATGAATAGTTATACTCATGCTTTGTTTTTGGTCGAGGAAGCTCTATTTTGTTAGGATCTCCACCTTCACCAATTTTTTGAATTGCAGGACCTCCTGGAAAACCAAATCCACAAAACCTAGATAATTTGTCAAATGCTTCACCCGCTGCATCATCTATTGTTGTACCTAATAATTGGTAATTACCCCACTCCTCAACTAGTACAATTTGAGTATGGCCACCTGAAACTAAAAGTGTCATAAATGGTGGCTTCATTGTTCTATTTTCAATTAATGGCGCAGCCAAATGTCCTACCATGTGATCAACAGTTAGAAATGGTTTATCTATGGACCAAGCTACTGACTTAGCAAAATTATACCCTACAACAAGACTTCCAACTAGACCTGGCCCGTCTGTAGTTGAAACTATATCAATATCTGAAATTTGCAAATTTGCACTATTTAAAGAAGCGTGGAATATATTTCTTATCATTTCGGCATGTGCTCTTGATGCAACTTCAGGTACTACACCTCCAAATTTTTCGTGTATATCTACTTGTGATGAAATTGTATTTACTAACAATTTGTCACCTTTTAATATCGCAATAGCTGTTTCATCACATGATGTTTCAAATCCAAGAATTATTTTGTCATCAAGCATAAATTTTTTCCAAGTGAAATAAATTAGCATCTTCGTTTACATAATAATTTTTTCTTACACCGTACTGATTGAATCCAAATGATTTGTACAAACTCATAGCTATGTCATTTGACTGCCTAACTTCCAATAAAATTTTGTTGAAATCAGATACCTCAAAATAAGAAATAAGTTCCTGTGTTAGTTTTTTTGCAATTGAATTATTTCTATGACTTTCCAAAACTCCAATTCCTAAAATATGAATATCAAAAAACGTTTTTTGAATTGCAAGATATCCAACAATTTGATTGTCTTGTTCAAAAACCCAATATACGAACTCTCCATTATTAATTTTGTTATTAATCACAACACTATCCCAAGCAGTCTCAAATAAACTTTTTTCTAATTTTGCTAACTTATTAGCTAATTCAATTGTTGATCTTTCAATTTTTTTAATCATGGAAGTTAACCTTACCTTCTAAACTTTTTGTTGAAAAGGATACATCTGGTTCTCGCATATATTCAAGCCTTACTTCGTTAAAATTTGGAAAATCATTATTTTTAAATAACTCTTTTCCAATATTAAAAATATTTTCAGACGACACATGTTCAGGAGACCCAAATTTAATATATGAATTTTCACCGAATAAATTTTCATTCAAACTGTGCCAATCGCCTACTACAAGTTTTTTATCATTATCTTCTTCTAATTTAATCTTTAGGTTTTCAGTATTTAGAATCTCCGGTTCAGAATCTCTTACAACTCCACCCGGTACTGGCCTGTATAAGCAAAAAGCATATTCCTCTCTCTTAATGTCAATAATTGTACAAATTTTTCTATGACCAGTGTGTGCCGCGAAAGCTAACGCATCTAGTCCACTTACAGGTACCAATGGGATTCCTAGGCTGCCACATACTCCCTGTGCTACTGATAGACCAATTCTTAGACTTGTGTAATAACCAGGACCAATATCAAGATATACAACACTTATGTCGGACTTTTCTATTCTTGACTTCTTTGTTATTTCATCGATTGATTTCATCAAAAAATTAGTAGTACCATTTTCTGATAAAACTGAGCTGGTAGAAATCAACTTATCATCATGAATGGCTACAGAAATATATTTGCCAGAAGTTGAAATGGATAAGCTATACATTTATAAAAATCTCTCTAATATGTTCATCAACTATATTAATTTCAATCAAATCCATTATAGGAATATTTGCTTCAGCCATTAAATTTGCCCACTCAATTACTACTAAAGTATTTTCTTTATTTAATGGTAAATCTAAATCAATAAACTCGGACCAACTACCAAGGCGATACAAATCTACATGAAATATTTTTATTTCGCCAACTTCATAATTTTTGACAATGTTGAAAGTTGGAGATGTGACAACTTCATTACATCCAAAAAATTTTATAATTTTTTTTGCAACAGTGGTTTTACCTGCGCCCAGAGGACCCGACAATCCAATAATTTTTGGGAGAATTAAACTTTTTAGATAATTGTCAAAATAGCTATCTAAATCATCTTCTTTAACTAAATTACTCAACTTCAACCCTTTCAAGTCTTTTAGACATATTAGTTAAAATTTCCCACTCAATTGTTTTATTCCATTGGGCAATGTCAGAAACAGAAATATTCAAATTACCATCCATAGAATTACCTAAAACAGTTATTTCATCATCAATTTGAACATTTACATCTGTAACATCAAATAATATTTGATCCATTGTGACCCGGCCAATCAAATTACAAAATTGATTATTAACTATAACTTTTCCATCAGGAAATGAATTCCATGGATAGCCGTCACCATAACCAATAGGTGCGGTTGCAATAATTGAGTCTCTAGATAGCGTTTGTGCTTTTCCATAAGAAACTGCCTCACCTTTTTTTCTTACTTGCAAATTAGAAATTCTTGTTTTGATTTCCATAGTTGGTATCAGTTCGTTTTCATATTCAACTGCTGTAATTTGAACACCATATGCAGCAATCCCAACTCTTGCCATATTAAAAGAATTATCTAGTTTGTATAAAGTTGATGCTGAGTTATCTACATGTAGAAGCATGTTGGTTACATCTATATCTGAAATAGTCTTTTCAAATAATTCAATTGATTTTTTCGTCTCGATTTCATCAGTGTCAGCTAAAGGAAAGTGAGTACATATTCCTACTAAATTTAAATTTGAGTCAGCTATTTTTTTATATAAGTCATAAAACTTTTCTGGAGGACATCCTAATCTGTGCATTCCAGTATCAATTTTCAGATGAACATTATATTCGTCTCCCGTCTCGATCAAAGTGTCAATTAAGCTCTCGTTGTAAACAGTAAGATCAATATCATTTTCCTTTATATTTTTTAACTGAATTTTCGAAGGTTCAGCAAGTAATAATACCCGTGATTCTTCATATACTTTTTTAACTTGCATTCCTTCGTCAACAGAAGCAACAGCAAACCATTTGATACCAGTTTCTTTTGCATTTTTTACAGCCCACTCTAGACCATGGCCATAGGCATTTGCTTTGACAACTAAACAAAGTTCTTTTCTAGATAAATTTTTAAGTACTTCTAAATTATGAAGGAAGCTTTTTTTATTTAGGTATATATACCCTCTATCCATTTTTATTTTCTATTCTGAATCCTTTTGGCCTTTTGGTTTTCGTGAACCAAGCGCTGCTCCAATTGCAACACCTACAGCTATCCATGTCGGTTCATTTGTAGCAGCATACATTCCAGCTCCTATTGCTGTGCAAACACCAATCCAACTTCCAATGTTGTTTGAATTCGTTGATTTATTATTCATTTTTATTCCACTGTCACAGATTTAGCTAAATTTCTTGGCTGATCAATTGACTCACCATTGAGGTTAGCAACATGATAAGCAATGAACTGGAGTGGAATTATAGATATGACTGTAGTTAGAATTTCATTACTATCTGGAAGGGTAACATATTCATCTGAGATATTTTCTAACTTTTTTGATTGATTGTCGCCGATTGCTATGACATAAGCACCTCTAGCAATAACCTCTTGTACATTACTAGTTGTTTTGTCCAACAAGTGGTTTTGACTAGCAGTTACAATTACTGGAGTTCCATCTTCAATTAATGCTAAGGTGCCGTGTTTTAACTCTCCAGCTGCTAAAGCTTCTGCATGTAAGTATGAAATTTCTTTTAGTTTTAAAGCCCCTTCAGCTGCAAGTGCATAATCTAGGCCTCTCCCAATAAAATAAATATCATTCTTTTTGTAAATTTTTTCTGATATGTCTTTAATTTGTTTCTCACAAGCCATAGTCTGCTCGATCAATTTTGGCAGATCAGAAATCTCATCAAATGCAACAGCTAATTTATCATCAGAATCCCAATGTTTAGCTAAAAGTAATTGACCAACTAACATTCCCAGATAAGCTTTAGTTGAAGCTACACCTATTTCTGGTCCAACATGTAAGTAAAAGACGCTATCAGCCATTCTCGCTAATGAACTTCCTACAACATTCACTAAAGCAAGTACGTGGGCGCCATTTTCCTTCAAAAGCTCCGTAGCAGCAATCGTATCCATAGTTTCACCAGATTGTGAAATTACAATTCCTAAATCATTTTCTCCAACTATTGGCTCTCGATATCTAAACTCAGAAGCAAGTTCAACACTTACAGGAACTCCAAGAACTTTTTCAAATAAATCTTTACCAAATAAACCAGCATGATAAGCAGTACCGCAAGCAACAATCCAGATCTTTTCAAACTTTTTTGCTTTATCTAAATGTATTGGTATTTCTGTTGAGTTTTCCTCAATTCTTCCTGCAATTGTTCTCTCAATTACTTCTGCTTGTTCAAGTATTTCTTTATACATGAAATGGTCATGACCAGCTTTTTCTGCTTCAGAGACCTCCCAGTCTATAACTTGAATATCTCTTGTTATTACATTTTTTTCTATATCGTACAAAGTAAAATTTCCATCATTAATTTCTACAAAGTCACCATTCTCTAGAAATATCATTTTGTTTGTATATTCTAAAATTGCTGCAGAGTCAGATGCTAAAAAGACCTCCCCCTCACCAACACCTAGAACTAATGGACTCATCATTCTTCCAGCTACAATTGTGCCTGGCTGTTTTGTTGAAGTTACAACAAGAGCATAGGTACCATCAAGTGATTTAGCTACATCTAAAACAGTATCTAACAACTCACCATTCCATTTTCTACTCAACTCAACAGCAACAACCTCTGTGTCGGTTTCCGAAATAAAGCTATAATCGTCTTGAATTAAATCATCTTTTAACTCAGCGTAGTTCTCAATAATTCCATTGTGAATGATGGCAAATTCATTAGCATTATCCGCATGAGGATGAGCATTAACATCGCTCGGAACTCCATGTGTTGCCCATCTTGTATGACCAATTCCAATGTTTCCTTTTATTGAAGTTCCTTCTAAATGCTCCTTAAGCACACTGAGTTTTCCTTCTTTTTTTTCTATTGATAGGTTATCTCCATCAATTAAAGCCACTCCCGCAGAATCATATCCGCGGTACTCTAATCTTGATAATCCACTAATTAGAATTGGTAAGGGTTCTTTTGGGCCTGAATACCCGATTATTCCACACATACTTTCTCCATTCCAACGAGCAAGTTGAAATTAAGACTACGTTAAATTGACTCTGTTCAACAATTTCTTGCTGTTTTTAAACAATTTATTACGACCGTAGAGCCGAGTATGCATCCGCCGAATTTTTCGATAACATACCACCTCGTCACCTTTTTCAAGGCCTGGCGCTAATTTGCTCGTTGTTTATATTATAAGTAAAAAAATTAAGTAAAAAGATAGTTTTTAATATTGTTTATTAATTCATCACTAAATTCATTTACAGAATTACTATCTTTAGCTTCAATTAGCACTCTAAGTAATGGCTCAGTTCCTGAATTTCTAATCAAGTACCTTCCATCTAAATCGTATTTATCAGACAATTTTTTTGCTATGTTATTCAATTCTTTAATTTGGTTTTCCTCAGGCATAGTACTCAATTCAAGATTGACTAATTTTTGCGGATATTCCTCAATATTTTCAGATTTAAATTTTGATAATGTAGTGTCAAAAAATGCAAGTGCTTTTAAGCAGTATATTAAAGTTACAAGGCCATCACCTACTGGTAATGCTTCAGAAATAATTATATGACCAGATTGCTCCCCACCTATTGAGGCATTGTTTTCATCCATCGCTTCTGCAACATATTTGTCACCTACTTTAGTTTCAATATTCTTAAAATTGTTTTTATCCATTGAATTTTTAAAGCCGTAATTTGCCATAACTGTTGATACGACCACTTTATTGTTTAACTGATTAATTGCCTCAAGATACTTTGCAATTAATAATATAATCACATCACCATTACAAATATTTCCTTCCTCATCTAGCAAAATGAGTCGATCTGCATCACCATCAAACGCTGCACCAATTTCGTTTTTTCCACTATTTTGCTTTAAGTTATCAAGGTGAGTTGCTCCACATTTTAAATTTATATTTTCTCCATCTGGATTATTTGAAATTATTCTAAATTTGGCTTTTTTTGACTTAAACAAATCTTCAATTATTTTATATGAAGACCCATTAGCTGTATCAAACAATACATTAAATTTAGCTAGATCAAAATTAATTAAATTATTTAAAAACTCGAGGTAGGCTTGATATCCATTTTGAGATTCTTTGGAAGTTGTAAACTCTTTAGGTAAATTAATATCAGACAGAGCTTTTTCTATATCTATCTCAAGATTGTCAGATAGTTTTGAACCTTTATGATCAATTAATTTAATACCGTTATATTCACTTGGGTTATGAGATGCTGAAATAATTACACCAAGATCATGATTGAATTCTTTTAAAAGAACAGGCATTGAACCAGAAGGAAGCACTCCATAATTAATAACCTCGACATTTTCACTTAAGCCAGCACATATCCAATCTAGAAGTTCTAACGATGAACTTCTTGTATCTAAAATTACTGCCACGGATTTTGGTGATAAAAGTAATTCTACAGAAGAAAATATTTTTGAAACTAAATCTTTATTTAGAGTTTCGTTTGGAATACCTCGGATTCCATCAGTACCGAAATATTGCTTCAATTTTTTGACTATCTCTTAGTAAATTGCTCGGCTCTTCTTGCTTTCTTGAGACCATATTTTTTACGCTCAACTTTTCTCGCGTCTCGAGTAAGCAACCCGGCTTTTTTTAATTTAGGTCTTAAGTCAGGATCAACTTCTAATAATGCACGTGATATTCCAAGTGAAACCGCGTCTGCCTGAGCTGATAATCCACTACCACTTACATTGGCAACAACATCATATTTTGAATCCATGTTTACAACTTTAAAAGGTTTCTCAATTGTCATTTTCATAGATGGACTTGGAAAATATTGTTCTACATCTTTTCCGTTGAATGTAAATTTTCCTGTACCTTCAGTTAAAGTAACTCTTGCTACAGAGGTTTTTCTTCTTCCAGTTCCATAAAATGAGTTAGCCATTTTCTTCTACTTTCTTTATGTTAAAACTTAGCTCTTTTGGATCTTGACTTTGATGAGGGTGGTTTGAATCTGCGTATATGTGAAGTTTTTTTAATATAGATCTTCCTAATCTATTTTTTGGCAACATACCCCATACAGCGCGTTCAATTATTTTTTCTGGCTTTCTCTGTCTTAGAGAATTAAAACTTTCAGATTTTATACCTCCAGGAAACCCAGAATGTGAATGGTACATTTTTTGTTCAGACTTTTTTGAAGTAATAGATATTTTTGAAGCGTTTATTACAACCACGTGATCTCCTACATCTAAATGAGGTGCGTATTGAGGTTTATGTTTTCCTCTCAAAATCTGTGCAATTTCACTGGCTAGTCTTCCAATAGGTAGACCACTTGCATCAACTAAGTGCCAGTTGCGTTCTGAGGATTCTATTCCTTCAAATGTTGTTTTTGTATTCATTTATCAATCTTTAGAATTGTAACGAAATACTAGTATAAAGTGCATATATATTTATGAAAACTAGTATTTAACTTTCCAAAGAGTTAAACCGTTAGCAGGAGCTATATAATTTAAACGATTTCCATCAGGTTTATCTAATTGTGATTTTATTTCTATTAATGTTAATTTATTATCATTAAAAGCCAGTTGTACGCCGACTAAATTTCTCACCATATTTCTAAGGAATGAATTTCCAGTAATTGTATATGTAAAAATATTAGAGTTTTTTTTCCATACACTTTTAAAAATTTCTCTTTCAGGATTTTTATTTTTTTCAACTTTAGCAAATGATGAAAAGTCATTCTTTCCCAAAAATAATTGAGATATTTCATTCAACTTTTCCAAATCGAGTGATGAATTATGTTGGTGAGTACTATTAAGTAAATATGGTAATTTTTTTTGATTATCCATTGTAGAGTAAACATAAGTTCGTTCTTTTGCACTGTACCTAGCATGAAAATCATTACTAATTTGATTAAATGAATTTACTGAAATAGAGTTTCCAAGTAATTTATCAATTGAAGAGATTAATTTTTCAGTAATTTTAATATCCGTAAGAATATTTAATACTTGTTCTTTTGCATGTACTCCAGCATCAGTTCTACCAGAATAATTTAATTCGTAATCTTTAATCAGTAAATCAAGAACTTCTTCAATTTTGCCTTGTACAGTTGGCCTACTTCTTTGTTTTTGAAATCCGTAAAAACTTGATCCATCATATGCAATACTTACTTTGTAATTTTGCATTTAAACAAAAATACGGATAGGGTCTGAAAATAGAGTTAAGACAAGTAAAAAAGTTACTGTTGTTATACTTGCCACCCTATCCTCAAATAAAAAAGCTGAACGTAGAGATTTTGATAATACAAAATACATCCAAGCAAATATTGATATAGTTGTAATTTGCAAAAAAATGGCTGGAATAGTGATCAAAGAATTTATTAAAACAACTACACCAATGAATCCTACAAGACCATGCGTGTAGCCTGTAAAAACTAAAAGAGAAGGGATTTCGATTTGTTGATTAAATGCTCTTGACAATAAAAACCAAATTGCAAGATTTGCAAAAAGCCATGCAAAAATTCCATCAACTACTCCATAAAAAATTATATCTACAATATTGACAACTGAAGCATTAATGACCAAAGGTATGTAAATAGACAGCAAGCTCAGCAATACTACTATTAGGGCATTGCCAGATTCATACCTGTCATTACTAATTTCAATAAAAGTTGACTGATCGAATCTTATAAATTTTTTAAATTGTGACCAAATATTTTTAAGTGAGTTCACTCTTTAAACTAGCTCTAAAATAGCTAATTCTGTTCCATCACCCTGTCTATGTCTTGTTCTTGTAATTCTTGTATAACCACCATCACGGTCTTCATACTTGGGACCAATTTCTTCAAATAGTTTTGCTACTACAGATTTGTCTTGAATCATTTTCAAAACTTGTCTCCTGTCATGTAAAGATCCTTTTTTGGCTTTGGTAATTACTTTTTCAGCGTAAGGCTTCACTGTCTTTGCTTTAGTAACTGTTGTCTCAATTTTTTCATGTTGAATCAAAGCACTTATCAAATTACTTATAATTTGATCTTCATGGGAAGATGAGCCCCCAAGTCTTTTACCTTTAGTTGGTTTAGGCATCAGCCATATCTCCAGAATCTAGGTCGGAACTTGTTGGTAAACTTAAACCTAATTCATCTAGCTTTGCTACAAGCTCATCTAAGCTTTTTTGACCAAAGTTAGTTAAGTTCAACAAATCATCTTCTGTATATTCAAGAATTTGTCCTACAGTAGTGATATTTTCTCTTCCAAGGCAATTTCTTGGTCTTTCAGATAAATCTAAAGCATCAACAGATAATGAGAGATCTGGGGAACTGCCTTCAGAAATTGTAAGCTCACCAAGCTCGAGTCCAACACCTTCATCTATATCAGCAAAAAGCTTCCATAATTCACCCAAAGTTTTGCCAACTGAAGATATTGCTTCACTAGGCTCAATTGAACCATCAGTTTCAACATCTAAAGTTAATTTATCATAGTCAGTAACTTGTCCAACTTGAGTAGGGGAAACTCCGTAACTTACGCTTACAATTGGAGAAAAAATCGAGTCGATAGGAATAAAGCTAGAGTCACTAGTCTTATTTTTATCTGCAAGTCGATATCCGACACCATGAGCGATTGATACTTCCATGTCTAATGTGGCTCCATCTGAAAGCGTACAAACTTTTAAGTCAGTATTGACAACTTCAACTCCTGCTGGACATTGAATTTGTGCAGCTAGGACATCACCAGGACCCTTAGCTTTGACTGTTAATGTGTGATTTTCTTGATCTTCGACTTTCAAGACTAATCGTTTTAAATTTAAAAGAAGATCCAAAACATCTTCTACTACACCGGGTATAGATGTAAATTCATGATTCACACCGTCAATTTTTATTCCAGTTACAGCAACACCAGGAACTCTTGATAAAAGTGCTCTCCTCATTGTGTTACCAAGTGTTAATCCAAAACCTGGCTCAAGCGGTTCGATAACAAATTTTGTTCTGTTATTACCAAGGTCTTCTTGAGTAATTTCAGGTCTTTGTAGCATCAACATATTATTTTCTCCTCTCAAATTTTATTTTGAATAAAGCTCTACTATTAATTGTTCTTCAATTTGTGAACTTGCATCATTCCTTGTAGGAGATGCAGCAATCTTTACAATTTTCTTTTTGCTATCGACATCCAACCAAGAAGGTATAACGTAGTCTTGACCAGTATCAATGGTGTGTTGAATAACAATTAAATCTTGGCTTGAGTCTTTTATCTCAATTACATCTCCAGCTTTAACTTGATGCGATGGAACGTCTACGAATTTTCCATTTAATTTGAAATGTCTGTGCGATACAAGCTGTCTTGCTTGAGGTCTAGTTGATGCAAAACCAGCTCTATAAATTACATTATCAAGTCTTGATTCAAGTAAAATTAAAAGGTTCTCACCAGTTATGCCATTCATTCTTGAAGCTTCCTTATAGTAATTTCTAAATTGCTTTTCTAGGACACCATACATATATCTAACTTTTTGCTTTTCTTTTAATTGGGTGCCGTAATCAGTTTCTCTTGCACGCTTTCTTCCATTTTCTCCAGGAGGATATGGTCTATCTTGAAGTGCTTTGTCGCCCTTCCTATTTTCAAATACATTAAAGCCTATTCTTCTTGACACTCTAACTCGAGGTCCTGTATATCTAGCCATTATCCCCTTCTTCTTTTCTTGGGTCTGCACCCATTGTGAGGTGTTGGTGTTATATCTTTAATAGTCCCTACATCCATTCCCATATTTTGTAGAGTTCTAACAGCTGTTTCTCTACCAGCACCAGTTCCGCTAATGATAATGTCTAGCTTATGCACACCGTGCTCTGTAGCTCTTCGAACTGCCTCTTCTGCAGCGACTTGAGCAGCATAGGGTGTAGATTTTCTTGAACCTTTAAATCCTACTGAACCACCGGATGTCCAAACTATTGTTTGTCCGGCTGGGTCAGAAATATTAATTATTGTGTTGTTGAAACTAGCTTTAATATGAGCTACTCCTGAAGGAACGTTTTTCTTGTTCTTCTTTTTAGTTTTTTGATCTGCCATAATTATTTAGTCGCTTTCTTTTTTCCGGCAATTGCAAATCTTGGGCCTTTTCGTGTTCTCGCATTAGTGTGAGTTCTCTGTCCTCTGACTGGTAATCCCATTCTGTGCCTTAATCCTTGATATGTTCCAATTTCTGTTTTTCTACGAATATTTTGGGACACATCTCGTCTAAGATCTCCTTCAACTCTAAAATTAGCTTCGATGTATTTTCTAATTTGAGCAACTTCATCGTTTGTTAAATTACTTACTCTTGTGCTGGGGTCAATTTTTAAATCAACACAAATATCTTCAGCTCTTTTGGCTCCGATTCCATGGATGTATCTCAAAGACGCTATAACTCTCTTATCCCTTGGGATATCAATACCTGAAATACGTGCCATTATAAATTAACCTTGCCTTTGTTTGTGTCTAGGATTTCTTTTATTAATTACGTAAAGCTTTCCTTTTCTTCTAACAATTTGGTCATTTGGACCACGCTTTTTAATACTTGCTTTAACTTTCATTTATGTCTCCAAATAATCCTACCTCTTGTTGGATCATATGGTGAAACTTCCATTTCAACAACATCACCCGGAAGGATTCTAATGTACCTCATTCTCATTTTTCCAGACACATGAGCTAATATTTCAGCTCCACTTTCAAGCTGAACCTTAAAAGAGGCATTTGGCAGTGTTTCCATAACTGTCCCTTGGACTTTTATTATGTTTTTTTCTTTTTCTACCAAAATTAGCCTTGATTATGTGACCGATTTACTAGATTAGTGCGATTTGAAACTATTACAAACACAAAATTAAAATAAGTTTTCAGTAAAAACACGTGTTCCTTCCTCGGTAATTCCTATAGTATGTTCCCAATGTGCAGACTTTTTTCCATCTAATGTTCTAATTGTCCAGCCATCTTCATCAATAAAATTCTCTTCTGTACCAAGATTAAACATTGGCTCAATACATATTGCCATGCCTGTTTTTAATTCAAAACCTTGATTCTTCTTACCATAATGGGGTACTTGGGGTTCTTCGTGCATTTCTTGACCTATTCCATGACCAACATAGTTCCTAACATTGCCAAAATTGTTTTTCTTAGCTATTTTGTCAATCTTATGACCAATAGTTCCGAGTTTTTGACCATCCTTTACAAGTTTTATACCTTCATGAAGTGCATGTTTAGTTTTTAATAATAGATTTTTTTCTTCTTCTGTAATTTCACCAACACCAAAACTAAAAGCTGCATCAGCATGATATCCTTCAAAAATAACGCCAACATCAATAGAAATTATATCTCCTTCATTTACAATATAATCATTGGGTATTCCATGAACAATTACATCATTTGGTGAAGCACATATATGAGCTGGATAATCGTGATATCCTAAAAAACTAGCTTTTACATTTGACTTCTCAATTATATTTTTGGCAATATCATCTAAATCAATAAGTGTCATTCCTGCTTTTGTTTTATCATAAATTTCATAGTGTATATTTGATACAACTTTTCCTGCAGCTTCCATCTTTTTAAAATCTTCTGGTGTTTTATATGTAATCATTATTTAAAGTGTCTAGAAATTGAGATGTAAATATCCTCTACTTCCCCAACAGCATCTATGACATTTACCAAGTTTTTTTCATTATAAAAATCAACTAAAGGCTGCGTATCTTTTTTGTAAACTTCAAACCTGACCTTAATTGAATCTTCAGTATCATCTGATCTGCCAGTCATTTCCCCTCTTAATAAAATTCTTTTTATTAATTCATCTTCGTTTACTTCAAATACAAAAACTTTCGCAACAGGAAATTCTTTATCTAAACTCTCTAAGCTTTTAGCTTGGGGTAAGGTTCTGGGGAAGCCATCAAGGATTGCACCATTCTTACAGTCTTCATTATTCAGTCTCTCTAGAAGCATTTCTATAACTAATTTGTCAGGGACTAAATTTCCTTCATCAAGAAGACTTTTAGCTATTTTACCTAGTTCAGTTCCACTGCTTACATGTTCTCTCAACATATCACCCGTTGAGATATGGGCTAGGTCAAATTCAGACGCAATTTTCAGAGCTTGAGTTCCTTTTCCTGCACCTGGCGGTCCAAGAAATATATTTAATTCACTCAATCAATGAATCCTTCATAATTTCTCATGCTTAACTGACTTTCAATTTGCTTCATAGTTTCAAGAGCAACACCGACAGTTATTAAGATTGAAATTCCGCTAAAACCTAAAGGTATATCCCAAATCGCAGAAGCTATCGATGGCAATACTGCGACGGATGCTAAAAATATAGAGCCTGGTAAGGTAATTCTGTTTATTATATGTGACAAATAATTTGTTGTTGATATACCCGGCCTTACTCCTGGAACGAAGCCACCTTGCCTTCGGATCATGTCTGATTGACGTACTGGATCAAATTGTATAGTTGTATAAAAATAAGTAAAAAATATTATCAATATCCCTAAAAAGAAAATATAAAACCATGTTGTACCTTGGGAATTTGCCAAGTTAACGTCTATCCAATTTCTAATTGCTGCAGTAACAGAATTATCTTGTGGTAATGAAGTAGCTACTAATGCAGGAAAAAACAAAATACTTGTCGCAAAAATAACTGGGATAACTCCAGCACTGTTGACCTTAAGAGGGATATATGTGCTTTGACCACCCATAACTTTTCTGCCTCTTACTCTTTTTGCAAATTGTATAGGGATTCTTCTTTGACCTTGCTCAACATAGATTATTCCAACAATCATTAAAAAGAACATGAGCATTAAAAATGTAAATTGTCCAATTCTTCCTTGTCCAGCAGTTACCTGATATGCACCTCCAAATTGTGCAGGAAGCTGGCTTACAATGCTAGCAAAAATAATTAATGACATTCCATTTCCAACACCTCTTTGTGAAATCAACTCACCAATCCACATAATAAAGGCAGTACCTGCAGTCATTGTTAAAACTATCAATCCAACTCTAGATGGTGTGTAATTTGGAATAAGTGAAATACCACCTGTGAGACTACCTCTAGAAAATAAATAAGTTAAGGCAGTTGATTGCAATAGAGCTAAAACTACTGTTATGTACCTTGTCCATTGAGTGATTACTTTTCTACCAGATTCTCCTTCTTCTTGTAGTTTTTGTAATCTTGGTATCACAACTGTTAATAGCTGAAGAATGATACTAGCTGTAATGTATGGCATAATTCCTAAAGCAAAAACAGAAAAAGTCTCTAAAGCACCTCCGGAAAATAAATTTAATAAACCATAAATTCCAGCTTGTGATCCTGAGTCAGTTAGACGTTGAACAGCCTCTAAATCTACTCCTGGTACTGGCACTGCTGCACCGAGCCTGTAAACAGCAAACATAAAAAGAGTAAAAAATATTCTTTTTCTAAGGTCTGGAATTTTAAATATATATCTAAATATTGAGAGTTGCATAATTACTCATTAATTATCTCGACAGACCCGCCAGCACTTTCAATTTTACTTTTAGCTACTTCACTAATCGCGTGAATCTTAAGGTCAATTTTTTTTGTAACTTCACCATCACCTAAAACTTTAACAAGACCTTTTTTTCTAGTTAAGCCAAGTTCCCTAAGAACATCAGGATTAACTTCACCTTCAGCAGCTTTTTCTTCGAGATCACTTACATTTACAACAACATAAGACATTTTAGGTGGATTGTTTAAACCTCTTAATTTAGGAATCCTCCTATATAAAGGAATTTGACCTCCTTCAAAATATGCAGGAACGGTTTTCCTAGCACCTGTACCTTTAGTTCCTCTACCTGCGGTCTTTCCTCGCTTTCCAGCTTCACCTCGACCTTTTCTTAATTTCTGTTTTGTAGATCCAGGTGTTGGTTTTAAATGATGAAAACGTAACTTTTTCATTAAATTTCCTCAATTTCAACAAGGTGTTCAATTTTGTTAAGCATACCTTGAATCATAGGGTTCACTTCTCTTTCAGTAAAAGAATTTATCTTTTTTAATCCTAAACTTCTGGCAGTTTCTCTTGCTTTGGGTTTCTCGCCTATCAAGCTTCTCTTTAAGGTTATTTTAACTTTCATCAGGAACCTTTACTTTTTTTTCAGCTTTTGTTTTCTCATAGGCCTCAACTAAACCTGGAGGAGCTACCTCAGAAGACTTCTTGCCCCGTAAACTAGCAACACTGTCAGGCGTTCTTTGATTGAGAAGGCCATTGATTGTTGCTTTGGCCACATTTAAATGAGTTGGAGATCCGAGCGATTTTGCTAATATATCTTTTACTCCAGCAACTTCAAGAACTTGACGAGCAGCACCTCCGGCAATAACTCCTGTACCTGGTGCAGCAGGTTTTAAAAGAACCCTTGAAGAGCCGTGTTTTCCAACGATTGAGTGTACTATTGTTGAACCTGCCATAGGTATTTCTGAGATATTCTTTTTTGCATCTTCGATGGCTTTTTGAATAGCTAATGGGACTTCAGAGCCTTTACCATATCCAATCCCAGCATTTCCATTTCCATCACCTACAGCAACTAGAGCTGTAAATGCGAAATTCCTACCACCTTTAACAACCTTGGCAACTCTGTTAATATGTATAACACTTTCTTGCAGTTCTAATTCAGACATTAAAATTTGATTCCTTTTTCTCTAATTCCATCAGCTAAAGATTTAATTCTTCCGTGGTAAACATAGCCGCCTCTGTCAAAAACAGCGGATTTAATTTTTAATCCTGCTAACTTTTCACCCATCACTTCACCAACTTCTTTTGCTGACTCTACGGATAGTGTTTTAGTTTTTACCTCTTTAGACAATGTGCTAGCGGAAGCAATAGTTACTTGATTAAGATCATCTATTGCTTGAACATATATATTGTTGTTGCTTTTAAAAACAGCAAGCCTAGGTACTTTGGATGTACCAGATATTTTTTTTCTTATTCTAATTTTTCTGTGTATTCTTTTATCTTTAACTTTCATAGTTATTAAGCTCCAGCTGTTACAGCAGCCTTACCTGCTTTTCTTCTAACATATTCATCTTTGTATCTTATACCTTTGCCTTTATATGGTTCAGGTGGTTTAATTGCTCGTATATTTGCAGCAACTTGACCTACTAACGCTTTGTCAATTCCGGAAACTATTATTGTGTTTTGATCAGGCACTTCATATTTTATTCCCTCAACTTGATTAAACAGTACAGGATGAGAGAAGCCGCATAAAATTTCAATATCATTGCCCTTTAGAGTGGCTCTGTGTCCAACACCTTGAAGTAAAAGTGTTTTACTATATCCTTCTAATACTCCTTCAATATTGTTAGCAACTAAAGATCTGTACAAGCCATGTAAGCTTCTAGCCTCTGGAGCTTCGGAAGTTCTTGAGAATAATAATTCATTTTCTTTAATTTCAAATTTAATTCTCTCATCAACAATTTCAGTAGTTAATTCTCCTTTGGGACCTTTAACAATAATTGAATTGCCATTTAAATTCATTTCTATTTTTTCAGGGATTAAAACTGGCTTATTTCCTATTCTGCTCATGACCAAACCTCACAAATAAGCTCTCCACCGAGTTTTCGTTTTCTGGCTTCAGAATCAGGAAGCAACCCTCGAGATGTTGAGATAATTACTGTACCTAAACCACCGTTATTTCTTGGAAGTGATTCGGATCCAACATATAGTCTTCTACCAGGCTTACTTAATCTGTTCAAACCAGCAAGCACAGGTGCACCTTCTTCAGAGTATTTTAAATCAATTTGAATTTCTTTTTTTGAGGACTCTTCTATTACTTTTACATCACTTATATAGCCCTCATTTTTTAAAAGTTTAGACAGTTCCAACTTGAATTTTGAATGAGGAACGATAACTGATGGTTTGTTGACCATTGAAGCATTTCTGATTCGAGTTAAAAAATCTGAAATTGGATCTGAATTCATTTTACCAAGACGCTTTCTTTATTCCGGGTAGTTCTCCTTTAAGGGCTAAATCTCTAAACGTATTTCTGGACATACCAAACTTTCTCAGATTACCTCGAGGCCTACCTGTAACTTCACACCTATTTCTATGCCTTGTTGGAGAAGCATCTCTTGGCATCTTAGCAATCTTTTTTTGGGCTTCTCTTTTTTCATCATAAGAAGTATTGGGGTCCTTTATAATTTTAAGAAGCTCTTGACGTCTATCGGAGTAAACACCTATCGTTCTTTTTCTTTGATTGTTTTTAACTATCTTGCTTGTTTTTGCCATAATTAATTCTCCCTAAATGGAAATCCTAGCGATTGTAATAATACATAACCTTGGTTGTTATCGTTAGCAGAAGTACAAATAGTAATATTCATACCTCTTATATCACGAACTTTATCGTATTCAACTTCTGGAAAAACTAATTGCTCGTTAAGTCCGAGTGTATAATTCCCGTTTCCATCAAATGATTTTTTATTAAAACCTCTAAAGTCTCTGATTCTTGGAACAACTACTTGAACAAATCTGTCATAAAATTCCCACATACGATCACCACGAAGGGTTACTGCTACACCAATTGGCATGCCTTCTCGTATTTTAAATCCCGCAATTGATTTTTTTGCACGCCTAATTACTGGTTTTTGTCCTGATATAGCTGTTAACTCATCAATCATAGACTCAAGTGCTCTTCCATCTGTAGCAGCTTTACCATCACCAATGTTGATAATAATTTTATCAAGTGTTGGTATCTCATTTACATTATTAAGGCTAAGTTGCTCCATAACTGAAGTTTTCAATTCAGTATTAAACTGCTCTTTTAATCTTGGTATCATACTTCATCACCTGTTTGTGCTAGCACTCGATACTTCTTACCATTTTTATCAAATTTATAACTCACTCTGCCTGACTTTTTCTTGACAACTAAAGCAACGTTGGAGACATCTATTGGCATACTCTTGTCGATTACACCGCCCTGCATTGTTTGACCTTGTGGTTTTTGATGTTTCTTTGTAATATTCACACCCTCAACAAGAACAGTCCCTTTTTTTGGAAATGCTTGCAAGACTTTTCCTTGTTTTCCTGAATCTTTACCAGATATGACTTTAACTAAGTCTCCTTTTTGAATTTTCATTACAAAACCTCCGGCGCTAATGAAACTATTCTCATAAATCTTTTTTCTCTAAGTTCACGACCAACTGGACCAAAAATTCTTGTACCCCTAGGTTGATCTTGCTCGTTAATAATGACACAGGCGTTTTCGTCAAATCTAATATATGTACCATCTTTTCTTCTAGTTTCTTTTTTTGTTCGGACAACTACCGCGTTGACAATATCTCCTTTTTTAATTTGACCTCCAGGAATAGCGTCTTTTACAGTGGCTACAAAAACATCACCTAAGCCTGCATATCTAATTCTGGAACTACCTTTAACCTTTATACAAAGTACTTCTTTTGCACCTGAATTATCAGCAACTTTTAGTCTTGACTCTTTCTGTATCATCTTGCTCTTTCTACAATTTCAGTAATTCTCCAACGCTTTGTTTTTGAATATGGCTTAGTTTCCATAATTTTTACTGTATCACCAATTTTTGCGTCGAAATTTTCATCATGTGCATGTAATTTTCTAGTCTTTTTTACAATTTTTTTATATTTTGGATGTGGGAATTGAATTTCAATTGAAACAGTAACTGTTTTTTCTCTTGAATCAGAAGTGACAATTCCGGTTCTAGTTTTTCTAAAAGATCTTGATTCTTCTACCATTACTCACCTTCCTCAACATTTTCAACACTAAGCTTTTCAGTCAAAACAGTATTTGCTTGAGCGATCTCTTTTCTAATTTTTTTAAATACAGAGGTGTCTTCTAATTGGCTTGTAGCTAGAGCAAACCTTGAATCCATAAGTTCTTTTTTGAGATCAACTATCTTATTTTTCAATTCAGTGACAGAAAGCTCTCTTAAATCATTCACGCTCATAAGTTATCCCTTTTTACAAATTTAGTTTTCATTGGTAATTTATGACCAGCTTTTCTCATAGCTTCTCTTGCAACATCTTCTGGAACTCCAGAAATCTCAAAAATTATGCGGCCAGGTTTTACTACAGCTACATAATATTCGACGTTTCCTTTACCAGAGCCCATCCTTACCTCAGCAGGTTTTTGAGTTACAGGTTTATGAGGAAAAATGTTGATCCATACTTTTCCACCACGTTTCATGGTTCTAGTTATTGTAATTCTTGCAGCTTCTATTTGTCTTCCTGTGACATATGAAGTTTCAACTGCTTGAATTCCATAGTCACCAAAATTTACAGTGTTCCCACCTTTAGAGTTTCCTTTTCTTCTTCCTCTATGAGATTTTCTGTATTTTGTCTTTTTAGGCATCAACATAATTTACTCTTCTTCTAAGATAGATTTTTCTTCTTCAAATTCAGCTTGAGCAGTTTCTTTTGTAATTTTTTTACCGCCTCCAGCTTCAACTATATTTGAGGTCTTATCTTCTCCAGATTTTTTACCACCGCCAGCTTCTAGAATCTTCGATTCTTTTTTCTCTCCCACTGCAGCTTCAGCTCTTGATTTAACTGATTTTACTCTTCCAGCTGCTGGGCCACCACTAGCTAAATTGGCTTCAGCGGAAATTTTTTCTTGTCTTAACTTGTTTGAGCCGACAACATCACCTTTGTAAACCCAAACTTTTACCCCAATTGCTCCTACTGTAGTATGCGCGGCTGCTCTTCCAAAATCTATATCGGCTCTTAGGGTATGTAATGGTACTCTTCCTTCTCTATACCATTCTCTACGCCCCATTTCAGCACCACCAAGTCTACCTGAACACTCAACTCTGACTCCTTCAGCGCCTGCTTTAAGCGCTGCAGAAACAGCTCTTTTCATTGCTCTACGAAATGCAACTCTGTTTTCTAACTGATCTGCTATACCTCTTGCTAACAATTGTGCGTCTAGCTCAGCTTCTCTGATTTCAATAATGTTTAATTTAACAGGTTGTTTTGAAAGCTTCTCAATACCTTTTCTAAGACGATCAGCTTCAACACCTTTTCTACCTATTACGACACCTGGTCTTGCAGTGTGAATGTCAACTGTAAGGGTTCCTCCCTTATCTCTTCTTTCAATTTCAATTCTTGACACTGCAGCTTTTGGTAGTTCTTTTGAAAGCAACTTTCTTATTTGATAATCTTGATTTACTAAATCCTTGTAGTCTTTACCATTAAACCAACGTGACTTCCAATCGTTAACGATTCCAATTCTAAATGCATATGGATGAGTTTTTTGACCCATTATTCACTCACACTTTCTAGTTCAATCAATAAATGAGATGTCCTCTTATTAATTCTTCCTGCTCTTCCTCTTGCTCTTGGTCTAAATCTTTTCAATGTAGGACCTTCATCAGCAATAGCTTTTGATATATATAAATCAGAAGCATTTAGATTATAGTTTGCTTCAGCATTAGATATAGCGCTTTCTAATACTTGTTTAATTTCAACAGCTGCTCTTCTTTTAGTAAATGTTAAAACATTTAAAGCTTCTTGAACATCAAGACCCCTAATTAAATTAAGAACTAACCTCATTTTATAAGGTGATTGTCTTATATATTTTCCTTGTGCTTTAACTGTTGTGTTTTCCATTAGTTTTGTCCCGGATGTCCTTTGAAAGTTCTTGTTGGTGAAAATTCTCCAAGTTTGTGACCTACCATCGCTTCAGTTATAAATACAGGTAGATGCTGTCTCCCATTATGAACTGCAATAGTAAGTCCAACCATTTCAGGAACTACTGTTGATCTTCTGCTCCAAGTTTTAATAACAGATTTATTGCCAGTATTTTGAGCATCTTCTACTTTTTTAAGCAGATGTTCATCTACAAATGGTCCTTTTCTTAAACTTCTAGCCATGTTAATTTCTACCTTTTTGTGATCTTCTTCTAACAATTGATTTATTGCTGTACTTTTTCTTTTTCCTAGTCTTCTTTTCTGGTTTACCCCATGGGCTAACAGGCACTCTACCACCAGAGGATTTTCCTTCTCCTCCACCTAAAGGATGGTCGACAGGGTTCATGGCAACACCTCTTGTCTGTGGCCTAACCCCTTTCCATCTACTTCTACCTGCTTTACCTAATTTTGTAAGTTCTGCTTCAGCATTTCCAACAATCCCTACAGTTGCTCTACAATCCATTGGAACTGTTCTCATTTCTCCAGATGGTAAGCGAAGCAATGCTGAATCACCCTCTTTACTCATAAGCTGAACAGATGATCCTGCTGATCTTGCCATCTTTGCTCCACCACCAGGTCTTAATTCAACGGCATGTACAAAAGTACCTGCGGGTATATTTCTTAATGGTAAACAATTGCCATCTTTAATATCTGCTTTTGGTCCTGACTCTACTCTAGAGTCAACGGATATCCCATCTGGTGCAATAATATATGACTTTTCTCCATCAACATAGTGCAGAAGGGCAATTCTTGCATTTCTATTTGGATCATATTCAATTCCAGCAACTCGTGCAGGGATGCCATCTTTAATTCTTTTGAAATCTATTACTCTATATTTTTGTTTGTGTCCTCCACCTCTGTGCCTTGAAGTAATTCTTCCTTTGTTATTTCGACCACCAGATGATTTTTTTGACTCTAAAAGTGATTTTTCAGGTTTCTTTTTTGTAATATCTTTAAAATCTGTAGCAACCTGACCACGCATTCCGGGAGTAACTGGTCTAATTTTCTTTGAACCCATTTTTAAACTCCAAAAGCCTCAATAGTATCGCCTTCTGCGAGAGTAACTATTGCTATTTTTCTTGTACTTTGTTGGCCAATTACATATCCAAATCTTTTTTTCTTTCCTTTTCGATACATTGTGTTGACTCTTAAAACTTTTACACCAAACATTTCTTCAACTGCCTTTTTAATTTGTGGTTTGTCTGTTTTTGGGTGAACAAAAAAGGAGTAAGAATTTGAATCAGAAATTCTATCATATGATTTTTCTGATATAACTGGAGCGATTAAAACATCTTCTAAATATTTCATTATTCTTCTCCTAAGAATTCTGAGATTGCATCGACAGAAAAAATTGTATCATCTGTCGAAATGATGTCGATAGCAGCTAGTTTTTTTACAGATACCAGTCTTGATTTTGGAATATTATTAAAGGATTTGTATAAATTTTCATCGTTATCACTGTAAATAAATGTAAAATTTCTTTCTATATTTAACTCATTTAGAGAAGCAACTGCTTGTTTGGTAGATGGTGTAGAAAAATCTGATCCATTAATTACAAAAACCGAACTCTCTTCAATTCTTTGTGATATTGCCATATTCAGAGCTTTCTTTTTCATTTTTTTTGGAGTTCTGTCTTGATAAACTCTTGTACCAGGTCCATGTGCAACACCACCCCCAGCGAATTGTGGGGATCTCAGAGAACCTTGTCTAGCCCTACCTGTTCCCTTTTGTGCCCAAGGTTTTGCACCTGTTCCAGATACCTGTGCACGTGTTTTAACACTTGCAGTATTATTCCTAAAATTAGTTCTGCTGCCTTTTACGACTTGATGAAGCAATCCAAGATTTATGTCGTCTAACTTGTTAAAAGCATATTGTTTTTTTGAAACTTTATTATCAGATATATTTATAGTGTCCAGCTTTACAGTCATTGGTTAACCTTCACTGCAGTTTGTACTTGCACGATATTTCCTTTATTACCAGGGACAGAACCATTAACTAATAAATAATTTTTTTCTTCATTCAAACCTACGATTGTCACAGATTGAATAGTGGTTTTTTGATTTCCCATACGACCTGCCATTTTTTGTCCTTTAAAAACATGTCCAGGAAAAGATGCATTTCCAATCGAACCACCAGCTCTATGAACTTTATGCACACCGTGACTAGCTTTTTGTCCAGAAAAGTTATGTCTTTTCATAACACCAGCAAAACCTTTACCTTTCGATATTCCAGTAATGTCTACTTTCTGGCCTATCTCAAAAAAATCTTTAACATTGATCTTTGTTCCTGGATTTAATTCAGAGTCTTCATCAACCTTAACTTCATGTAAAACTTCTCCTGGTTCAACATCATATTTTTTGTAGTGACTCTCAAGAGGTTTTGAAAGATTTTTCTTTTTACCAATAGTTAGTTGAACTGCACTATATCCGTCTTTTTCATTATTTTTAACTTGGACAACTCTACAGTCTGACACATCCAAGACCGTAACACCAAGGGATTTTGAATTTTCATCATAAATTTGAGTCATTCCAATTTTTTTTGCAATTAAAGTTTTCATAATTTAATTTCTACCTCTACACCAGCAGGTAAATCAAGTCTCATTAATGAATCTACAGTTTTTGGTGTTGGTTCTACGATATCAATCAAACGTTTATGAATTCTCATTTCAAAGTGTTCTCTTGATTTTTTATCAACATGAGGTGATCTGATGACACAATATCTATGAATTTTTGTAGGTAGAGGAATTGGACCTTTTACCTTGGCCTGAGTTTTTATGACAGTTTCAGCAATTTTACGTGCAGACTCGTCTACGACATAATTGTCATATGCTTTTAGCTTTATTCTAATTTGCTGTTCTTTTGCCATTTTTTCCTCAAAAAAAACCGGGAGTATGAATTCTACTCCCGGTTAGTTTTTATTACTCAATAACCTTTGTCACTTGTCCAGCTCCAACTGTTCTTCCGCCTTCTCTAATTGCGAATTTTACACCCTCTTCCATAGCAATTGGGGATATAAGCTCAACAGAGATAGCAACGTTGTCACC
>CACJPC010000009.1 GCA_902595195.1 uncultured Candidatus Actinomarina sp. | reverse complement strand
TTATGTTTAAATCATTTAACAAAGATTCTGAAATTTGTAGATCTTCTTCCCACTTTGAAAATTCCTTTTCAAAAAGTTGTAAATCTTTATTTGTAATATCAATTGATTGTCTAATTTGTTTGATTTCACTTTCTAAAACTGCTTCATTTACCTCTGTAGAAGCAGATAGTTTTTTAATAATCTCTTCAATTTGATACTTAATGTCTACACTTTGATTTTCTAAATTAGTTAGGCTTTGCTTTTTATCCATCAACTGAGAGGTGAGCATTGATATTTGATTATTATTTTCATTTATTTTATTAATAGTTTTATTTAGCTCTTCGGAAGTTTTAATTTCTTCACGTTCTAAATTATCTTTTCTCTCATATGCAACTTGAGCTAAAGACCTAAGTTGCTCAGATAGATTTAAAAATTTTCCAGAGTAATCTTTAAATGTTGAACCTATTGAGTATCCATCACCAAGTTCATTATTTATCTGACCTTTTTGATCTTTTAATGTGTTTAATTTTTTATTAATATCTTCTAAGTTTTGTTCTAAGGAATTTTCTTCAATTACAAAACTTTTATATTTATCATCAAATTTTCTAAACATCATGACATTCAGTTCAATAACTTTACTCTTTAGGAGCTTTGTACTCTCTTCATGTATTTTTGCTTTTTCTGCTTGATCTTGCAGAGGTTTAAGTTGTTTTTTAATCTCACGAAGAACGTCTTTTGCTCTCTTAATTTCTTTCTCGCCAGATTCAATTCTTTTTAATGATTTTTCTTTCTTAACTCTAAGTGGAAGAATTCCAGCTGCCTCTTCAATGGTTGTTCTGTGATCTTCAGGTTTAGAATTCAAAATTTCAGCTATTTGCCCCTGGGAAATAATGATATGTTGCTGCTTTCCAATCCCAACATCATTTAAAAATTCTTGAATATCTAACAAACGGCAATTTAATCCGTTCATAAAATATTCTGATGTACCATCCCTAAATAATTTTCTCCCAATAGATATTTCAGAATTTCCATTGAATAATTTTTCATCCACTTCAAAATTCAAGTAAACTTCTGCAAAACCTTTTTGAGACAACTTTTCAGTACCAGCAAATATAACATCTTCCATCTTATTAGTTCTTAAGGTTGCTGGACTTTGAGTACCTAGTACCCAAGAAATTGCATCAACGACGTTGGATTTACCAGAACCATTCGGTCCAACTATTACATTGACTTTATTTGAAAAGTCAACAGAAGTTTTTTCATAGAATGACTTAAAGCCATTAATATCTAAAGATTTTAAATACATTATTTACCCTGTTGTTAACTTAATAATAGTAAAAAATAGAATAATTTGCTTTAAATTGAAAAAATTTAAGAAACAGTTATCGTGACTGCCTTAGTGTTTTGAGTATTTAAACTATAAAGATTGCTTAAATATTGAAAGGGTTTTTCATTAACCATTGCTATTTCGTTTAAGTATTTAGTTGCAGCTAAATCTACTCCCCTTTTACTTCCATCAATACATTTAAACAAATATGATTCATCGTTATTTGTAACAAATAGAACACCTTCTGCACCAGATTTAGCTAAAACTGTTTTGCTTGAATTGAGAATGATATTTGTATCTGTTCGATTTTCACCACCAATAAGTAATGGGTTAGTATGGTAAGAATTAAACATTTCAGACCAATTATTAGAGTATTTTGTAGTTTTTATCTTATTAACCGCTTTTAAAAAACTATCAGTTCGTAAATGTATTGCTGGAAGACCACATCCGTCTGTGCCAAAACCAATATCATTATCAGTGAAAATAAATTGAAAGAACTCTTTAACTATCGATTGTGTTTTACTTTTAAAGGTATGATAAATTTTGTTATCCTCGTTAAGAATTTTTGAAAATAAAAGCATAGCAAGGTGCTTTCCTGAGCAGTTATGGTGTAATTTTGTATATTCTTTATTATTTTGAAGTAATTTATCAGCGGTAGGTTCATGAAAAGGTCTTTGTTTTCCACAAACTAATCTTTCAAGATCTAAATCATATTTTTTTGCAATTGTTTTAATTAATTCTGTATGAAATTCTTGACCAGAATGAGAAGATGAAAATATAGCTATTTCTTCACTTGTTAATAAAATATTTTGATTTTGGGCTTCATAAAGAAGAGGGATAAGTTGAAAAGGTTTAACAGCTGATCTTGGAAAAAAATAATCATATTCTTTTTGATCATTTTTATATACATTAACAAAGTGAGTCGATTCAAGAGAACCGTCTCTATTTAGTTGAACTTTTAATTTTTTAATTTTTGACATTTCCTACAAAAATATGTAGCTCTTTGGTTAATGTATATTTTATCAATTATATGTTCACAATTAAAACAATTTGTTTTGCTATATATTTTTAAAAAATTCTGATTTGAACCAAATTCACCATAAGGCAAAAAATAAGTCATATCACTTAAAGTTGTTCCATTGTTTTTAATTGCTAACCGCATAATTTTTTTGGTGTTATTAAAAAAATCTTTCCAATTATTGCTACTTAAAGTATTTACTTTTGTTTCAGGGTGAATTCTTGAGGCAAACAATATTTCGTTTGCATAAATGTTGCCTATTCCACTCATGTATTTTTGGTTAAGTATAAAATCTTTTATCAATGATTTTGATTTCTTACTTTTATCAATAATTATTCTTGATTGTTTTGTACTAATCTCCAACACATCTGGACCAATTTTATTCAAATAATCAATTTTTAATTCCGCTTTTATGATATTTATAAATCCAAATCTTCTAATATCATCAAAATTTACTGTATCTTTGTCAAAATAAAAACGGGCTCTTGTATGTTTATTTTTTTTATCGTTTACTTGGATTCTTCCGCTCATTCCTAAATGAAAAATGATCGAATAATGCTCAAAATCAAAAATTAAAAGTTTACCTTTTCTTGATATTCCTGATAAAGATTCTTTAATTGTTGGTTTTCTAGTATTATATCTATTTGTTCTATGATCATAGATTTTATAATTCTCTAGTTTCTGACCAACAATATTTGAAGATAAAGAACGTTTAATTGATTCTACTTCAGGCAGTTCAGGCATTTATTTTTTCTAATGCTTGTTTCGCAGCTTCTTGTTGTGAACTTTTCTTTGACTTGCCTTCTCCAACTCCGATAATTTCTTTATCCAAAAAAACTTGTGTTTGAAATTTTTTATCATGATCTGGACCAGTAGATGAATCCATATAATTTACTTTTTTCCCAACTTTCGCATAATACTCTTGAAGTCTTGTTTTATAATCTTTCTGTCCAGGATTTTCAGAAAGCTCTTTTATGCTCGGATATATGTATTTAGAAACAAAGCCATTTACTGCGGTTAATCCCCCGTCAAAATATAATGCTGCAATTAAAGCTTCTACTGCATCTTCAATTATGGATGATTTGTTCCTACCTCCGGTAGAATCCTCTGCTTTACTTAAAAACATAAAGGATCCAATATTTATTTCATTACCTAATTTCACTAAATTCGTCTGATTAACAGCACTTGATCTTATCTTTGTAAGACTTCCTTCATCTAAATCTGGAAAATGTTTAAAAAGGTATTCAGTTAAATCAAAATCCAAAATAGCATCTCCAAAGAACTCATAGCGCTGATTTGATATTAGATCTGGGTTTTCGTCTAAATAAGATTTATGAGTCAAAGCAATTTTTAAAAGTTTTTTGTCTTTAAAGCTATACCCTATTGTTTTCTCGAAATCTTCTATGCTTTTCATAATTCACTTAATGCGGAGGAAAACTTACTGATTAAATCTTTTTTTACAGCAGTTTCTGTATATATAATTCCATTTTTGACTGCTTCAGAATTAGAAGAACCATGACCTATTGTGACTACTCCGTTTACACCTAATAAGTATGAAGCACCAGATTTATCTGGATTAAGCTGATCTTTAACAGGTTGCAAAGCTTTTTTTACGGGAATTAACAAAGGTTTAAATAAATTATCTAACAGTGCTGAAGAAATTAGATTTTGCTGTAACTTTGCAGTGCCTTCTAATGTTTTTAATACTACATTTCCAGTAAATCCGTCAGTAACAAACACATCAGCTTTTTTTGTTGAAAAATCTCTTCCTTCTATATTTCCAACAAAGTTTAAATTACTATTCTTTAATAATTTATATGCTGCTTTTTCTACATCTCGACCTTTAGTTTCCTCTTCTCCGTTATTTAGAAGACCTACTTTAGGATTGTCGATATCCATTATTACTTCAGCTAATTTTGCTCCCATTATTCCATATTGAAAAAGAACTTTTGGCTTTACATCTAAACTAGCTCCTGAATCAAGAAGAATTGTATTACCACTTAACGAAGGCAACACAGAAGCTATGACAGGCCTAATAACTCCCTTATGTTTTCCAAGAATTGAAATTGCACTTATTAATGTTGCGCCTGTAGAACCTGCAGAAAATACAGCCTGTACTTTTTTGTCTTTAAGTAATTGCATGCATCCAACTATTGATGCATTCTTTTTATTTCTTATAGCTTTTAATGGATCTTCATCCATAGAAATAACTTGGGGAAAATCAAAAACAGGTATTTCATGATTTTCTAAATATGGATTAATTAAATTTTTATCACCACATAAAACAACATCGACACCCTGATCTTTCGCTTTAATAGCTCCTTTAACGATATCGATTGGAGCAGAGTCTCCACCCATTGCATCAACAGCAATAGTATTCATAGCAAACTTAACTTACTTCAGGTTCTTTTACTTGACGACCGTTATAAGTACCATCAGCAGGATTTACTCTATGAGATTGTTTTGCTACACCTGTTTCAGGATCTACTACAAAATGAGGTTTAGATATTTTATGCGTAGCTTTTCTGCGTCTAGTTCTTGATTTAGACATCTTCTTCTTTGGTACTGCCATTGCTATATTCCTTTCAAACTACAAATCTAGCTGACTTAGGGAAGAAAATGGACTTTCTTTTAAGTTTTTTTCTTCACAATTACACTTAATTTTATTCATATTGTTACCGCAAATACCGCATAAACCTTTACATTTATTACTGCATATATAAAGTCTATCTAAATTATCGATTATTATTTCTGAAATAAATGGCTCTATATCTACATATTCTCCATCAAAATTAATTTCATAATCATTTTCTACATCGATATTTAGCTTAAATAATCTTGAATTTTTCATCTTATTTGCCTTTTTAGAGAGACATCTTGCGCATTCTGATTTATAAGAAAGTTCTAAATTGATATCAATATTTAATATTGAATCATCAATATAAAGTTCCGAAATTAAATTCACTAAATCTTGATCTTCTGTGAAATGATTTGCATAAGAAATTTCAAATTTCCCTGAAAGATTAACAACTAAAGGAACAGGAGAATTAACTATATCAATGGTTTTTATCTTTGAATTGAGCTTCATTAATTTTCTGGGTTTTCTATGTTTCTAGGCTCACGTAGTTTATTTTTTTCATTTTCTAAAAAATTAGAAAGTTGATCAATTTTATTTTGAATGTCATCAATTCTCTGATCAATTGTATCTTCTATATTTGTTCTATATGTTTGCATCTCAACTTCAGCTTGTTTTATTATTGCATTTGCTTCAATTACAGCTTCCTGAATAACATATGAATTTGCAATCAATTTTTCAGATTCTGCTTTGGCATCATCTAAAAGAGCTTTTGATTCAATTTTGGCTTGATTGATAAAACTTTCTTGTTCTCTTACAATCCATCTTGCAGTGCGCATCTCAACTGGCATAGAGTCAATTATTTCATCAATACTCTTTAATATATCTTTTTTATTAATTCTCCCCTTAAGAGTATTTGAGTTTAATTGATTTCTTAAATTTTCTAATTTGTCTACTATTTCGATTTTACTTTCACCTTTTAAAACATCTTCAAAGTTTGTTTCAGAATTATTCATTGTTTAGCCTTTTTAAAACTTCTGATGGAACTAGAGAAGAAACATCCCCGCCAAAAGAATGAATTTCTTTAACCATTGAACTAGATAAATAACCAAATTCTGGTGAAGAAGGAATGAATATGGTTTCAAATCCAGCTAGTGTTGAATTTGCCTGAGCCATTTGAAACTCGTAATCAAAATCTGTCATCGCTCTTAATCCTTTAACAATTGCATCTACAGAGTTTTTTGAGGCAAAGTCAACCAAAAGACCTTCAAAACTCATAACTTTTATATTTTTGTAGTCTTTAAATATTTCCTCAAGCATTGATGATCGCTCTTCACGTGAAAATAATGATTCTTTTGAAGGATTAACTACAACCCCAACAAGGATTTCAGTAAAGATTTTGGAACATCTTTTTATTACATCTATATGGCCATTTGTTGGTGGATCAAAAGAGCCTGGAATTAAAATTTTCATAATTTCCTCAATATAAGAATATTACTTTGACCATAGTTTTTTTCTTTATGAATTTTATAATTTTTTAAAGTATCAAGTTCTTTCGATGCTGTATGGCGGTGTATTACAACAAATCCATCAGTGTTTAATATATTATAAATTTTCATGACCTCGTTTTTAACAATATCCGTTTCTATTTTGAAAGGAGGGTCATAAAAAACAATATCGTATGTACTCAAGGATGTTTGTAGAAACTTATCTACACTAGATTTAGTGATTTTATAATTATTTTCAAATTCTTTTAAATTTTGCTTCAAAATAGTTATACAATCATCTGAATTTTCAATAAAAGTTACAAAATTCGCACCTCTACTCAAAGATTCAATTCCTAAACTTCCTGAACCGGCATAAAGATCTAAAATATCTTTATTTTCAATGTTGAATTGTAGAGAATTAAATATTGATTCCCTTACTTTGCTCATCATAGGTCTGGTTAATGGATCATTAATTGTTCGAATTAATTTTGACTTATATCTTCCAGCAAGAACTCTCATGTAGTTCCACTTGCTTTAAAATAATTTGGAAATAAAATTTGTGCTTCCTCAAACAGTAGTTTTTTAATATCTTCAGATTCAATTTTTTCAAATATATTTTTTGATTCTAAAAGCAGTTCATAGTCGAATCTCAAATCGGCTATCTTTAAATCAGATTGCCCAGATTGGCTTGTGCCAGTAACTTTACCTTCACCTCTAATCTCTAAATCAATTTCTGATAATTTAAAGCCATCTTTTATATTTACAATCGCTTCTAATCTTCTCTTTCCATCTTCACTGATAGTATTTAATGTTTTTTTCTTAGAAACGTGAAAAATACATTCTGATTGTTTGTCACTTCTCCCAACTCTACCTCTTAATTGGTGTAGTTGGTTTAATCCAAATCTTTCAGCACTTTCAATAATCATTAATGTTGCATTTGGTATATCTATTCCAACTTCAATAACGACTGTAGAAACTAGGATATCTACTTTACCATTCTTCATATCTTGCATTATTTGGTCTTTTTCATCAAAAGACATCTTTCCATGAAGAATTGAAACATTGTAATCTTTAAACTTTTCTTTATACTCAATGAAAACATTTTCAGCAGCTTGAATATCCACCAATTCACTTTCTTCAATAAATGGGCAGACTACAAATATTTGTGATTTTTTTTGGAGATGAAACTCACAAATATCATAAATAGTTTCGTTATCTTTTTTTGATCCTTCTATTAGATGTGAAGTGATGTCTTTTCTCCCAGGTGGTAATTCATTAATCGAAGAAATTTCTAAATCTCCATAAATTGACAATGCTGTAGTTCTTGGAATTGGTGTAGCAGTCATAACTAACTGGTCAGGAATATCTCCAGTTTCATTTATTAACTTTTTTCTTTGCTCTACACCAAATCTCTGTTGTTCATCAATAATAGCAAATCCAAGATTTGAAAATTTAATACTTTCCTGAATTAGTGCGTGAGTACCAATATAAAGCGCTGGTTTACCATTATTTAAGTTGTCTAAAATGTTTTCTCTATCTTTAATTGATGAAGTAAGTAGGTATATGTCACATTGATCTTTATTCATAAATTGATTAATTGAAGCAAAGTGTTGCTCAGCTAAAACCTCTGTTGGAGCCATTAATGCAACTTGATAGCCTGATTTAATTGCAGCATAAGATGCTATAGTAGCCACGACTGTTTTTCCTGAACCAACATCGCCTTGCAGCAGTCTTTTCATAGGATAATTTTTTCTAAAATCCTCTAAAATTTCATTTACAGCTTTTAATTGCGATCGTGTTAACTGAAATGGGAGTTCGTCTATAAATTGATCTATGTCTGAATTAGAAAATGTGTAAACTAATCCTTTATTTTCATTTTTATATTTTGACTTTAGATTTTCAAATATTGACCTTAAATAAATAAACTCATCTAAAACTAATCTCCGTCTTGCATTTTTATATTCAACTTCGTTTTTTGGAAAATGAATCTTTTTTACACTTTGTAATCTATTTTCAAGAGAATGTTCTTTTATAATTTCAGAAGGTAAGACATCAAATAATCCAGGTGTAAAATCATCTTTTGTCGACTCTAATATAGCGATAATTTCCTTTAACCCTTTTCTAATGCTTGCACTTGTCATGCCCTCTACTTTTTTGTAAATAGGAATAAAAGAACCCGTCTCATTTAATTCTTCAATATCAGTAAATTTTTCAATAGCTGGATTTTTAAAATCAACACTTCCAGTTTTTTTAACTTCAGGCTTTCCTGATACAGCAACTACTTCACCTTCTTTAAATCTAGACTCTATATATTGAGGACCAAACCATTTGGCTTTTAAACTTCCTGATTCATCAGAAATACTAAGTGTTGCAATTCTCAATCTTGTCTTAGTAGTAAAAACGGAAACTTTATCAATAGTTCCAAAGATAGTAACTTCATTATTTTCCTCATTTTTATCGATTTCAGATATTAACTTAACCTTTGATCTATCAATATGTGTTCTTGGAAAATAGCGAATTAAATCAGCAACAGTTTTTAATTTACTTTTTTTTAAACTTGCAAACTTTTTTTCGCCTATTCCCCTAACAAAACTAAGTTCTATTTCATCTAAATATTTAAAGCTTCTTTCAACCACAATCAAACATTACCTAAAAAGTTTTAAAATGAAAGTACCTACAAATTAATAAATTAGTTATAGTTAGAATTGTATTTTGGAGGAAATATTATGGCAAATAGATGTCAAGTTACAGGAAGAGAACCACGCTCTGGGAAGAACGTTACCTTTTCTCATAAACGAAATCCCCGATGGTTCAAACCAAATATTCAAACAAAAAAATATTGGCTTGCTAGCGAAAATAGATGGGTAAAACTTAAAGTTAGTACAAGAGGAAACAAAATTATTGATAAGCGTGGAATAGAGTCAGTTGTTAAGGAAATTAGACAAAGAGGCGAAAAAGTTTAATGGCACAAGGTGTTGTTAAATCGTATGACCCAAATACTGGAAACGGGATTATTTTATTAGATACCGACAAATCAGAAGTTTTTATTATTCCAGGTTCACTTAAAGGATCTATTTTTATAACATTAAGACAGGGCCAGAGAATAAATTTCGAGATTGAAGCACAAGATGACGTAAATGTTGTCAAAAATATCCGAATTGGACAAGATAAGTACTAAACAACTTAATGTCCTTAATTAATTTAGACTTATCCAACGAAGAAATAATTAACAAATATTTTAATGATTTATGCTGTGATAAATATACAGAACCTTCAATAAAAGGGGGTCAATCCAATGCAGATTATGCTCTAAACACACTAGATATTAAAAATTATGCAAAAACAAGAAATAATGTATTTCCAATTGAAAAAAGAGGTTCGTCTTATTTATCTGCTTATATACGACATGGTTTAATTTCGTTACCTGAAGTATGGAATTTTGTAGAAAAATTTGAATACCAAGATAAAACAAAATTCAGAGATGAACTGTTATGGCAAGAATTTTCGAGGCATTTATACGCAATTGTAGGTAAAAATTCAAATGATTTTTTAAATTATGCAATCAAATCAAATAAAAATATTGAAAAAAACTATCAAAACATGAATTGTATTAATTCGATTAAAACAGAGCTTGAAAGTACTGGATACATGGTTAATCAAACAAGAATGTGGTTTGCATCACATTTTTCATTGCGAACTGGAGATAACTGGAGAAATTATGAAGATTACATGTTTAAACATCTAGTTGATGGATCAAGATTTGCAAACAGATTAGGTTGGCATTGGGTTATGGGATCTCAAACTGGAAAAGTGTATGGCTTTTCAAAATTCCAAGTAGACAAAAGAGCGAAAAGTTTTTGTGACAACTGTGAAGTCAAATATAGTTGTCCTATACAAAATTGGCCTGAAGAAATCAACATAACTAAAAAAACAATAGATGTTGATTTGAATCTTGAAACTAATTTTGGACCTGAAAGTATAAAAAATAATATTGATTCAAAGCCTGAATTTGTTTGGATGACTGCTGAGTCACTAGGAGACAATGATCCTGCATTGAATTATTATTCAAATCTTCCAGCTGTTTTTATTTTTGACAAACCTTTATTAAATTATTTACAACTTTCAACTAAAAGAATTATATTTTTATTAGATTGTTTAAGAGAATTATCAAATAAAAGAAGTACACAAGTGTACTTAGATAATCCAATTGAATATCTTAAAAATAAAAATTTTGCATGCACATTTGCAGCAGTCCCAAAATACAAAAAAATAACTCGAGTAAATATTCCAACTTCCGAATTCCCATCTGTTAGATTAGTAAAGCCTATTAATTTTTATCCATCAAGTTATAGTTCTTGGAAAAAAAGAATAGAATTGAATATATGAAAAGATATTTATTATTTTTATTTCTTTTCTTTCATAACTATATTTATATTTACTCAAACGGAAGAATCGGTAAATTTTTAAATAACCGTCCTTGTTTAATACTTCATACAACTGGGGCAAAAACAAATCTGGAAAGAAAAAATGTTTTAGTTTTTCTTAAAGAGGATAATGAAATTTGCATTGTAGCCTCAAAAGGTGGGAGTGATACTAATCCAGGCTGGTATCACAATTTAAAAAAATATCCTGAGTGTGAAGTCCAAATTGGAAGAGAAAAATTTAAAGCAGTATCTAGAGAAATATTTGAAGATGAAAAAAATGAGTGGTGGAACAAAATGGATTATATGAATAACGGTGGCTACTCTGCTTATCAAAGAAGAACGGAAAGAAAAATTCCTGTATTAATACTAAATATTTCTTAGTCACATTATGCGCCTAAGAAAGTTTTGTAATTTATTTTAAAAATATCCCCTGTTTATAGACTTTTTAAAATCTGATTTATTATTTCTATATCTAGCATTTCAACTATTTGATCTGCTTCACTCAGTTGTTCTTTAGAAAACATACCTCTGTCTATAGCTAAAACATAAGAGCCTGAAGCTTTACCAGATGAAATGCCAGTCGGACTATCTTCGATAACTAAATTATTAGAAGTTCCCAATTGTTCTATCGCCTTATTGTAAATGTCTGGATATGGTTTGTTTCTACTAACCTGATCTCCTCCAATAACAAAATCAAAATAAGAATCAACCTTGAACTTTTGAAGTTTTTTACTTAATAACTCATATGGACTTGCAGATACACAGGCCTGTTTATGTTCTAGTTGCGATAATTGATAAAGAAGTTGTTTTGAATCTTGAAATATAATTCTTTCATCTAGAGAGTTTTCAATTATTGAACCTAGCTTTGACATCGTTTGATCGAAATTTTCTAGATTTACCTGATCCGAATAAAACGAATGCACTATCCTGTCATCAACTCCAATAAATTGTTTTATTTCATCTTCAGGGATACTTAATCCAAATGCTTTTAAATGTGTCTGCCATGCATAGGCATAGAGTCGCTCAGTATCCATGATTGTTCCATCACAGTCCCAATGTATACCGATCATTAACCTAACTTACTTTTAATATCTTTTGCTGATTTCAATGCAGTCCCATCAGATCCTTCTGTGGACCAAGATGACAAAGAATTTCTGGCTTCAGAAATCATATCATTCATTAACTCAAATTTGCTAAACCCTTTTGACTCCCATAAGTAAAGTGCATGGCTACCGGGTATTGTATTAACTTCATTTATATATAATTCTTGATCTTTCAATAGAAAATCTACCCTTGCTATTCCCCTAATATCAACAATTGACATAAATAAATCTAAAATTCGATTAATTTCATCTTTAATTTCTTTCGATATATTTGCTGGCAGTTCTCTTTTTGAACCTTCTAATCCACCATTTTCAAGATATTTGTCAGTGTATGAAAACAATTCAAAATTGTTTGATCTAATTGGCTTTTCAATATCTGAATAATCAATTTGAGGAAACGATCTTACAGCAACCAACAAATCCGAGGATTTTTCAAGATACTTTTCAATGGTTGCACCTTGGTTATACAAATCTGAATTTGAAGAAATGGTTATTGCGGTTTTATAATCGTCTACAACTTCTACACCAATTGAAGATCCTCCAAATCTAGGTTTTAGAATATATGGTCCCTCAAATTTTGGAAGAACTTTTTCTGATACTAAATGTTTTTCCAGAACTGGTATGTTATTACTATTCATTAAGGCAAAAAAAGCATACTTATCCATACATAATTGAGATGTGGTCAATGAAGGACCAGTAAAATCTATCTCTAATAAAGCTAATAAACTCTGTAATGTTCCGTCTTCACCTGGACCACCATGACATGAATTTACGATTAAATCTATTTCTATTTTTTTCTTTTTAATGTAAAAACCAGGATTTGAATCGTACTTAATTGTTATCTCTTTCTTAAAAATATTTTTATTTTCAATGAAATCCTTAGATTCAAGATCATTATCAACTAAAAACCATCTGTTGTCACGAGACCAATAGATGTTCAAAACTTCATATTTTGAAGACAATATTTTTGCAGCTTGTAAGCCAGTCAATATTGAAATGTCGTGTTCTGGAGATGGACCTCCATAAATGACTGCTAATTTGTTACTCATAATTTAAGGGTGATGGTCAGGTAAATCATTTTCAAATAATACAACATCATTATCTTTCACCACAGAGTTTAGATAAGAAACAGCTAAATCTCTATTTTTAAAAAATTTAACTGGAACATTGTTATCTTCAAAAGCCAGTGTAAGTGATGTTTTGTTTGTAAATCCTACTACAAGAGCTTCATCTATAATCTCACTTGCATTAAAAGCAAACTCATAATTATATGTAAACTGTTCGGAACCTAGTTCTACCATTCCTGGGGTAATTAAATATTTTTTACCATTAGTTTCATATGAATGCAATAGTTCTAAACTTGCTAGATTTGAAATTGGGTTTGAATTAAAAGAATTATCAATAATAGTTTGGCCCATGTTGCCTTTTAATACATTCTGACGATGATAGGTTTTCTCTAAATTTTCAATCTTTTGAAAATATTCTATTATGTCCATCTCTAAAGCTATTAATACACCAACCGTCAATGCAATAGAGAGTTGTAATATTTTAGAACCTTTTACAGAGGTTATGAATTTACCTGATATGTAAATTGAATGTAGTGAATTTTCATAATCAACAAAGACAGCAGCATTTTTTGATGTTACTGAACAATCGATAACCATCTTTTGTGCAGTCCATAATCTAGCTTGATTAAGTAGCAACTCATCATCTCCATTAATTATGACTGTACCTGTAAGATCAACAATCTCCGATTTTGCATCAAGAATATTTTCTAGTGATTTCATCCTTTCTAAGTGAACAGGTGCTATACCAGTTATAACTGAAATATGAGGTTTAACCCATGCACACATTTCACGTATTTCCCCAAATCCATAAGTTCCCATTTCTAAGACAGCAATTTCATGTGAAGAATTTAAATCTTCATTAATTGATTTAGATATTCCAAGTCGATTATTAAAACTTTCTGGTGTAGCGAACACATTGCTTTTGGTTGAAATTACTTGAGAAATAGTATTTTTAGTCGTTGTCTTAGAATATGAACCAGTGATTGCAATTATTGGACCGTTGAATGTTGATAGCTTCTTTTCTGCTTCATCAACATAGATTTGAGATTTATTTTTTTCATAACCTTTTGTGATTCTAAGAGCTTGATCAAATACATAATGAGAGAAAAGATTTGCAATAAGTGCAAGAAAATAACCAAATCCTGAGTTTATTGATATGACTGATATGGAAATAATTAAAATATAGTAAACAATATTTAAACGTTTTAATCTTTCAGTAAATTCAACCTTTGAAGATCTGTCTTTAAATAATAGGCCCCTTGGTAGAAAAAGATTTATTATGGCTAGGCCAATTGCAGTGTATGGAGTCCAGAGGCTTAAAAAAGCTAATATGATGCTAGTCAAATAATAAAGATTGTTAAAAGGTACTAATCTAACCCATCTAAAGTAAAACTTTGTTACATACCCAGGGATATAATGTTCTCTCTGAGCAATCCTACCCCATCTTAAAGAATTTACGCATGAACTTAATGTGAGTAAAATTAAAACAATTGTATAAAGAATATTCATTTTTTAATTACTTCAATTATAATCTCTGAGCTACTCATTAATACATTGTGGCCACCACCAGGGATTATCGTTAATTCAGAATTAGGAATTATATCATTTGAGTCCAAACCTACTTGAAGTGGTACTTCTAAGTCTTCTTCTCCCCACACAAGTTCGACTTTAGTGGCTATATATGGAAGAATGCCTTTCAAGTCATCATTGACTGCCATTACTAGTGTATCTTTTAAATGCTTATTTGCATTTTTATAATCTTCAGAACCATATTTATTTTTCATCTGATCCAACTTTTCATCACCAACTAATTTATATTTATTCATAAACTTATAAAGGTTAAAGGCAGAAAATGATTTTTTAGTATTTTGTTTTCTTATTAAAGGTGTACCAATTAACACTATCTTCTTGTAATTTTTTATCTGTGATAAGTGAACTGCTATTCTTCCACCAAATGAATGTCCAACTAAAATCTCAACAGTACTGGGAATTATATCAGAGAGATATTCAGCATATTTTTTTGGAGATAGGCTTTGTGGAAATGGAACAGATTTCCCAAAGCCAGGTATGTCTAAGGAGATAGATTCAAATTCATTTTCTATATTCATAAAATCTTTAGAGCTTCTGCCCCATCCATGAAGAAAGCAGACTTTTGGTTTATCAGAATTAATATTTGCGAGAGTCAAATTATCATCAAGAACTTTATATCCCATTAATTAAGTCCTAATCCTAAAGTTTGAATAGCCCTAATTTCCATTCCCATCAAAAAGAATAAAGCAAAAGACCAGTATAAATAATAATTTAATCTCATCTCATTTCGGTAAATATATAGAAATGTTAAAACGAATAAATTTACAATATTATAAAACATGCTGAAAGAGCCAATTTCATTACTTTGGGAATAATATACAACTATCAAGACTTGTAGTAATACAGTTGCAAGAGAAAATGTTATTAAATAATTGGTGATAGTAATGCTTACTTCAAATTTGCTGAATTTTATAAATAATAAAACAAGACCCACTAATGCACATATAACAATACTTATATATGAAGGTAATTCCATATAGTAAAAATCCATGTTTCTATTTTAGTGGCTACAGAATTGAGTATTAATAATTAATCAGTTACAGTATTCATTAATGGTTAATCTAATGAACAATGCTATCACTCAAAATGTGCCGAGTGCATGGTATAGCACTCTAGAAAATTTCATTGTAAAAGGAAATAATGCAGAAATTTGGGATTCTGAAGATAATAGATATCTAGATTTTGTTGGTGGTTACGCAGTGCTCAATACCGGCCATCTTCATCCAACAGTAGTCGAAAAAGTAAAAAATCAACTTAATGATTTTTCACATTCCTGTTTTGCATTTGCACCTCATGAAAATGCTGTAAAGCTATCGGAAGAGTTAAATAAAAGATATCCAATCACTTCAGATACAAAAACATTTATGGTTAATAGTGGAGCTGAAGCTGTTGAAAATGCTGTAAAAATAGCAAGATATTATACAAATAAAAAATCAATCATCTCATTTAAAGGTGGTTTTCATGGAAGAACATATCTAGCGATGGGTTTAACAGGCAAAGATAAGCCATATAAAGAGGGGTTTGGTCCATTCCCAGAATTCGTAAAACATGCATTGTACCCATATTCATATAGGGATATATCTGATGACGATGCATTGGCAAGTATTAAAGATTTATTTAAAAAAACACTCAATCCTGATGATACTGCTGCTGTTGTTATTGAGATACAACTCGGAGAAGGTGGCTATATTCCTGCTTCAAATTATTTCTTAAAAAGCTTGAGAGAAATTTGTGACAACCATAATATTTTGCTTATTTTTGATGAAGTACAAACTGGCTATGGACGAACTGGTGAAATGTTTGGTGCAGAAACTGTAGGAGTTAATCCAGATTTAGTTACATTAGCAAAAGGTATTGCTGGAGGATTTCCATTAGCCGCTGTACTAGGCAAAGCAGAAATAATGGATACTATTCATGATGCAGGAATAGGAAGTACTTTTGGAGCTTCGCCAGTCTCATGCGCTGCAGCTTTAGGTGTATTAGAAGCTTTTGATAATGAAAATATATTAGGAAATGCTTCAAAACAATCTGAAATGATGAATTCTTTTTTGAAAAATTTGATGAATGAAAATGAATTTATCGGTGATGTAAGAGGCTATGGTCCAATGATCGGTGTTGAGATCGTAGAAAATAAAGATTCAAAAACGCCCAGCAAAGAAAAAGCTCAAGAAATAATCAATAATTGTAGAGATAATGGTCTTCTTTTAGTAACTTGTGGAGAAAATGGAAATGTTATTAGATTTATGGGACCTCTTACTACACCACTAAGCCATATTGAAGAGGCTTTAGGAATATTTAAAGAATCTCTAATCTAATTACTATCTTTATGTGTAAGCTCATGAAGTTTTGATAATACATCGCCGTCTTTAACGGGTTTAAATGGTGCTTTCATTAACCAAGCAGAAACCAAATCGAGTGACTCTAAATCATTTTGCTCTTTAAAAAATTTCATATACCTAACTGCATCAATGGTCACACCTGCGCTGTTTGGAGAATCCCATACTTCTAGTTGAACCTCTATATTTAATGGCGCACCACCAAAAGCTTTTCCTTCAAGTCTAATAAAAGCTTTTTTTCTATCTTTTAACCACTTAACGTAATCCGATGGGCCTATTCTCACATTGTCAGCTGAAATGCCTGTACCTTTGTTAGCAACAGAAGTCACAGATGAAGTTTTACTTGTTCTTTTAGTTTCTAGTCTATCTTCTTCTAGCATATTAAGAAAATCCATATTTCCACCAACGTTTAATTGATAGGTGTTTTCAAGCTTGACGCCACGGTCAGAGAATAACTGTGCAAGAGCTCTATGGACAATAGTTGCTCCAACTTGGCTTTTAATATCATCACCAATTAATGGGACCGAAGCATCTTTAAATTTTTGATACCATTCTTCATCTCGAGCAATAAAAACAGGTATACAGTTAATAAAACCGACATTGGAATTTATTGCAGCTTGTGCATAATATTTCACTGCTTCGTCAGATCCAACTGGTAGAAGGTTAATCAATATTTCTGCTCCTGATTCTCTAAGAGAATCTTCAAAATTGTCTGAATCAGGAGAAGTGTTGATAATATCTTTGACAAATTTACCAATTCCATCGTTTATGACACCTGGTTGAACAGTGACTCCTGTTTTTGGAACATCACAAAACTTCATAGTATTATTTGGTTCAGCAAAGATTGCTTCACTTAAATCTTTTCCGACTTTTAATGAGTTTATGTCGTAGGCTGCAACTACTTCAATGTCAGAAACTTTATATCCGCCAATTACATCTGATATTAAGCCATCTTCATTGTCGCTATTGCTATAGTGTTCAATACCTTGCACAAATGAACTTGCACAATTTCCAACGCCAAGAATGGCTACTTTGATTTTGTCATTGCTCATTCATATAACTTTAGCAACAATAAGATTTATCAAAAATATAGTGTTAATTGAAAAGGTAATTAAACCAGCTAAAAGAGTTATACAAAATACCAATAACAAAATACAAGATAAATGTAGCAATGCCTACGATTTGTAAAACTTTAAGAAAACTGTTCACTATTACATTTTACAAATATTCGAAATAATATAGATATAATTTACATATGATAAAAAATTTATCTCCTTCAAGAGCGTCTCAATTTAAAACCTGTCCCAAGCAATTTAAATTTGCAAATGTTGATAAATTAAAAGAACCTACAAATGAAGTCCAAGCAAAAGGTACTACTGTACATCAAGCACTAGAAGATTTGTTTGATTTGCCAAAAGAAGAAAGAAGTATTGAAAAACTACATAATTTATTTCGAGATGCTTGGACAAAAGTTAGAGGAAATGATGAACATCATAATTTATTTTCTAATGTAGAAGAAGAGAGAGAATGGGGTGTTGATGGACTTAAATTGCTTAATAATTATATGGAAATAGAGGACCCAACAAGTTTTGAACCTTTAGAGCGCGAGCGTTGGGTTAGAGGCTCAATTAATGACTTGAACTTAAGAGGAATCTTGGACAGGATGGATAGAAATCAAAATGGTGATTTAATCATCGTGGACTACAAGAGTGGAAAAGCTCCTATGGCTAAATATAAAGAACCAAGATTTTTTGCTTTAAAATTATATGCGCTGCTAATCAAAGAAGAACTCGGTGAGATGCCAGTTGAGCTAAAGTTAATTTACCTGAAAAATTCAACTATTCACACATTGAAAATAACCGAAGAAGATTTATCAAATGCAAAAAATGAAATTTTAGAAATTTGGGAAAATATAAAAAAAGCATATGAAGAAAATGAGTTTCCTGCAATTAAAAATACTTTGTGTGACTGGTGTTACTACAAACCAATCTGTCCAGTATTCAATGAAAATGCTCCAAATACCGAAAATCTCAGAATTATAAATGAATCAATAGCTGAATTAGAAGAAGAAATTGAAGTTTTAGACATGTTTAAAGATCATGATGAAATTCCAGTAGATAGTCCGATTGGAAGCACTAACAGAACAGACATTGAATCAAAAATTTCTGAATTAGAAAATCAAAAAAATGAAATTCAAACTGAAATCGAAAAGCTTTTAAGGGAACAGTCCTCTAGTTAATTTGGCAGCAGCTACTCTTTTAATTCCTTTTATTAATGCTGCCGTTCGCAAATCACAGTTTTGCTTTTGCGAAATAGTCCAAACTTCTTCAAATGAAGTAATCATTACATCGATAAGTTTTTCATGTAATTCAGTTTCTTTCCATAAGTAATTTTGTGTATTTTGTACCCATTCAAAATAACTCGCAGTAATTCCTCCAGCATTAGCTAATATGTCTGGAATAATCATTACTCCATTTTCTCTTAAAATCTTGTCAGCATTTAAAGTTGTTGGCGAATTTGCACCTTCAATAAGTACGTTTGTTTTAATTTTCTCCGCGTTACTTGAAGTAATTACACCTCCAACAGCTGCAGGTATTAAAACATCACATTCTATTTCTAAAATTTCACCTTCATAATCTTCGCCACCTTCAAAACCTTTGACAGATGGGTTTTTTGCAATATGTTTAAAAAGTTCTGGAATATTTAATCCATCTTTATTAAATACAGCGCCGCCTAGATCATTAACTGCAATTACTTTAGCCCCTCTTTCATAAGAATCTAAAGCAGCATATCTTCCAACATTTCCAAATCCTTGAATTACAACACGTGAATCCTTATAATTTTTGCCTATTTTTTCCATCGCTGCTTGCCCGACAGCAACAGCTCCTCTTCCGGTTGATTCTCGTCTTGTTATAGAGCCTCCAAGAGACACGGGTTTTCCTGTGACTATTCCTGGCTGAGGAGAACCAACAAAGTTACTGTAGGTATCCATAATCCATGCCATTGTTTGCTCATCCGTGCCTAGATCTGGAGCGGGTATGTCTTTATCAACTCCTATAATCGGTAATAACTCTGCTGTATACCTTCTAGTAACTCTTTGCTTTTCAGCTCTTGTTAAAGGATTGGGATCAATTGCAACTCCTCCCTTTGCTCCACCATAAGGTAATCCAACAATTGCAGATTTCCAAGACATCAATATAGCTAAAGCTGTAACTTCACCTAGATTTACATCTGGAGCATATCTTATACCACCTTTAGTAGGTCCCATCGACAATACATGCTGGACACGATACCCTATAACTGTCTCTACATCATCGTATTCATCTCTTCTAAAAGGAAAAGTGACGACTAAAGACCTTTGAGGTAATTTAAGCCTTTCTCTTATATTGGAATCAAGATTTATTAAATCAGAGACTTCATCATACTGTTTGATGACTTCTTTATACATATGTGAGTCAAAGAGATTATTTTCAACTATCACTAGCTCATCATATATAGGTTTCGTTAGAAAGGTTGTTATTTTATTTTTTTTGTCTCACTGCATTTCTAAATTATTAAATATGAAAGATAAAGAAATAATTAAATTACTTGAATCATCCGGGATCAAAGCAAATTTTATTTGCATAGATCACAATGACAGGTGCAATTGTCATAGAATATATGATGAAGCAGCATAAATTAGGAGAATAAATGAAAGATTTGATCTGGGATATTGCCAAAAGTGGAGAGGAAGCATTAGAAAACACAGAACTACAAACAATTGAAGAACCTACAGAATTGTTTGTAGCAAGAGGAGTTTCTATAGAAGCAAAAGATAGTACTTATAAAATCAATAAATTTGTAGATAATAAAATTGCACTCGATGTTCAAGAAAAAGGAGCGATAAAAATATCTGATACTGTCTTTAATTACTCTAAAAGTTACAAATCAAAAACTCTAGATTTAAATAAACTAATCGATTGGGCTACAAACAAGAAGCTGTCAGATGATGAGATTGAAAACTTAGTAGCACTTTGTGGAAATACTTTTGTGCCAAAATTAAGGGGCCTAGATGCAGTTGCAGAAAAAAAAGGAATGGATAAACAATTAGCAAGAGATACTTTTATAGAAAAAATTTGGGATGAGGAACCTAAATTACAGGTTATTAAAACAAGCAATGATACTGCTCCAGTATGGGCAAAAGATTTGAAAGAAATGGAGAGAAGAAAATGAAACAATTGTATGAGCTATCAAGAAAATTTCCAAAAGATTGGATAAAAAAAGCACCTAAGGGCAAGTTTGGAAATTACGTTCCACATCCAGTAATTACACAACGTCTTTTAGAAGTTTGTGGACCTTTTGACTGGGAAGTTGTTGAGTTGATCAGGCAGGAAACAACAGGAACAGTGGTAGGTTGCTTTGGAAAATTAACTGTTGAAATTGATGGGAAATTAGTCACTGTAACATCTATCGGTGATGTAGAACACGATCAAAAAAATGATGGCAGTAATGCAAAACACGCTGAATCAGATTCTTTTAAGAGATGTGCAATGAAACTTGGTCTTGGATTACATTTATGGGCTGGAGAAGAATATTATCTTGATAAACAACTTGATAAAAAAGAAATAGGAAAAAAAACTAAACTTCAATCTGCTTGATCAATTAATTCACCATTTCTAGCAGTCAATACAAAGGTTGCTGGACCATCGTTGATTAAACCCACGTCCATCATGGCACCAAAGCTACCAGTTTTTACAGTTACATGTTTAGAGAATGCTTGAACAATTTTTGAAATCATCTCTTCAGCTATTTCTGGAGATTTTGCTTTAACAAACGAAGGCCTGTTCCCTTTTAGAAATTTTCCAGCTAATGTGAACTGACTAACAATTAGGATTTCCCCAGAAATATCTATTATTGATTTATTCATTTTTAAATTTTCATCAGAAAAAACTCTGAAATTTAAAATTTTATTTATCAGAATTTCACTTTCAACTTCAGAATCAGCTTCCTCAATCCCCCATAAAAGTAAATATCCATGATTAATTTCTGAAATAATACTTGAATCAACTTTTACGTAAGCACTTTTAACTCTCTGCAAAACAACTTTCATAAACTATAATTTAACAGATGGGATTAGACAATAAAACAATTCAAATGGCATCTGGACCAAATTATGCAGCGTTAACAACTTTATTTAAAGATGGCGTTCCTCAAACACATGTGATGTGGGTTGATACAGATGGCGAAAATATTTTAATCAATACAGAGATACATAGATTCAAATACAAAAATATTTTAAAAGATCCCAGAGTCACAGTTATGATATGGAAGCACGACAATCCATTTAAATTTGTTGAAATAAGAGGTGAAGTAATCGGAGAAATTACTGGACAAGAAGCAAGAGACAATATTGATAAACTATCTCAAAAATATTGGGAGAAACCTTATCCGTTCCCTATACAAACCGAAAGAATCGTACTTGTTATAAAACCAAACAAGGAAGTGATGTTTAATCTAAAAGACGAAGATTTTGAATAATTTAGTCTTTTTTGTATTCGTAAAAGCCTTTACCGGTTTTTACTCCTAAATCACCGTTCATAACTTTTTCTTCTAAAAATTTTTTTGGTTCATCTTTTGGATCACCAGATTCTTCAAATTTTTTCAATTTAGCATAATAATGTATATCTAATCCTGAATAATCAGAAAGTTCAAATGGGCCTAAAGGATGATTTAGCCCTTTTTTAATAGCAAGATCTATATCTTCAAAATCTGCAATTCCTTCATCATAAAGTTCATAAGCTTCATCTACTAAGGCTGCCAACATTCTGTTTACAATAAACCCCGGAGTTTCCTTTTTAAGTACGACTACTGATCTACCCATATTTTCACTAACAGTTTTGGTACGTTCTAAAACTTTTTTCGATACGTTGGATGGATATGAAATTTCAATTAAATCCATGCGTATTGGTGGATAGAAAAAATGCATGTTTATAAATCTTTCGGGATGGTCGCAATGTTTTGAGATTTCAGAAGCTTGAATAAAAGAACTATTAGTTGCCATTACAACCTCATGATTCATCAATTTAGAAATTTGCTTAAAAATTTCAAGCTTTACATCAAATCTTTCTACTACAGCTTCTATCACAAATGTTTTTCCCTCTATAACATCTTCAAGTGAATAATTGAGATATAGGTTTTTTTTGTAAGAATCTAATTTATCATCAGAATATATGTTTTTGTCTATTAAGTTTTTGATATTTTCTTCAACAAATTTATATCTATATTCTAAATTTTCTTTATTTTCGTCATAAATACTTGTTTTGTAACCAGCCATAGCAGCTAAAGCTGCAATTTGGCTTCCCATTTGTCCCCCACCAATTACCGCAATTTGTTCATTCATGTGTGTTTATTTATCTCACGTCTTGCAATAGATCTTAGGTGTACTTCGTCTGGGCCGTCAGCAATTCTTAACGTTCTAACTCCAGCTGACATTTTTGCCAAAGGAGTATCTTGAGAAACTCCCATAGCTCCATGTGCTTGTATAGCTTTATCAATTACATAGGAGGCAGCTTCGATGACTCCAACTTTTATTGCAGATATTTCAATTTTGGCTTGCTCTTTACCAACGTTATCAATCAACCATGCTGTTTTCAGAGTAAGAAGTCTAGCCTCTTCAATTTTAATCCTTGATCTTGCAATCCAATCTTGCACTACACCATGATCGGAAATTTTTGTACCAAAAGTTTCTCTAGACAGTGCTCTCTTTATCATAAGTTGAAGAGCTCTTTCAGCCATTCCAATTGTTCTCATGCAGTGATGAATTCTTCCAGGTCCTAATCTCGCTTGGGCAATTTTAAAGCCCATACCTTCCCCACCTATAATATTTGATTTTGGTACAACTACATTTTCAAAATTTAATTCTGGATGACCAGTGTATCCATCATCATAACCATAAACATGCATCGGTCTGACTATAGTTATCCCTTCTGTATCCATTGGGACAAGAACTTGACTTTGTCTTGTGTGTGGTGGATTTTCAGGATTTGTAATTCCCATAAAAATACATATCTTGGCACGTGGATTAATTGCATTTGAAGTCCACCACTTTCTTCCATTAATGATATAGTTATCTCCGTCTGAAACTATTGAACTTGAAATATTGGTTGCATCAGATGAAGCAACATCAGGTTCTGTCATAGCAAAACAAGAACGGATATCTCCATTAAGTAACGGACTTAACCATTGGTCTTTTTGTTCTTGTGTTCCAAATTCTGCAAGTATTTCCATATTTCCAGTATCTGGAGCAGAACAGTTAAATACCTCAGGAGCCCACCAAACCTGACCAGTTATTTCTGCTAATGGTGCATAATCAACATTTGTTAGCCCTGCGCCGTATTCACTGTCAGGTAAAAATAAGTTCCATAAATCTTCTTTTCTAGCTTTTTCTTTTAATTCATCAAGTAATTCAGGAATGTGCAATGGGTCTCCTGAATCTAATATTGCTTTTTCAAAGGCTTCTTCGTTTGGAAAAATATGTTCTTCAAAAAATTTATTCATCTTTTCTTGAAGATCTAATGACTTTTGAGAAAATTTAAAATCCATTGCTTTATTCTATCAATTAACTTGAGTCCAAGAGAATTAAATCATAAGATATTTGTTAATGGAATTTTTTGATAAAAAAATAAGAACCTATATAACTTCCAATATTGAATTGGAATACCAATTTAGATTTGAACAATTTAAAGTAGGCAGATCGAACATAACTTTTAAAATCTTTGACGATTCAAATAGCTATGTTTTAAGAAGACCTCCCTTTGGGGATAAATTAGAGTCTGCACATAACATGCAGCGTGAATTTAGAATTATTAGTGAACTGAGTAAAAATAATATAAAAGTTCCAAAGCCTATTCTTTTATGCACAGACAGAACAATTTCAGATGATGACTTTTACATTATGGAATATATTGATGGTGTCACTATTGCAGATAATTTAGTAGCAGATAATTATTCCAATAATGATAAAAAAGAAATTACGAATTCATTCATTACAACACTTGCTGAATTACATACTTTTGATGTTAAAAATTCCAATTTAAATGATTTAGGGAAACATGAAGATTATGTTGAGAGACAGTTGAACAGATGGACTAAACAATTTAATGCACAAAAAGTAAGAGATATTCCTGATTTAGATGTTGCGACAAAATTACTATTTGATACCATCCCCGCACAGCAAAAAGTAAGTATTGTTCATGGTGATTATAGATTGGATAATGTAAGAATCAATAATAACTCTGTGGCAGCTATTGTCGATTGGGAACTTTGTACATTAGGAGATCCGTTAGCGGATCTAGGAACTGTCATTGCTTCTTGGTCCAATAAGAATGAAACTGATACTCCATTTATTTATTCACCCTCATTAAGCGATGGATTTCCAAGTAGGCAAGAAATAATTGATATTTATGAATCTAAATCAAACCTTAGTTTGGATGACATTGAATTCTATATAAGGCTATCTTTCTGGAAACATGCAATGATAATGGAGGGGGTCTACGTAAGGTATTCACTTGGTTATTATGGTAATGTTGATAAGAAAGATGTAGATGCATTTGGACAAAGCACATTAAGTTTTGCTAAAAAAGCATCAAATAAGAATCTACTTAAGGAGATATTTTGAAAGTTATTCCAGCAAGTGAACTAGAAAGTCATATTGGTGAAGAAGTAGGTGTTTCTGATTGGTTTGAAGTAACACAAGAAAGAATTAATCAATTTGCAGAAGCAACAAATGATCACCAATTTATACATGTAGACCCCGAAATGGCTAAAGCAACCCCGTGGGGTACAACAATAGCTCATGGATACCTTACTTTAAGCCTTCTTACCTATCTACAAGCAGACATCGGTTATATGCCTGAAGGGTTACAGATGGCTATCAACTATGGGGCAGACAAAGTTAGATTTATGGAAGCAGTGCCTGTAAATAGTAAAATTCGAGCTAGAAATGTTTTAACTGATGTACAGTACAAGAAAAACGGTAGATGGCTATTAAAAACAACTTGTACTATTGAAATAGAGGGCAAAGATAAGCCAGCTGCAATAGTTGAAGCTTTAGCGATGTATGTAGTAAGTGAATAAAAAAATATAGGAGTAAATAAATGAGAGAAGCAGTAATTGTATCAGCAGCTAGAACACCAATAGGTAAAGCTTATAGAGGAGCGTTTAACAATACCGCGGCCCCAACCCTAGCGTCTTATTCTATAAAAGAAGCTGTGGAAAGAGCTGGAATTGACCCAAAAGAGGTTGAAGATGTTGTTTTAGGATGTGCTCAGCAACAAGGTTCACAAGCTATCAATATAGGAAGATTAGCTGGAATTGCAGCTGGACTTCCTGATAATGTTCCAGGCATGACAATCGACAGGCAATGTTCATCGGGAATGATGGCAATTGCGACTGCATCAAAACAGGTTGTAACAGATAATATGGATGTTGTTGTAGCTGGAGGAGTTGAGTCTATTTCACTCGTACAGACTGCAGATTTTAGGGTAGATATTGATCCTAATGTTACTGCTCATGCGCAACATGCATACATGCCAATGATTGAGACTGCTGATCATGTTGCTGAAAAATATAATGTAACAAGAGAAAGTCAAGACGAGTACTCTCTACAAAGTCAGCAAAGGACAGCGGCTGCACAAGAAGCAGGCCTTTACAAAGATGAAATCATTTCAACTACTACTACTAAGTTAGTTAAAGACAAAGAATCCGGTGAAATTTCCGAGCAAGAAGCTATCTTAGAAAAAGATGAAGGAAACAGGCCAGAAACAAATTTAGAAGGTCTGTCATCATTAGTCCCAGTGTATGGTGAAGGAAAGTTCATAACTGCAGGAAATGCATCTCAGTTATCTGATGGATCTGCATCTGTAGTTGTAATGGAATCAAAGGTTGCTGAAAACAAAGGCCTTACTCCCCTTGGCTATTACAGAGGAATGGCAGTTGCAGGTTTAGCACCAGAAGAAATGGGAATTGGGCCAATATATGCTGTTCCTAAATTGCTTGATAAATATAACTTAAGTATTGATGACATAGGTTTATGGGAACTAAACGAAGCTTTTGCTGTACAAGCTTTGTATTGCAGAGATTATTTAGGTATCGATAATGAAATTTACAATGTAAATGGCGGCTCAATATCCATAGGACACCCATACGGAATGACCGGCGCAAGAATGACAATGCATGCTCTTATGGAAGGTAAACGAAGAGGTGCAAAATATGTAGTTGTCACAATGTGTGTTGGTGGTGGAATGGGTGCTGCAGGATTATTTGAAGTCATATAAATTAACAAGTATTTAAAAGACTTGGCATAAAATCTAAACGTATAATTGAATATGAATAAAATTACTGACAAAAACAGTTATTTGGATTCAATTAAAAATAGAAATTTAAAAATTTTCCTTATGGGTGAGCTCATAGAGGAACCTTTAGATCATCCAATTATTAGACCAAGTATTGAAGCAATGGCTGAAACATATGAGCTAGCAGTCAGAGAACCAGAATTAGCATCAGCAACGTCACCATATACTGGCGAAAAAATAAATAGATTTTTGCATATCGCTGAAAGTAATGAAGATCTATTTTTGCAAAATAAAATGCAAAGAAAGCTTGGTCAACTAACAGGTACATGCTTTCAAAGATGTGTTGGCATGGACGCGTTCAATGCGCTTCATTCTGTAACTTATGAGATTGATGAACAACACAATACTGAATATCACAAGAATTTTATTAATTTTCTAACTGAAATGCATAAATTCAATTTGGTAATTGGTGGTGCAATGACAGACGTTAAAGGTGATAGATCAAAATTACCACACGAACAAGAAGATGAAGATGTGTATTTGCGAATTGTTAAAAGGACAGAAGATGGTGTTTACGTTAAGGGTGCAAAAGCACATCAGACTGGATGTATAAATTCACACTGGATGGTTGTAATGCCTACCTTGAGACTATCTGATAAAGATAAAGACTATGCAATAGTTGGTGCAATCCCCGTTGACGCAGAGGGAATAACGTATATCTATGGTAGACAGTCATGCGATACAAGAAGTATGGAGCCTGGTGAATATGATGTTGGAAATAAATATTTTGCTGGGCAAGAAGCAATGGTAATTTTTGATGATGTATTTATACCAAATAAATACATTTTTATGAATGGTGAGTATGAATTTGCATCTATGTTAGTTGAGAGATTTACAACATATCATAGAAGATCTTATGTATGTAAATCAGGCGTTGGCGATGTGCTTATAGGTGCTGCAGCTACTATTGCAGAGTACAACGGTGTAGAAGAAGCATCACATATTAAAGATAAGCTTGTTGAAATGAATAAGCTCAATGAAACAATTTATGCTACTGGTATTGCCTCATCA
>CACJPC010000008.1 GCA_902595195.1 uncultured Candidatus Actinomarina sp. | reverse complement strand
ATTTGGGGCCTCGGTAACTTTTGCTATAAATATTCTCCAAGAAACAAGAGTCGTAAATTTTAGTGAAGAGATCTCCTTTATTCTTGTTTCGTTTTTTGTTTTACTTTATGCTATTTATTTGTTTTTAAGAACAAAATTAATTTTTCAACATGCAGCGTTATTTTATTGTATATGTTTTCATCTAGGTGCTATTGGGAATTTATTATTTCCGAATATCGAACCTTGGGCTGCTGGACTTTTTCTAATTGCTATTGGAAGCATTTGGGGTATAAATACTATCTCAACACTTCTGAAACCAAGCTGGTTAGGATATTTTCTATCGGCATCTACTGTTTCTATTGGCACAATAATTTTGATAGAAGACCTCATTCAAGTTGAAATAATTAGTATTTTAATTTTAATTTTGGGATCAATATTTTATGTTTGGGCAAGTATTCAGCTTTCTGAACAAGTAATATTTTTTATTGGTGGTTTGGGTCTAGTTATAAACCTTCCAAGGTTGATAACTGAAATATTGCCAGATAACATATGGCCACCTTTAATTCTTTTCCTAGTGGGAGGCGTGCTTGTAGTAGTAGGTTTATATTTAAATTCAATAAGAGAAAATATTATATCTACTGATACAGAATAAAAAATATGAAGCAAAGAAATACTCCTTTATTCCTATCGCTTGGAATACTTCTTATAACTACAATCATTGTTGCTATATTTGGAGTCGTACCTTTACCCGAATATGAAATCTTAGAGAATGAAGAAGGACTCAAAGGAAAATTAATTTATCATGTTCAGGTTCAAAGTCAAAATTTAATTCCTCCCGCACCAGACATTATGGACGAATGTATTTTATCAATTGACCTTGAAGCTAATTCATTTATAGAAGAAAAAATAATTTGTAGTAGCGACCTTTATGACATGTCGTATGATATTTACTTTTACGATACTGAAATCTATGAAGATGAAAATATCTTACTCAGATACTGGGATGAATCATCAGGTGACGAAATGGGGCTAATAATAAATATAGAGACAAAAAAAGTAGTTGATAAGGTACAGCAACCAAATTTTTACTCTGAAGACAGAAATAGGATGAATGTATATGGTGAAAAACTAATTGACCCATGGGACACGTCTGATTACAGCTCAAGGGTAATTGGAATCTACTATGCAAATAGAATGGAGAATATAGAAGTTTTCAAATCGAAAGCACCCACCAACTATTACTTTGAGTCTCTTCATTGGTCTCCAAATGGTGACTATATTGCTGCATTAGACTCGGAAGAAAATTTTATAATTTTTTCCAAAAATAAGAAATCCAAACCAGGAATAATACAATTTTCAGAAGTAAATTTGAAAGTTTTTGACGATGAAGAAAGAGAAATACAAAATTTAATAGGTTGGACTGATTAATTAAATTTTCTTTTAGGCCTTACACCAATCTCACTAATAACATGTGCAGCACTTTTATTAGCAAAGTTTGCTGACTTATCAACAGAAAGGTCCTTTTGTAAACCATAGAGATATCCTGCTGCAAAAAAGTCGCCTGCGCCAGTCTTATCAACAACTCTTGTTTCGGTTGCTTCAAAAGAATGTCTTTCACCATTCTTTAAAATTACCGCTCCCTCTGATCCTAAAGTACAAATTAATTCTTTAACTTTAGGAAATTTTTCTCCAAAATATTTAAATGATTCATTTGTAGAACTTAGAAGAGTTAGAGAATTTAATTCATCTTCATTACAAAATACGTAATCAATATCATCTGTAATAAAACTTACAAAACTATCTCGATGCATCTCAACACAAAATACATCTGATAGACTTATTGAATTTAGACCACCAGATTCTTTATTAATCTTTGCAGCATTTAAGAAAGCAGATTTACTTGAAGGTTTATCCCATAAGTAACCTTCCATATATAAAATTTTTGCTTCTTTAATTGCATCAATGTGTAAATCATCAACTGAGAGATGCTCACCAGCTCCAAGATAAGTGTTCATTGTTCTTTCACCATCAGGTGTAATAAAGATTGCACATAATCCAGTTTGATTATCTTCACTTTCAAAAACTGTATAATCATTCAGGCCAGAATCTTTTAAACTTAACTTAAATTGTTTACCTAAATCATCATTTGAGATTTTTCCAATAAATCCAGCATTGCCTCCCAATTGTGAGATCCAATACGCTGTATTGGCTGCAGAACCTCCCGCTTCGTAAATTGGATTTTTCATATTTTGAAGAAGAAAATTCGAACGTTCTTTATCTACTAAAGTCATTCTTGCTTTATTTAAATTTAATTCATCTATAACAAATTCTTCAATTTGTTCTAAAGAATCGACTAACGCATTTCCAATACAAATAATCACAAATAAAGTTTAAATGATTTGTCCTGGATTGCCTTCTGAGTCATAAATTTTTTTAGTAAAGTTTCTTAACTCTTTCATTCCACCAGACATGTTATAAGCTTCTATGTCTTGTGAAATCATATAGTTAGTTACCCTGGCTGATCTTGAACCAGACCGACATACGAATATATATTTTTCATTTTGGTGAAAATTATTCATATTCTCCATTATTTCTCCCATTGGAATATGAATAGCATTTACGTGGTGGCCAGATGTCCATTCATCAATTTCCCTGACATCAACAAGCACACATCCTTCTTGAATGAAATTTTCAACCTCATTTGGTTGAACCGATGGAGTGCTATTAATACCTAATTCCACTTTGAGTTTGCCTTAATCTTCTTACTCTTTCAATCGTTGGAGGATGAGTTGAAAATAATTTACTAAAACTATTCCCAGAAAAAGCTTTTAATGGATCAGATATAAAAAGTTGACTAACTGCAGGGTTTACATTCATCGGAAATTTTGAGTATCGCTCAATTTTTTCTAGAGCTGATGCTAAAGCTAATGGGTTACCCGAGATTTCTGCACCAGTTTTGTCAGCACCGAATTCTCTAGTTCTCGATATTGCCATTCTTATGATTAAAGAAGCTATAGGAGCTGCAATAAATGCCAAAATTATTATTGCAGGATGTGTGTTTCTATTTCTGTTTCCACCACCCCAAAAAGCCATCCTGGACATAAAAGAAACTGCAGCTGCCAACATTGCAGCAATACTAGATACTAAAATATCTCTGTTTTTTATATGTGACAATTCATGGGCCAAGACGCCTTCTAATTCATCTCTATTAAGAAGATTTAATATACCTGTAGTTACTGCAACTTTTGCATTTTTTGGATTTCTACCTGTTGCAAATGCATTTGGTTGATCACTATTAATTACATAGAGTTCTGGCATTGGCATCTTTTCTTTTTGAGTTAGGTGAGAAATAATTTGGGTTACTTCACTAAATTGTCCATCTTTAATTGGCTGGGCGCGAGTTGATTTTATAGCTAAATTTCCTGAAAAAAAATATATGAATCCATTAAAAATTAAAGCAAAAAAAAGTGCTGATACGAGATCAAAACCAAAGGCTGTTGCAGAAAACATCACAACTAGAGTCATAAGAGTAAGAAGAGCTGTAGTTTTTACAAAGTTCATATTTTAATTATAAAATCTTTAAATTTATAACTTTTCTGCAATTAGGCAGTAAAAGCCTCCTAAACCGTTTGAATCAACAATTGCTTTCATTCCATTCAACTCAGAATTAATCTTTAATTTTTCAATCCCTTCAGCGGATATATACTTTTCTTGCAATTCATCAAAAAAAATATTGAATCCATTATCAAGTAAAAAATCTCTTTGTAATTTTAAGGTCACATCATAACCAAGGTATTTAAGTTCTCTAGATAGGGAGGAGAAGTTTACGTCGTAAGTAATATCTATGTTGCCTGGATCTTCAATCGGGTCAACAGATAAATGATGATTTTTGTATGTTCTTAACAATGAACTATACATTCTCTTATCCCTGTTTTTTTTGTTCATAACCATAATCAAAAAGTAAAATTTTTCTCGGATTGATTTTTTTTATGACTGAATTTAAAAATTTATCAATATTGACTTGAATCTCGAACTCATAATCTTCATTTGGAGCTATGTTATTTTTATTTACCCAATCAAGTTGTTCATTTCTGATAGGTCTTAAGCCATATGCCAGTGAAGTCTCCTCTAATAACACTACTTTTTCATACCAACCTTCATCTCTATATAATCCAATAGAGCATGGGATATTGTCTAATATTTCATTTCCAAAAATTAAATCAGATGTTTTGGTAATCAATTCATCGATAGTTGAATGTGTTTTTATCCCTTTTTTAATTAATTCTTGTCTTGCAGTAGAAGACAATTCAACAGAAGTAATTTCTTTTATTCCTATTTGTTCAATCAAGGAACCTGTTCCAGAACCTATTTCAATAATATTTTTTAAATTACTTTCAGAATTGATCCAATTTCGTATTATTTTTCCAAAATATTCAGAAACTTCTGGAGATGTTAAAAAATCGCCTTCTTTATCAGACCTTACAAAGGCAGTATTAAAAAATCCTAATTGAGAATATAAAGCTTCCTCCATAAAAGTGTCGAAATATATAAATTCTGTCTCATATTTTTCATGTAAATAAGAGAAAAAGTTTTGTTTTGGCAAATCTTAATTGCCAAAAAATATCGAGGATACTTCTCCAAGATAGCTGAAAATCCCTGGAAAGATTCCAGAAACGAATGTGATGAGAACAGTGAATATACCAACCACTTTAAGAGGGTTTTCAAATTGAAAAATTTTCTCCTCATTTGAAGATTTAAGTTCATCCATCCATATAACTTTTGATATCCTTGCATAATAAACTAAAGCAATAACAGCATTTATTGCACCAACAACTCCGAGAATAATTCCAATTGAATTTGCTGAACCTAATAAACTTCTAAATACAACAAACTTTGCAAACCAGCCACCTAAAGGAGGTATTCCTGCAAGTGAGAAAAAGAAGACTGTTGTTAAGACTCCGGCTAATGGTGATTTTCTTGCAACCCCTCCCCACTCATAAAAGTTTGATGATCCGGAATAATTACTAAAAAGATGTACGGACAAAAATGCTCCTAAGTTCATAAATGCGTAAATAATTAGATAAGTAACACTTGCAAAAATTCCATCCTGATAATCTCCAGTAATTCCAGATATTGCAATTGGGGCTAAAATAAAGCCAGCTTGAGAAATAGATGAATAAGCTAAAAGTCTAACTGGGTTGTTCTGTTGCAATGCAACCAAATTGCCAATTGTCATAGTCAAGCCTGAAATAATCACAAGAATTATTCCCCAGCTTGATCCTGAACCAGCAAAAACTTTTGTTAGTAAGATAATGAGAGCAACAAAACCGGTTGCTTTTGAACTAACAGATAGATACGCAGTTACGGGAAGGGGTGCTCCCTCGTAAGTGTCTGGTGCCCATGAATGAAAAGGAACTACAGATATCTTAAATCCAATACCAGATATAACTAATATTGCACTGAGTAATACTACTGGAGAGTTAGCTAGAGATGCACTGAGCAAATATGAAGATATATCAGAAAAAACTAGTTTACCTGACAGACCGTATAGAAGTGAAAATCCATACAATATAAGAGATGCTGACAAAACTCCTAGGAGAAAAAACTTAATTGCACCTTCATTTGACTTTCTATCACCTTTTTTCCAACCAGAAAGTAAAAACATAGGAGTTGAGGCAAGCTCGATACCAATAAATATGGTTAACAGATCTCTGGAAGAGCTAACAATTAGAGCACCTAAAAGAGAACTTAATAACAAGTAGTAATACTCTCCCTGGTAATACTTGTCGCTTTCAATAAAGTTGATTGAAAGAAGAAAGGTTAAATAAGTTATTAATATAAATAGTCCTTTTAAAATAATTGAAAATTTATCAACAACAAAACTATTTTCAAAAGCATAGATTGGTGAAGAATAGTTTGCCCATTGAATTACTAAAGGTGCCAAAGAAAATAAAGTTCCTAGAAGTGCAAAAGCAGCTACATAATATTTTGATTTTCTTGGAAGAATCAAATCGAGAATTAATGTTCCAACTATGGTAAAAACTACAATAAGTTCAGTAGATATTGCAAAATAATTTATAGAAATTTTTAACCTCCAAAGGCTTTGGATAGCATTGCTATGACTGCATCATTTGTTGCACCAAATATTAATTTAGGAAATACCCCAATTAATACTGTTAAAACAACTAGTGGAATCCATGCTGAAAGTTCATAAATATCTGCATCATGAAGATCTTTGTCTGACCATTCATCTGATGGTTCTCCTAAATTAACTCTTTGTAACATCCAAAGTAGATAACCTGCAGTTAAAACGGTTCCAATAGCTCCAGCAACCATAGACGTTCTAAATACAGTTATATTTAAACCATCCAGCGGATTGTAAGCTCCTAATAGAGCCATGAATTCTCCCCAGAATCCAGCAAGACCAGGGAGGCCTAATGACGCCATCGCAGTAAACCCTAGCAATGCACCAGTTTTTGGAAGTAGTTTCATGTTTCCACCCAGTCTGCCCATATCTCTAGTGTGGTAAGTATGTGCCATAGAGCCTGACAAGAAGAACAACAGTCCAGTGATTACCCCGTGAGCAACCATTCCTATCATTGCAGCATTGATTCCTATAGGCGTAAGAGAAGCTATCCCTAACATGACAAATCCCATATGACCAACTGATGAAAATGCAATAAGTCTCTTTAAATCTGTTTGCGCAAGGCAAGCCAAAGATCCATATATAATTCCGATTGCCGAAAGAATAGCTATTGCTGGAGCCCAAGCTTTTGCCTGCTCTGGAAGTATAGGTATTGCGATTCTAACAAAACCGTATGATCCAAGCTTCAATAGAATTGCAGCCAGTAATACTGAACCAACGGTTGGCGCTGCTGTATGTGCATCTGGAAGCCATGTATGAAGAGGCCACATTGGGACTTTTACAGCAAATCCCAAAAATAATACTGCAAATACCAGGGTTGCAAATGTTCCTGTAAATGCCCCTGAGGTTCCCAGTTCAATTAACTCAGGAATACTAAATGTTTTATTTCCACGATAATAAAGCCCCAAAAAACCAAGAAGCATAAAGGCCGATCCAAATAGAGTGAAAACAAAAAACTTGATACTTGCATAAAGTCTTGTCTCTATTTGATTTTTAAATCCAGATACAGTCCTTACAGTCTTATCACCCCATATTCCGATCATAAAGTACATAGGCAATAATACAATTTCAAAAAATACGAAGAAAAGAATCAAATCTAATGCGACAAATGTTCCATTCATTCCTGTTTCAAGAACAAGTATTAAAGCTAAAAAGCCTTTAGGGCTTTTTGGCTCAGGTAAATGTTCTATAGAATAAATTATTGCTAGCACTGTAATAAATGTTGATAGCACTAAAAGAGGAAGGGATATGCCGTCTATACCTATTTCATAATTTGCATTTATACTTTTAATCCACGATATCTTATTACCAAGTTGGAGTTTGTCTGCTGAGGAAAAATCAAATTGAAAAAGTAAGACTGCACTTAAAACAAAAGTAATTAGTGAAGAAACTAATGCAAACCCTTTAATCAATTGTTCCTGAGCTTTTGGAATCAAGGTAATTATAAATGCACTAATTAAAGGAAAGAAGACTACTACAGAAAGCCCCACACCATTTGTTAATAATTCCACTTTTCCCCTCCTATATTATAAATAAAATTAATAAACTAATTGTCACTACGCCACCTAAAAACAGCATTAAATATTGTTGTGTCTTGCCTGTTTGTAATAATTTGACCTTACCACCAAAATTATCAGTTCCAGTTGAAGACATGTTCAACAATTTATCAATTCCGTTTTGATCAAAATTATTGTACACAACACCACCCATTAAGGAAGCAACTTGTCCAAAACCATTTACAAATCTATCGATTACATTTGTGTTGAATTTATCTACTGCTTTGGAAATGTTAATTTTTACTGGATCGATTACAAACTTGAAATAAAAGTGATCTAAATAATACTTGTTTTCAAGAACTGACCAAATAGGTTGAATTTTAATTTTATCATCACCTGTTTCCGCACTTCCTTGTAGTTGATACAAATAATATCCAAGTCCGATGCCAAGCAAACCAGCTAATAAGCCACTTGATAGTGCAAACAAGTCAAAGCTTTCCGGATGGTATTCAACAATTTTATTCTTCCTAGTTGTAACCCAGTCTGTAAATCCTGTGTACACTCCTGGAATATTTACCCAGCCTGAGGCTATTGCAAAGACAGACAGAGTTAGAAGTGGTGTTGTCATGAGGTTGTGAGATTCGTGAGGGTGGCCATGGCCTCTATACTCTCCAAGGAACGTTAAAGATACTGCTCGAGTCATATAAAATGCTGTTATAAATGCACCTATAACTGCTATAAAAAAGAAAGTTGTTTCACCTTCATGGTTAAATGAAGCAAGAATTTCATCTTTTGAGAAGAAACCTGCAAATGGTGGAAGTCCAGCCAAAGCAACTGTTCCTATTATGAATGTAGCAAAAGTCTTTGGCATAACTTTTCTTAGGCCACCCATTTCCAACATACTATTGCTATGAACAGCGTGAATAACGGAACCTGCTCCCAAAAACAATAGAGCTTTGAAAAATGCATGTGTCCATAAATGAAATAATGCAGCGGTATATGCACCTGAACCAATTGCAGCAACCATGTATCCCAACTGACTCACTGTTGAGTATGCAAGAACCTTTTTTAGATCATCTTGAACAACAGCAATTAATCCAGCAGCTAATAAAGTGATTACACCGAAAAGCATCACAACATCTAATGCTTCTGGTGCCATTGCTTTATAAAATGGAAACATTCTTGCTAATAAATAGACACCTGCTGTGACCATTGTTGCTGCATGCATAAGTGCAGAGACAGGTGTTGGACCAGCCATAGCATCAGGCAACCAAACATGTAATGGAAATTGAGCACTCTTGCCCATCGCACCAATAAATAATAAAATTGCAGCAACAAATGCAACAGTTGATAACTTTTCATAATTATGTGTTGACTGATAAAGAATTTCAGAAATTCTTAATGTTCCAGTGTTTAAAGCTAAAATAATTATTCCAATCATCAAACCTACATCAGCTATTTTGTTTGTAATAAAAGCTTTCATGGCTGCAGAAGAATTATCTTTTTTCTCCCAGTAGTGACCTATTAATAAGTAAGAACAAACTCCAACGAGTTCCCATCCAATTAATATTTGAATAAGAGTTGGAGAAGATACTAAAACTAACATGCTTCCAGCAAAAAGAGTTAATGATGTAAAGAAAAAAGTATATCTAATTTCACCTTCCATATAATTTGTTGCGTAAATGAAAACAAGTAATGCAACTGTTCCGACAACAAAATACATCATTATTGAGAGTCCGTCGACTACCCAGCCAAACTCAATGTCAAATACACCAATACTTCCAACATTTATAAAAAATTCATTTACAACACCACCTGTAATGTGAAGGTACATAAGTGCGGCACTGTACAAAAATATTACTCCAATAGTAGTTAGAGCTACTTCTGCTCCCTTCAAAGGCAAATATTTACCTGTAAAAGTTATCACTAATGCAGCTACAAATGGCAGCACTACTAATAACCAAGCATATTCAGCTAAGATTCCCCCGTCGGTGTAAACTAATTCACCTTCAGCAAAAACAGTGGATTTAAAATTTACCATTTCATCAAATCAAATTCGTTTATATTAGCTGTTTGTCTATTTCTAAATAACATGAGTACAATCGCTAGTCCTATACCAACCTCAGCTGCTGCAATTGTGATAATAAAAATTGTAAAAATTTGTCCCTGCATTAAAACATCAGCGAGCATTGTATCAAACATAATGAAATTTATATTTACAGCGTTAAGAATTAGTTCAATAGATAAGAGAACCATTACAGCATTTCTTCTAACTAAGATTCCATAAATGCCTAATGAAAATAAAGCAGCTGCTACTACTAACACAGGTTGGACAATCATACTTGATCCTCGTCTATTAGTGCTTCATCTTTTCTAGCTAAAGTTATTCCTCCGATTAGTGCAGCAAGTAAAACAAATGAAACTAATTCAAAAGGAAAAACAAATCTACTAAGTAATATTTCTCCTAACAGTTCAGTAGATGATCCAGAAGTTATGACAACTTCACCTTCAAATCCATTTACCAATATATATGAAAACAAAAAAAATATTGAGCCTGCGATTGCCGCCCCTAACTTTTTGTTTTTATCATTATCAAGCTCAGCGTTTTTACCTAATGGTGCTCGAGTAATCATAATTCCAAATAAAAAGAGAACTATAACCGCACCAATATAGACAAGGACTAGTACAAGAGCAACAAACTCCGTTGATAGAAGTAAAAATAATACTGAAGTCAAAGCTAGAGTAAACACAAGCGATATAGCTGCATGGATTACGTTTGAAGTTGTAACAACCCTTACTGCAGTTGAAACCAATAAAAGAAGAACAAAGTAAGTTACAATCTCAAAAATTTCCATTTTTAACTTTCAAGTCCCTCGGGGTCTGGAACAGTTTGCAACCAATCGTCTAAGCGTTCTTTGTCGTGCAACATGTCGCCCATGTTGAATTCAGAATATTCATATTCTGGTGACCAAAACAAAGCATCGAATGGGCAAACTTCTACGCAAATTCCACAATACATACATAGTGCATAGTCAATGTCAAACCTGTCCAAGACAGCTCTACTTCTTTGTCTACCTCCAGGTTTTGAAGGAGGTTGTAATTCTTTATGGCCTTCTATATAAATACACCAATCAGGGCACTGTCGTGCACACAACATACAACTGGTGCATGCTTCTTGGTCTAAAGCAATAACCCCTCTTGCTCTTGGTGCGACTTTTTCTTTTTCAAATGGATAATTGACATTTGGTTTTGAATGGAACGGAGACAGAGTCTTAAGCATGTTAACGATAACAATTTTTATTCCGATTAAAAATCCTGGTATTTTTGGCTTGAATGTCTTCATTAAAATCCAACTTTCATAATTGCAGTTACAAGAATATTAATTAAAGATGCAGGAATAAGTATCTTCCAAGCAAGGTTTTGTAATTGATCTTCTCTAAATCTTGGTTGTGACCACCGCACTGCTACCAAGATAAAACCTAAAATAGCAGTTTTAGTTATGAGAACAACTGGTCCATAAAAGTTTACCCATTCTGTTGGTAGTAAAGGCACATGATAACCCCCAAGAAATAGTGTTGAAGCAATAGCGCATAAAATGAACATATTCATATATTCAGAAATATAAAAAATAAGAAATCTAATCCCAGAATATTCTGTCATAAATCCCATAGTTAATTCTGATTCACCAATTGGCATATCAAATGGTACTCTCATCATTTCAGCTGTAGCGGCAACCATAAAAATTAGAAAACCAACTATCTGTCCACCAACAACAAAAGGAACTCCCCATTCAATTTGTTTTTCTACAATCCCGACTAATGACATAGTTTCAGCTTGAATAACAACCCCAACTACAGCAAGTATCAGTGGGAGTTCGTATGCTATAAGCTGTCCTGCTGCTCTTAATCCTCCCATAAGAGAGTATTTATTTGCTGATGACCATCCAGCAGTTAATACACCTATCGTTCCTAAAGAGCTAATTGCAAGTGCAAAGAAAACACCTAATTCTAAATCTGCAACTACTAATGTTGGGCTCAATGGAACTACAGCAAAAAGAGCAACACAAGAAACCATTACATACGCAGGCGCCCATTTAAATACTGGCCTGTCAACTTCAGTTGGAATTATGTCTTCTTTTTGAACAAACTTAAGTATTTCAGCTAATGGAAATATAAAACCTCTAAGTCCAACATGTAATGGTCCGGGTCTTCTCTGCATCCATGAAGCACCTTTAACATCCATAATTGTAAAAATGACTGCGCCATTTAATGCAGCAATGGCAAGAAAGCCTACTTTTATTAAGACGTCTGTCATCTGTCAACATCTCCCAATACGAAATCTAAACTACCCATTATGGCAATTAAGTCTGGTAATAACGCACCCTCAAGCATAATAGGTAAAATTGAAACATTGCTGAATGAGGCTGTGCGAACTTTAAGCCTATATGGTCCAAGCCCTCCATCTGAAATTATGTAGTAACCCATTTCTCCCTTTGGATTTTCAGCTCTTACATAAGTACGACCTTTAGGGACTTTTATAACTTTAGGAACTTTTGCTTGCAGCGGTCCAGAAGGCATTGAATCAATTGCTTGCAAAACTATTTTTGCTGACTCAACCATTTCTTTTACCCTGACGTCCCATCGATCATAACAATCTCCATTCTCTCCAACAGGAATATCGTAATCAAATTGATCATATGGCAAATAATCTGTTTGTGTTCTGAGGTCAGACTTAACTCCTGAAGCTCTAAGTATTGGTCCTGAGACACCATAGGCTTCTGCTGTCTCAGCAGTGAGCACTCCAACATTTTTTGTTCTTTTTTTAAATACTTCGTTTCCACCTATTAAGTTCTGAAATTGATCAGCAGCTTCTATTACTTTTTCCATTGCAACTTTGGTATCTCTATAAAATCCGGCAGGTAAATCTTGAATATTTTTTTTCGAAGTAGGACCTGCTCCAGCTGCTGGTTTTACTCCACCTATTCGATTAAAGTTTGGATGAAAGCGACCACCAGTAACTGACTCAATTAAATCTAAAACTCTTTCTCTATCTTCCATAGCATAGAAGATCGGAGTTAATGCACCAACTTCAAGAGCATAAGCTCCATTAAAAACAAAATGTGAAGAAATTCTAGCCATTTCAGTAAGAATTAATCTGATATGTTTAGCTCTTTCAGGCACTTCAATTTCCATTAATCTTTCAGCACCAGCAATAAAAGGAATTTCATTTGAAAACCCTGCAACCCAATCAATACGGTTTACAAGTGTAGTTATCTGGGGATATGTTCTAACCTCTGCTAATTTTTCATATCCACGATGCATGTAACCAAGTACGGGTTTGACATCATGAACTTTTTCTCCATCTACTTTAGCGACCAATCTAAGTACTCCATGGGTTGATGGATGTTGAGGTCCAATGTTCAGCGTCATGTCTTCAGTTTCAATTTCTACTGATACAGATGCCTCAGAAAAGTTATTCATATTTTGTGGATCTAATGCATTAATCATCAGGTGTTTCATCGCTTTCTGATTCTTCAGGCATTCCTTCTACATCAACATCTCCCGGCCAAGGCTTTACTTCCCTACTAATTAGTTCAAAAGATTTAAGCATAGGATTGCCTTCGTATCCATCAGGAAGATATAATTTTTCAAGATTTGGATGATTTTCAAAATTTATTCCAAACATTTCGTGTGCTTCTCTCTCATGCCAGTTTGCTCCTGCATACACTTCTATAAGAGAATCAATCTTTGGATCTGATTTATCAATACTTGTCGAAACAGTAATTAAATTAGTGTTAGCTAAGTCTGATAAGCATGTAATTATTTCGAAACAAGGTGAAACGCTTTCTTTAGGAGCTTCACCAACAGAAACATCATTGTCCCAATCTACTGCTGAAAGCCAGGAGAAAAATTTTAAATTAAATTCATCTCTAAGTTTTTTATGTGCTTCAATCCACTCTGTTGAACCAACTTTAATATTTATTGTTTCAAACTCTAATACAGCGTCTTTAAAGCTTTCTTTTATATTGTTAAAAAATTCTTCCATCTTAAATTGGCTCAGTTTGAACTTCTGTCCATTTTTCTTTCATATCTTCTCCGCGAATTTTTTTCTGAAGAAGAATTATGCCCTCTTGAAGTGCTTCTGGTCTTGGCGGACAACCTGGAACATAGACATCTACAGGAATTAGCTGGTCGACGCCCTTGGTGACTGAGTAAGAATCCCAATATGGACCGCCACTATTAGAGCAAGAGCCCATTGAAATAACATACTTTGGTTCTGGCATTTGATCATAGAGCCTTTTGACAGAAGGAGCCATTTTGTCTGTTACTGTTCCAGCTACAATCATGAAATCAGCCTGTCGTGGAGATGCGGGAAGTGGAATTACTCCTAATCTCATAAAATCGTGCCTGGGTCCACTAACAGCCATAACCTCAATGGCGCAACATGCTAATCCGAATTGAAAATACCAAAGTGAATATGATCTAGCCCAGTTAAAAACTGATGATATAGGTTTTGGAAGACCAAATTTGTCTATGACTCCCACTTAAGCACATCCTTTCTTATTGCATATATAAGACCAATTAAAAGAATGAATATAAAAACAAACATTTCAATTAATCCAAAATAACCCAGCTTTTCTAAATTAATAGCCCATGGAAATATGAAGACTGCTTCAACATCAAAAATTACGAAAAGTAAACCAAATATATAGTATCTAACATATGTTTGACTCCATCCTGTACCTACAGGGTCTACACCACATTCATAAGTTTGCAGTTTTTCAGGATAGGGTTTGTTTGGTCTGAGCACAGAGGCTACCCCGAGTAATAATACAACAAGAAATAAGCCGAATCCCAGCACTGCTCCTATGGTCACGTAGTCTTGAAAATAAGAAATCATAATTTATAGTTTAGTTAAGCCTCTAAAAAGTTTAGTTTTTTCTCAAACTTCAGTGTAATTTTTTTGTAAGATTTTTTATAAGTGATTAATAAAAATTTTTTAGAAGAACCCAACATAGTAGATCTTGCCAAAGAAATCTTTAAAGAGGTGGTTCAGAATAAATTAGCAATAGATACAAGATTTAGTCTATTGTCAGATGATCTATATGAGGCAGACACTATAAACTTCATACTGGCTGACGGACTCGGTTATGAAAATCTAAACAGTACAGATTCTTATCTAAATAAAAATGTTACAAAATCTATTAATACAACATTTCCTTCCTCAACAAACGTGGCTTTATCATCAATTGCGTTTATGAAAAATCCGATTGAGCACGGGCTGATAGGTTACTACATGTATGACAAATCACAATACGGGCTAATAAATGCATTAAATTGGAATGAAGATAACAAAAATTTATTATTAAGTGATCATTTTCAAAAACAAAATTCAATTTGGAAAATTTTTAAAGAAAACAAAATTTATGCTTCTAATTTTCAGCCTAGAAATTTAGTAGGAACTCCTCTCTCAGATTGTCTATATGAGTTATCGAGCACTATTCCATATGAGGATGAGCAAAATCTTTTGGAATTACTGTCAGAATCTACAATTTTGGAAAATAGGTTTAATTTTATCTATTATCCCCTAATTGATGTTACGGCTCATATATTTGGGGTGAATTCAGAAGAGTGGCAGATAGAAATAACTAAATTTGAAAATTTGGTTAATGAGATTACAAATATAAGTAATAAGAAAACAAAAACAATTGTTTCTGCTGATCACGGTCTTGTAAATATTAATACAGAAAATCGTCATGATCTGAATTACAGTGATGGTTTACAAATATATGGAGATCAACGTTCAGTTTATATAAATGGATCTAAAGATAGTGTTTTAGAAGCTTTTTCTCAAATACCTGGTGTCTTATTGGAGAAACCAGAGTTATCTTGTCTCCTAGGTGAACCGACAAATGAATTTTTAGAATCAATATATCCTGATTTTTGTTTTTTAGTTGAAGATAAAAATATTATTTATCCAAAACACCTTTCCGCACAGCTGAAGGGTTACCATGGAGGGTTGTCTCAAGAAGAAATAAAAATTCCAATAATTGAATTATCTAACTACTAAATTACTTATACTTAACTTGTGAAAAATCTTAAACTTTTATTTTTTCTTTTAACTTTTTCTTTTTGTTCCCAATCAAGTGAAATGACTATGGGAATGCCTGAACCGTATTTTGGTGGTACTGAGGACATGGCTTTTTCTGAAACTTCTTTATCACGAGACGGGTCTTTTTCACAAGGCGACTATATTATTAAAACTGCTTATGCAAGCACAGACGTAAGTTCCTCTAATTTTGAAAATACAATCGATGAAGTAGAAGATTTAGTTAAAAACTACAACGGAAATATTTCTAATACTTATCTTTCAACTAATTATCAAGGTCTTAAAAGTTATAACTTAACAATGAACATTCCAGCAGAAGAGTTTGAAAGTTTCCTATTGAAAGTAGAAGAAATTTCCAAATTTACAAATATCAATTTGAACGCAAATGATGTAACTAAATATGTGCTTGATATTGATTCAAGATTGAAATCATTAAAAGATGAGAAGAAAGCGCTTGAAGAAATAAAAGAAGAGGCAGTATCAACATCTGACAAACTCCAAGTACAATCTCAGCTTCGGTACATCAATCAAGATATACAAGTCCTTGAAGGACAAAAAGAATATTATGAAAATTCAGTATCGTACTCTACTTTGACTCTAGATATCAGAGAAGGTTCAGGAGTTTCATTATTTTCTTGGAATTATTATGTTCAAAGAGCTTTAAATTGGATTGAATCAATAATTGGTTTTGGTGTGTCATTTGGAATAATTGCTGTTCCATTGTTTCTGTTATTACTAGGGTTTAAAAAATTTAGATCTAAAAGCTAATGGCACTGTCTTACATTGGATTATTTTTAATCATTATTCTGCTTATAGTTTTTGGAAAAAAAATTAAATAAGAAGTTAATTTGGTTGATACGTTCCAAAAAATACTTGCCAGGCAAGACAAGTCTTTGCTAACAAACTAAGCCAAATGTAAGCTCTTTCTCCATATAAATAATCTTTCCATTTACCTACTTGCTTGTATTGCAATATCATATTTATTGAAAAAGTATTAAAGAATAAAAATATACTTACAAAAATCCATACTACAAATTGTGGAACTCCCTGAGGGTTAGAGTCAGTTGCAACACCATCACCTATTAGATTTATAAATATAAAAATCCACGGGGCAACGCCAACTAAGCAGCCCATTATATAGCTTGTCCAGTCAACTTTTTCAGTATATTGATTATGAACTTCCATCATCCAACCAAACCAACACATTGCAGCATTCATGAAAAATATTCCAGCTAAAGCCCATACGTCATAAATTCCTACTAATAGAGCAATAAGAACAATCATCACTGATGCACTAATTGAGTATTCAATCCAACGCACCTTATTTATTCCTTTTGATAGGTCTTCTTTATATTTGTTGTAAAAAGGTCCAGAAATAAGGTAGTGAGCAACTGCTGAAGCAAGTAAGAAGGTTGCTACTGCTGGACCAAAGTTTGTAACCTCTCTCCAAACTTCAAGTTCGGGAACCAATGCAAAGCTTGAAGGATCTTCAGGAGAACCTACTCCTACTAATTGGGTTAATGTTATAGGTACAACAAAATCTGAGTTTACGACAGTACCTAACCAAAAAAGTAAGCCACCTTGTATAAGGTGGACAGTACCCATAATAATATTGAATCTTTTAAGTTTTTTAATTTTAATTTCCATGTTCCCCCAATTAGAAATAATTAATATAAGTTTAGTTTTTTATTTACAATTAAACGATGGATAAACAACAAATTTTTTCAGAGATAGAATCAATAATATTTGATATCGAAACTTCTGTAAAATCTTTAGCAAATTCACGGGAGTATATTGCTGAAAGCGATTATTCAAGAGCATTCACAAAACTTTCTGAACTTGAAATTGAAATACAAACAATTGCTGGAAGAGTAGCTTATATTAAATCAAACCTTTGAGGGAAAAGTGGTAACCTCTGAGATTTCAATATTTACTTTATCTCCTGCTTCATAAATAGTATTTGGTAATGATCTAGCTCTAAAAACCTCACCTTTACTGTTTTGAAATGAGATGACCTGATCGTGGCCATAAAATGTACACTCTTTAACAATGTAACTACCTTCAGAGTCTAAGTTTAATTCAATACACTCCGGCCTTATTGAAACGTCTAAAGCTCCCTCATATGCTGAAACGAATGTTCCTAAGGATGTTTCCACTCTTCCGTCAATAGAAAACCCTTTAAGAATATTTGGGTCACCAACTGAATTAGCAACTGTTTTACTTACAGGGTTAAGGTATATTTCTTGGGGTGTTGAGCTTTGTATAATCTTACCTTTTTCCAACACACTAACAACATCGCAGACTGAAAGAGCTTCTTCCTGATCGTGAGTAACAATTATTGCGGTGGTTTCAGTATTTTTTAAAAGTTCAACAACTTCATCTCTTAATACTCTCGCCATTTGTGCATCTAAACTAGTAAACGGTTCATCTAACAATACTACTTCTGGATTAGGTGCTAGAGCTCTAGCCAAAGCAACTCTTTGCTGTTGTCCTCCAGACAATTCCTGAGGAAATTTATTTATTAAACCAGACAAATTACACATATCAATGACTTCTTTAAGTCTTCCTTGTTCTAAATCATTCTTACCTAGACCAAAGGCAATATTTTTTTCCACTGATAAGTGAGGGAAAAGTGCATAATCTTGAAACACCATACCAATATTTCTTCTTTCAGGAGGTAGCCAAATTTCATCGCTAACAATTACTTCATTCTTCATCTCGATAATGCCTGCGTCAGGTCTATCGAAACCTGCTATTAACCTTAAAGCAGTAGTTTTGCCTGAGCCTGATGAACCGAGAATTCCTGTAATAGAACCTTTCCAAACGTCTAGATTGAAGTCAGAAAGAACCTGTTCTTCATCATAAGATTTAGATACAGACCTTGTTCTAATAAGTAGGTTGTCAAATGCCATAATTATCTAGTTAAATTCCTTGTACTTAATATATAAGTAGGAAATGCACTTATTGCCAACAAAATAAATGCAGAAAATGCTGCATTAGTAAATAATCCTTCAGATGCATAGGACCATACGTCTACAGCCATTGTATTTAGCCCTGTCGGCCTTAAAAGTAAGGTTTGTGGGAGTTCTTTCATCGTTGATAAAAAAACTAATGCACCGCCTGCTACAAGTCCTTTATAAATTAATGGAAGGGTAATTTTTGTAAAAGTCATAAATTTGTTCATTCCCATTCCTAAACTCGCATCTATGTATGATGATTTTACTTGCTCCATTGCTGCCTGTCCTCCTCCAACAGCTTGGGGTAAAAAAACAATCAAATATGAAATAATTAACATGGTAAAGCTTTGATAAAATCTTGGAAATATCTTTAAAGAAATAAATAAAATTGAAATTCCAACAGCTATATGTGGTAATCCATATAGCGACAGAATTAATTTTTCAAAAATATTTCCAAATCTTGATTTGTATTGAGAAACCATTACAACTATTGGAGTTGAAATAATTATTGCACTGAGTGAAGTTACAGTAGCAGCAGACAACGAACCAATAACACCATTAAAGGTAGCACTTAAATTATTTCCAGAATTAATTCCTCTTATTAACCAATACGCCAAAACTGAAATAGGTATAAAAAGACTAGTAATTACAACTAGTGACAAAAAAAGTAAAAATAGAAGTTTATATTTAAAACTTATTTCTTTTTGTACAGGTTTTTTTGGAGTACCTGAAACTTTGGCAGACCTACTGATATTTGATCCTCTCTGAATAAAACTAATTATTAGTGCAACAAGTATTAAAAGAGTTGAATAAAAAATTACTGGATCACCGTTTATATTAAATTCATAATAAGAGTAGATGGCTTTAGTTATTGTGCTGTATTTCATAAGGGACACTGCACCAAAATCTGAAATTACATATAAGCCAACCAAAAGGGATGAATAAATAATAGGTTGTCTCAATCTTGGAATAACAACTTTGGTGTACATTTGAATTCTAGAAACTCCAAGTGATCGTGCGGCCTCTTCTACGGTTGAGTCTAAATTGCCTAAAGCATTAGAGCATATTAAAAGTACATATGGGTAGGTAAATAGTGTCAGAACGATCCAGCTTCCAAGAAATCCATCAATTCCAGAAATTTCATTTACTCCGAACTGTGAAAATATTTTAACAAATAATCCCTTAGGAGAAAATGCTGAAATATATGTTAACGCACCTATATAAGATGGTATAACAAGTGGTATTACAAGGAATGTATATAGTAATTTAGAACCAGGTATTTTGTACCTTATCAAAATTATTGATATTGATAATCCTAAAATTAAACTTGATGTGACAACAGCAAGAAATAACAACAATGTATTTGATAACAAGCTAGTAACATTCCAAGACTGAAGAAATGTTGTTATGCTGATTGAAAAGTTAGCAAATCTCCAGAACATATAAAATACTGGTGACATAAAAGTTATTAAAATTAGTAAATTTGCAGCTGTAAGAATTTTTGGAGTTTTCACTACTTATAGAATAAATACAAAATTTAGTTATTTGAAGATAAAATTCTGGACAGATTTCATTTGTACAGAATTTTTTTGAATGTGTTGACTATTTTTAATAAATTAAAAACCCGATTTTGCAATTAATTCTACAGCTTTTTCTTGCCAAATTGCTAAAGCTGACCAATTCAAGTTTAAAGGAGAGTTCAAATTTTCTAAGTTAGGCAACAAATCATTAGGCTCTATACCTTTGACCAAAGGAAACTCATATAATGAATTAGTAAAAGTCTCTTGTACAGATTTTGAATGCAGAAACTCAATAAAAGCCATTGCTGCAGTCTTATTTTGGCTTGAAGATAAAATTCCGACTCCTGCAGGCATTACCATTGCACCACAACCACTATCTAAATAAACATTCTTTATAGAACTATCTCCATTCTCTGCAAGCAATCTCAAAGTGTAGTAATGGTTTACCATTCCGATGTCAAGTTCACCTGAGTCTGCTGCTGCAACTTGTGGTGAGTTTTTAGGGTATTCCGTATAGTCAAGACTGTTTATAGAAGATAACCAATCTAAAACTTTTTCTTCTCCGTCCAATTCAATCATACAAGAGACCATAGCGATGAAAGATGAGTTGGTAGGAGCAAGTCCAAGTCTGTTTCTAAATTTTTCATCAGCAAGTCCATAAATGTCATTTGGCAATTCTTCAGGTGTAACATCCCTTGTATCAATAACAAGTGATCTGGATCTTCCAGATGTACCAACCCAATAACCTTTCTTATCAGAGGCCCATGAAGGTACACTAACTAAAATATCATTTGGAAGAGTTTCAAACAGACCCTCTTTTGCAACAACTCCTAAACTAATTGGATCTTGAGAAAAGAAAATATCTGCTGGACTTATTGCGCCCTCTAAAACTATAGTGCCTGCTAACTCGGCACTTTTTGCGTATCTTACTTCAACCTCAACGCCTGAGGTTGCTTCAAAATCTGAAATTATATCAGCAACTAAACTTTCTTTTCTTCCGCTATAAATAACTAAGGTGCCTCCTACTTTGGCTTCAGGCTGAGACAATACCTCTTCGGTTTCTTCGTTTGATAAATTAGCTTCTGCAGAATCTTCAATTGTTGGTGAACAAGCAATTAAAACAATTACTAAAGCAATTGAGATTAAATTATTTTTCTTTTTCATTTCATCCTTTAAATTACAACTTATTTTGTTAATAGTAGTTAACATTATAAGTTAATCTTAATTTATATATATTAAAGTGACAAATCTTTTTCTTACTTATTTCAAATATTAAAACGAGGGATTAATGAGAAAAGATCTTAATTAGTGCTTCCTGATTTTGAAAGCTTTTTGAAATTAATTGACTTTAATACAAACTTGCCACCGTTTCGGACAAACCACATAAATCCAGCAAGTAAGTAAGCATATGGACACATCATAATTAACTGTATTATACATTAAATAGTAAAATATTAATAATGCAAAAAGATCCTAAGCTTGTTAGAAAATATGAACCGATAATTTGGTTAGTGTTTTTTGGACTAACATTCGCTGTAGGCTGCCCTGCGTTTTAAAAATAACATTATTTGTTAATAACTGTTAACATAGGTTTTATGAGTAATCAAAATCCTCATATTCTTACACAAGATGAAATTGAAAATTTACCAAATTCTTTTTATTCTCATGCTGAAGCGATATATCATCTGCACGAAGTAGGCATTGAAGTAAAGCAAACTCGTGTAGCTGAATGGTTAGATGTAAGTAGAGCAAACGTTTCCCAAGTTATTGGAAGAATGCAGAATAATGGCTTGGTTGAGCTGTCAGATGAATTAAAGCTTTCAAAAAAAGGGGCTTACCTAGCAAAAATAATTTCTCGTAGGCATCGAATCGTAGAGAGATTTTTGTCGGAAGTTCTTGATTTGCCTTGGGATAAGGTATACAAAGAAACAAAAAAATGGGAAAACATACTGAGTCCTGTTACTGAGGAAGCCATGCTTAAAATTTTGGGAAACCCTACAACTGGTCCTTTTGGCAATCCTATTCCTTACTCAAATTATAAAGAAGTACCAATGACAAACTTAATAAATGTAGATGCGAATGAAGACTATAGAATTTTGAAGATTTCTGAAGAGCTTAAAAAAGACAGTAACGTAATTGAGTTTCTGCAGCAAAATCAAATGTTGCCAGGAAATAATATTTTTATTTCTGATGCAAACAAGTATTCAATCACTGTAAGTGTTATCAAAAATCAATATTTTGGTCTTGATCAATTTATTGCTGAAAGAGTTTATGTTGGCTAATTCAATTTATGGTTATACAGGAAGTTTTTATAATTAATACATGAACAATTTATTATCCAATATTCCATATGAATTATTTAGCTATATAGGTGGAGGAATATTTGTATTTATCATGTTATATAAATTTTTTCCAAAATTATTTATAAAAATTCATAAACCTATTTTTTTCACAATAGGCATACTTTCACTTTCACTAGGTTATGTAGGTATTGTTGTACCCGGTCTTCCCACTACTGTATTTATCTTGATTGCAGCATGGGCGTTCTCTAAATGTTCAGAAAGATTTACATTATGGTTAGAAAGTCATAGGATATTTGGCCCAATAATCTTGAACTGGAAAACATACAGAGGTCTTTCAAGAAGAGCTAAAAAATTAGCTATCTCAATGATCATTCCAACATTTGTATTAACAATTTATTTTGTTTTTTCACTAGTTGGTGATGTAATTTTTGGAGCTTTTGGTATTGCCCTTTGTACTTGGCTTGCTACTAGGCCTGAACCACCACTAGAAAACGGAAAATAAATCTAGTTAGCTTCAGGTATTTGATAGCCTATCGGAGAAACTTTATCTAATTCAAAAACATCTCTAGCTTGAGCTTCATAATTTAGACCTATAGAGATTTGATCGCCTTCAGTAACCCTGTTGCCGTTCTCATCAAGTCTTGCATTCATAGTTGCTTTTTTACCCGATTTACATATTGTTTTTATTTCAGTCATTTCATCAGCCCATGCTAGTAAATACACACTCCCTGGAAATGGTTCTCCGCGAAAATCTGTTCTTAGGCCATAACAAAGAACAGGGATTTTAAGTTTATCTACAACAAGAGATAACTGGAGAACTTGTTTTGGACTAAGAAATTGAGATTCATCAACAAGAACACAGGATACTTTTTCTCTCTGATGCTCATGAGCTGTCCAAACATATAAATCGTCATCTGAAGTAAAAATTTCACAATCTCTATCTAAACCGATTCTTGAGGCAATTTTTCCTTCACCAAATCTGTCATCTAATTTGGGAGTAAATAAAAGAGTTCTCATATTTCTTTCTTCATAGTTATGTGCAGACTGCAAGAGTGTTGTGCTTTTTCCAGCATTCATTGCTGCATAATAAAAATATAATTTTGCCATTTCTTATATATTAGTTATTTAATTTATTGTTGCTATCGAACAGCAACTATTCTTCCAACAGTTTTTCTACTTCCAATCATGTCTAGATGTTCGACAATTTCATCAAATTTAATAGTTTTAAACACAGGTTCAATTTGTTGATTAACGTATAAATCAAATATTAAACCCATTCTTGATTCAAGATATTTTTTGTCATCATTTTCGAAACTAATCATGAAAACCCCCATAATAGAAATATTTTTAACTAGTAAATAGCTCAATGGTTGAGAGGGAATATTTCCACTTGCAAATCCCACTATGAGAGCTCGACCTTCTGATCTAAGCAGTCGTATTCCTTGTTCATATGGTTCTCCTCCGACTTGATCATAAAAGATATCTACAGGTTGCTTACCAAATTTAGCTTCAACTGTTTCTTTTAAGTCTTCCTCCTGATAATTTATTACCAACTCTGGTCCAAATTGTTGAACCAATTCTTTCTTTTTTTCAGAACCAACTGCAGCAATTACTCTTGCACCAGATATCTTAGCGAGTTGAATTGCTGATAATCCCACCCCTCCTGCTGCCGCATTGACTAATACCAATTCATTAGGTTTTATTTGAGCTCTTCTGTGCAATGCAAAGTCTGAAGTTAGGTATGACATAAGAATTGCTGCACCTACTTCAAATGAAATATTTTCAGGAAGTTTATAAGTTAAATTTTCTGAGACAACGCAAATATCACCAAAACTTCCATGCCTTCCAGATCTAAATACAGTCGTTGCTGCCACTACTCTATCGCCAACTTCAAATTTACTGTTTTCATGACACTCTTTTACGTATCCCGCAACCTCAAACCCAGGGACAAATGGATGTTCAGGATTTGATTGGTATAGCCCACTCGACAACAAAAGATCTGCATAATTTAAAGTTGCTGCTTTGGTCTCTACGATTAACTCTTTGTCTTTAATTTCCGGATAATCCATTAATGAAAATTCAAGATCTGTAAACAAACCTAATTTTTTTTGAACTAATGCATTGTATTGATTCATATCAATATCATAAAAGAATTTATTAGTGGTAGTCTTTTTTTATGGAAGTAATTATTAAATATATACACATGATTGGCTTATCTGTATGGCTTGGATCGATGGTTCTTTGGGCTGTTTTTGCACCACAACTTTATAAAATTGATCCTACAAAAAAAACTACAGATGCTTTGAGAGGGTACTTTAGTACTGTCTCTTGGGTATCGTACTTTTTAGCATTATTCACTGGAATAACCATTTACTTTTTAAATGAAAGTACTACTTCTAACTGGTATATCGAAGTGTTGGTTCTAGGATTAGCTGGTGTTGTGATTGCTTTGCATAGCTATGCAACGAAGTTGAGCGTTGCAGTAAGAGGCGCTTTCAATGGAATAATGTTATTACTTGCTTTAGTTGTTGTGTACCTTGCAACAATATATATTTAAAAAGAATTTATTAAATCTAAATCTTCTTCTGCAATAATTCCATATCCTCGAGTGAGAATATTTTTGGTGTCTTTTTCAATCAAAAACCAATATATTGTTTCATTTGAGGGTATGTCTAAATTCTCTAAAAACTGTTCAAGGTCAACATAAGCAGTAATTGTTCTGTCTCTTATTCTGTCATCTCTGATTCCTGCTCGCATGATTCCATCTAGATATACTTCAAATAATTTAGAACTCTTTTGTACAGTTGGGACTTCGATAATGTTGTGTGTGTTACCAAATCCATTGTTTTCTAACAAAGATATTGATTCATCTACTAAAGGTTGATGCCATTGTTGAAATGCAACAATGATGATAAGATTTTTATCAACAAAATCATCTGGTACAACTTTGTCTCTTTTGTTTAAATCTCTTCCATTTATCTCTGGAAACTCTCCATATTCAACGGTCACTTCATTCTCCTGTTCTGCTTGACAACTTACAGAAAAAATTAAAATTAAAACAAGAAAGCTAGTCTTGAACCGGACCAAGGACTGCCTCAAGATTTTTAATTTGTTTATCCATTAATTTGTTAAAAATAGGTCCTACAAAAACTCCCAGTACAAAATAAGGAAAATTGTATTTAATATCTACTGAGTAAGTTACTTCAGTACCTTTTGAGTTTGCTGATAAAAAAATGGTATCAACAATTGTAAATATAGACGTGCTTGCTTGTAAAGAGACTCTTAATGGTGGGCCCCACTCAATAATCTCATAATCATATCGTCTTGGCTTATTGTTGAAATGTGTTTTTACTTTGAAGACTGAACCTTGCCTTAAAGGTTCTTTTGTAATAAGTTCGCCTTCGTCGCCTTCTGCCCATTTACTTAAATTTCTAAAGTCTGATAAAAACATAAACGCAGAATCTATATCTGTATTTACTGTCACTGTTCTTGAAAAATTTGGCATACGTTTATATTAAGTAGATTAAATTTTTGTAGGAAATTGTTTATCTAAGATTTAAAGATCTATTTCTGAATCCTATAAATCCTATTATCAAAAATATTGCTATTTTTCCTATTACAAGCAATAAATCTTCAGCAAATAATCCATCTTGATAAGGGTTACCATATGCTCCAAAAGATGAAAGGTTATCATCAAACCACTGAAAGAAATCATTTGTTCCAGCTAATGAGTTGGTTAAATATTCAAATGCCATTAAACCTCCACCAAAAGCCCAAGCCATTGAAGATTTTCCAGTAAATGCTCCAAGCGCAAATCCAAGAGCACCATAGGTAACTCCAGCCAAAGCGGCTTGAAGTGTTGCTTTCATAAGTGGAACATAATCAAGTGTTTGACTAAGTTCCATAGTTGCAATTGGAATAAACATAATATTTGTCCATGCAAAAGTTACAAATAAACCGAATAGAATAGCAACAATTGATTGTGTTAAATACACAGAAGTTCTTGTCATGGGTAGAGCAGCAACAAATTCGAAAGTTCCATCCTCTTCTGCTTTTGAACCTAATTTATTTAAAAGAATTATTGTGGCAGTGCCAATTAAAAGCGGGACAAATGGTACTAAAAAATAAGTTGTTACCATTCCTTCTAATGTAAAAACATTGTCCCAATCCGAAATTCCCAATAAATTCATCATTGTTTCATTTTCTGACATTCCTCTAAAAGCTTCTCTTTGTGTGTCAATAAGCAAACTTTCTACACTTGAATTTGCAAAAGCTAGTGGAAGTATTAACAAGTAAACTCCTCCAGAAATTGCCCAATTTAAAATAAATTTTCTTGGGACTGTAATCATGTATTTAAAATAGTTAAACATTATCCCTCTCTTCTATCATAGAATGTAAAAAAAGCATCTTCTAAATCTTGGCCTTCTTCTTTTGCTTTATTTAAAAATGTCTCATATGTTTCATCATATACTTTTGCACCTTCTCTTAAAACAGCCATCGAGTCGGCAACTTTTTCAACCTCAGAAATAATATGTGATGATAAAAGTATTGCTGCACCATTATTAGCAAATTCTTTTACAATTTCAAAAAAAGTTCTTTGGTGAAAGGGGTCCAGACCTGAAGTTGGTTCATCTAAAATTAATGCCTTTGGCTTATGAAGCAACGCAAGTATCAATGCAACTTTTTGTCTGTTACCTTTAGATAATTCTTTGAGAGTTTGATCAACCTCCAATTCAAACTTTTCTGCTAATTCCATCGCATAATCGGTTGATTGACCTCTCATATCCGCACCAAGTTTAAATAGTGACTTAGAATTTAAATTTTGTGGAAGTTGAGGATCTCCAGGTAAATATCCTATTATTTTCTTTGCCTCAACAGGGTTTTCAATTGTATCAATTCCCTCAACTGAAAGTGAGCCTTCAGAGGGCATCAAAAATCCCATAAGACTTCTCATTGTTGTAGATTTTCCAGCACCATTAGGACCGAGAAGCCCTTTAACCTCGCCATTATCAACAGAGATATTGATATCTCCAACGCCTTTTCCGTTTTTATATCTCATAGTGAGATTTTTAATTTCAATCACAAACTAATTTTAAAACATAAAGTTAAAAAAAGAATAGATTATTCCTCTGAATTCTCATTTTTTTGTTTGTTTCTTAACCAAGTCAATAAAAGGGCTGGTATTAAAAACATCAGCATCTCATCCCATCCACCTTGGTGTTGAAAGACTGGCGGAGGTGTTATCTTAATAAGCATTTCCTAAAGGTAGTTTTCTACCATCCATCTTGTGATGTTTACAAGAGTATTTGGTAAAAGTCCAAAATAAATTGTCAAAGCAGCCATAAATCCAAGTAAGACTTTATCAGAAATACTAATTTTTATCTTTTCAATTGCATTATCAGTTTTTTCAATTGCAGCTACCCAAATTGGTCTTAAGTAAAAATAGAACCCAGCGACTGTTGTAAGCATTAATACAGTCACGATTAAATATTTTTCATATGACCATAAATTTGTAATCAAAATAAATTTTGAGACGAAACCACTAGTTAGGGGGAGTCCTGCAATGCCAAGCATGAATATAGAAAATGTGATGGTTAAAAATTTATTTTCCTTAAACAAGCCTGACAAATTTGAGATTTTAAAATCTGAACTCAATTGTCCACTTATGATTGAAAATACTGTAAAAACTCCAATTAATTGTATGATGTACGTGATCAAATAAAATATTGATGCACTTATACCGTAGACACCAAAAGATATTCCTGAAAGTATAAATCCAGACTGTATGACTCCACTATATGCAATCAGTCTTTTGATATCAGATTGATTCGTAGCAAATAATGCGCCAGCTAAAACTGACAAAATTACAATTGCTGTAAAAAATAAATCAAATTTATCAAGGATGAATCGTAATGAAATAGCAGAAAGTCTTGCTAAAACTATAAATGATGATGCTTTTGCAACAGCAGCCATATACCCAACATATCCTGTTGGAGAACCTTGGTAGACATCAGGTGCCCATGCTTGAAATGGTGCAGCCGCAACCTTAAACAAAAGTCCAACTAGTATCATTATCAAACCAATCAAACTTGTTAGCGGAACGTTGTCAGGACCAATAAAACTGATTGCGATGCTTGTTTCGTATACTCCGCTTATTGATAAAGAGACGTATAAAAGTGCAACACCATAAATTAAAATACAAGAAGCTAACGATCCTAAAAGAAAATACTTTAAAGATGCCTCATTACTGAGTTGATCACCTCGATTTAATCCAGCCAATGCATACAGACTTATTGATCCAATTTCTAAACCAATAAATAACATTATGAAGTTTTCTGCATCAACCATAAGTAGAAATCCAGATGCAGACATCAAAATTAAAATCAAAGCTTCTGTAGTTTTGTTATCAATTC
>CACJPC010000007.1 GCA_902595195.1 uncultured Candidatus Actinomarina sp. | reverse complement strand
TAAATACTCTTGGGTTTGATCTATAGGGTTTAAAACTTTGACTCCTTCTTTATCAGGATCAAAAAATTCATTGTATTCTTTTTGAGTAAAAGATAAAGATTGGGTTTCATTAAATTTTTCTAAACTTAATTTATCTATAAAATATTTACGTACATTCCAATAATTTCCAACTTGGTTTAAATTATTTCCAATTGGTAGCGTTGATTTAAAATTATTAAATCCATAATGTTTAGCTAACTCCTCAATTAAGTCAATTGGTCGTTCTAAATCATATCTCCAACTTGGTTGTTTAAACTTTATAGTATCTTTTTTGATTTCACTCTCTATGGATAATGATTTAAGTGTTAATGTAATGAATTTATTGTCAATAACTTGACCAAGTATAGATTCTATTAAACTTGTTTCGAAAGTAATATAATTTTCACTTTCAGTTTGTTTAGAGCTATCTGAAATTTCGCTGTATTGTATATTTTCATCTAATTCATACAGATTAGTAAATCTTTTTAAACCATAAGCTTGTATATTTCTGTCTATACCGCGTTCAAACCGAACCGAGGCGTCTGAAATTAAATTTAATTTCCTTGAAGTTTTCATTATTGAAACTTTGTCAAAGTAAGCACTTTCTATAAGAAGATTTCGTGTTTCATTAGTTACTTCTGTATCATAACCACCCATTACTCCTGCTAATGCTATCGGTTCATTATTATCCGTTATAATTAAATCGTCATTATCTAAAGTTCTTATTTGCTCATCAAGAGTCTTAAGTTTTTCACCTTCTTTAGCTTTTCTAACTGATATGGTTCCGTACAGTTTATCTCTATCAAAAGCGTGCAAGGGCTGACCAATGTCATGTAATACATAATTTGTATAATCAACTACATTATTTATTATTCTTACACCTATATTCGACAATCTGTATTTAATAAGAAAGGATGAATCTTTAATTGAGATATTTTCAATTTCTATAGATTGATAGGATGAACAGAGTTTTGACTTTCCACTATTAACTTTTAATACGGGTTTCAATTTTGGATTTAATGGCTTTTCAATCTTTTTTAGTTTTTTATTAAAGTATGTAGACAATTCACGAGCAATTCCTAGATACGACATGCAATCTCCTCTGTTTGGGGTGACTCCTACCTCCCAGTATGAGTCTGTAGAATTATAAGTTTTTGATAAATCAGAACCTATTTTGAATGATTTGTCCAAAATTAAAATACCATCATGTTCATCCCATAAATTTAATTCTGAAGCGGAACAGATCATTCCATTCGACTCTACTCCTCTAATGTCTCGCTTGTCGATCTTAAAAGAATCTTTTATATAAGAATTAGGCAAGGCTACAGGAACAATTGCACCTTCTTCAAAATTCCATGCTCCACATACAATCTCATAGATCTTATTTCCTACATCAACTTTTGTAACTCTTACTTTATCTGCATTAGGATGTGGATATATTTCTAAAACTTTTCCAACAATAATATTTTTGTAATCCGGATTAATTAATTTGTAATCTTCAATTTCGAAACCTAATGATTCTAAGGCCGTTGATAAGTCAGTATCATCAATATCTGTTAAATCTATCCAGTCTTGTAACCATGATCTTAATAATTTCATCAGAATTGTTCCAGAAATCTAATATCGTTTTCGTAGAAATTTTTAATATGATCAATTTTGTATCTTAACATTGCCAAACGTTCAATACCTACACCCCAAGCGAAGCCTTTGTATTCTTTTGAATAACCTACATTCTCAAGAACATTAGGATCAACCATGCCGCAACCAAGTATTTCAAGCCACGAGCCATCATTCCATTTAACTAATACTTCAGCAGATGGTTCAGTAAAAGGAAAAAAATGAGGAATAAATTTTGTTTCAATATTTTCACCAAAAAACTCTTTAGTAAAATACTCAAGAGTGCCTTTTAAGTCTGTAAAACTAAGATTTTTATCAATAGCCAATCCTTCTAATTGATGAAAAACTGGAGAATGTGTTGCATCTAATTGGTCAGATCTGAATACTCTACCTGGAGCAACTATATAAACAGGTGGATCATTTTGCTCCATATGTCTTATTTGTACAGTGCTTGTTTGAGTTCTTAAGAGTGTTTCTAAATCAGAATTAAGATAAATTGTATCCGATTCGTATCTAGCAGGATGCCAGTCAGGAGTGTTTAGAGCATCAAAATTATGCCATGAAGTCTCTGCTTCAGGACCATAAGCTACTTCATATCCAATAGATGAGAATATATTAACAACTTCATCCATAACTGATGAGAGTATATGTTTGTATGATCCTTCATTACGATTCCAATCAATGGTTATATCAGTAAATTCATCTTTCTCTTTTTTTTGAAAGGTATCTAATATAAATTGTTTTTTAGAAGATGCGATTTTTGATTCTATTTTTTTAGATAACTCTGTAAGTTTTTTTCCATATGTTTTCTTATCTTCATTTGATAAGGTAGGAAGTTTTTTTCGTTCTTCAGCTAGGAGTGAATCTTTACCTAAATAATCTTTAGAAATTTGATCATATTCATCTGGTAACGTGACTTCTGAAATTCTTAAATCTAAAGAAGCTAAAATCTTATCAAGATTTAACTCAGGCATTTAGATTCTTTTTTGCAACATCAACAAGTTTAGAAAAACCTTTAGGATCATTAACAGCTAAATCTGCAAGAATTTTTCTGTCGACTTTAATTCCTTCCTTGGTTAGTCCATTAATGAACTTTGAATAAGTCAAACCGTTTTGTCTTGCTGCTGCATTAATTCTTGATATCCATAATTTTCTAAAATCAGCTTTTTTATCTTTACGATGGGTAAATGCATCAGCTCCTGCATGCATTACCTGTTCTTTTGCAGCTCTTAATCTTTTACTTCTTGCACCCGTATAACCCTTGGCATTTTTAAGAACTTTCTTTTTAGATTTTTTACTATGTACGGATCTTTTAATTCTAACCATGATTAACCTAACAACTTTCTAATTTTTCTACTATCTCCTTTTGAAGATTCGACATCTCTTTTTAAACGAGACCAAGTTCCTGATCCCTTTGCCAATTTATAATGAGATCTGTGAGAGCGTCTTCGCATATATTTGCCTGTCCCACTAACTCGAACTCTTTTCGACATTCCTTTATGAGTTTTATGTTTCATTTTTTACCTCCAATTGGTGCTAAAACCATAGTTATTGATCTACCGTCCGGATTTGAAGTAGATTCTAATTCTGCAATATCAGACAACTCTTCTTTGTAGTCATCTAATACTTTTTGTCCAAATTCTGGATGCTCTGCTTCTCTACCTCTAAATCTCATTGTAAATTTGACCTTGTCACCAGTTTCTAAAAACTTCCTTGATTTTTGCAACTTAATTTTGAAATCATTGGTATCTATTTTGGGCTTTAACTGTATTTCCTTTACAGATATTTTTACCTGATTTTTTCTAGATTCTTTAGCTTTTTGAGCAAGTTCATATTTATATTTTCCATAATCCATCAATCTTGCAACAGGCGGTTTACTTTCTGGAGATACTTCTACTAAATCAAGTTCTAATTCATTTGCTATAATTAAAGCTTTTTTTAATTCTAGAACCCCAACTTGTACACCATCTGGTGCTATTACTCTAAGCTCTTTAGATTTTATTGCTTCATTAATCTTAAGTTCTGGTATGTTAATCCCCTTTCATAAAAAAAACGGCACGAAGCCGCTTGTTTAACCTTACTATTATTCACAGTAGGTGGAACATTGTTCGCTTGATTGAATTATAACGTAAATAGTAAATAAATTAAGTAAAAAGATTATTTATAGCAAACGCAGCTTGAGTTCCTTTATTGTGAGCATCTTTTTTAGATCTATCATAAGCATCATTTACATCATGAACATTTAAAACACAATTTGCAATATATATATTTTTTTCAATCGTCAATTTTATTAAACCATCTATTACACCTTTTGAGATATATTCGTAGTGATCAGTACCACCTTTAATAATTGCACCTATTGCAACGAATTTATCATATTTATCTGTAAGGGAGTTAATTTTATGAATAATTTCCCATGCTCCAGTCACATTATGAGTGTCAATTGTAAATTTTGGATCTAAAGAATTAGTAAAACCATTAACCAATCCACTAGATATATCTTCGTAATAATCAGAAACAACAATAGCAATATTACTCTTCATCGAAATCATGACCCATTTTATCTTTTTTAGTTTCGAGATATTTAGAATTTTCAGGCGTTTGTTTGCCTAAAAGTGGAGTTCTTTTCGTGATATTTAATCCATATCCCTCTAAACCAGCTCTTTTGGAAGGATTGTTTGTTAATAGATTCATATTGGTTATTCCTAAATTTCTTAAAATCAAAGCACCAGTACCATAATCACGCTGATCATTTTTAAAACCAAGTTTTAAATTTGCATCAACAGTGTCTTCACCATCATCTTGAAGTGAATAAGCTTTTATTTTATTTCCAAGACCAATCCCTCTTCCTTCGTGACCTCTCATATAAAGCAAGACACCGCTTTTATTATTAGATATAGCTTCAAGTGCGCTTGAAAGTTGTGATCCACAATCACATTTTTTTGAAAAAAGAGTATCACCTGTTAAACATTCTGAGTGTACTCGAACCATTGTGTCTTCTCCTGATAAATAATCGCCAAAAGTTAAAGCGATATGTTCTGTATTGTCTACATTATCTTTAAAAACATGACCCATAAATTCACCGTAGTCTGTTGGTATCTTAGATTTTGAAACAAATTCTACTGGGTTAGATGAATCAAGTCGGTATTGTATAAGATCTTTAATAGTACCTATTGGAATTTTGTGAATTTGGGAAAATTTAATCAAATCTTCTAATCTAGCCATTGTTCCATCTTCATTTATAATTTCACATATAACTGCAACTTGTTTGTGATTTGAAATAGTACATAAATCAACAGCTGCTTCTGTGTGGCCTGCTCTCCTAAGAACACCTCCATCCATTGCTTGTAACGGAAAGATATGACCTGGTACATTAAATGATTCACGGGTTGAATCGTCACTAGCTAAACCTTTAATAGTTTTAAATCTATCTTCAGCAGAGATTCCAGTTGTAACACCATCACCCTTTAAATCAACTGAATGTGTATACGGTGTTTGCATTTCGTTATTCACACCTTCCATTAGTGGTAATTTCAATTTTTTTGCAATAGAAGAAGAAATTGGAGCACATACTAACCCTTTACCGTAAGAAATCATGAAATTTATATGGTCTGAAGTCAAGTACTTAGATGATATAACTAAGTCTCCTTCATTCTCGCGTTCTTCATCATCGATGAGAATTATCATTTCCCCTTTTGAAAAAAGGTCAATTATTTCTTTTATGTCACTTATCATAATTTAATTTCTCTAAATACTTTATTACAATATCGTATTCAACATTAACTGAGTTATTTATTTTTAAATGTTTCAAGTTAGTTCTTTTATAAGTTTCTTCAATAACAGCAACACTAAATTTATCTTTTGTTGGTTCAACTACTGTTAAAGATATTCCATTAATTGTAATAGATCCTTTATCTACAATATATTTTTCATCGGCATATTTAAAATGAAAATTCCATAACTCACTATCTAACTTAGTAACTTCATCTAACTCTATAACTCCATCAACGTGCCCTTGTACAATATGTCCGCTAAGAAGAGAGTTTACAGTTAAAGGCAACTCCATATTTACAAATCCGCAGTGTTCTTTATTAAGAGATGTTCTTGAGATTGTTTCATCAGATATTTGAAATAGTAAGTCCTTGTCAATATATTCTCTTAGCGTTAAGCAACATCCATCTATTGCAATACTTGTGCCCGTTTCTAGATTATAAAAATTATCGTCATCAGTTGAGATCAATAAATGATCTTCCTCAAGTGTTTTTACACTTCCTACAGATTTTACAATTCCAGTGAACATGTAAACTAATTATAAATGTGTAATGAATTATCTTTAAGTTGAATTTTCTTAATCTGGTTCATATCATTCATCAAATAATCAGAAATAAGATCATCTAGTGATAATCCGTTTGTGATTGAATCTTCTGATACGAACTTATAGAAATTATCATAGATTTTTTCAGAAATAAAAAATTTATGAACATAATTACCTCCTTCAACAAGCAAAGATTTAATATTTTGCTCTATTAAGTAAGAATTTACGGTACTAAATGATAAGTTATTTAGATTTACTACGTTTTTGTGCTTGAGAACGCGATTATTAAAAGTCGTTAAAAATATCTTGTCACCATGCCCTATCGCTATTTCATCAATAAAAGTATTGTCGCTACCCCAAAGAACATATTTTTTGATATCTACATGAGTTAGAGGGCTTAATCTAACGTTGAGTTGTGGATTATCAGCTATCAGTGTATTTTTACCTATCAGGATTGCATCAACTGTAGAGCGAATTAGATGAGTAAAATCAAGTGATTCAGAATTCGTAATATATTTAGATGAATCAGAGTAATCAAAAATTTTATTGTCATTACTCGTGGCTATTTTCCCTATATAAGTAATAGAATCTTCACCATAATTTTTTTTGTTGTAGTTTGGATTGACAAAATTGTTCACACCTTCAATTAACGTAACATTCAAACCATTGTTTTTAAGTTTTTCAATACTTTTTCCAGAGGTTCTTTTATCAGAATCAATGTCACCTATTACCACGTTTTGAATTTCTGTCTTTAAAAGTTCATCAGCGCAGGAAGGCGATGAGTCTGTATGGAAACAAGGTTCTAGAGTTACATATAAAGTATCAGTAGATTCTATCGAGGTATTATTAATAATCTCAATCTCTGCATGATTAGTACCTTTACCCTTATGATGCCCTATTGCTTTTACTTTATTATGCTTGTTTAAAAGTACGGCACCTACTTTAGGATTAGGATATGTTTCAGCTTTTAATGCCTCAATAACAGCTAAATACATACTGTTTGGAAACTCTAAAAAGTGTGAAGGATCAGCCAAAAATTGCTCCACCTTGAACAGCTATATCTACTCCAATATCCTCTAGTGAATTTAAGTGGTTCTTTTGAATGCCACCATCTGCAATTATTAATCCATCATATGTAGGATATAAAAGTTTAAAATTCTTAATTTTATCAATTAAATCTATAGACTGACCTTGATTTGAAAATCCTGGATTTACGCCTAAAAATAAAACAGCTGAAGAATATTTTAAATATTCATCTAATTTTGAATTATCGGTATTTGGCAATGTAGCAACACCAAGGTTTGTAAATTCATTACTTAAATTAATAAAGTCTTTAATAGGTGTTGATTCAAGATGAATTGATACTAAATCTGCACCATGTTCAAAAGCTAGTGGAGCGAGTTTTACATTATCTTCAACCATTAATTGCACGTCTACTTTGTAATCAGTTTGATTTTTCACTTCTTTGATGTGACTAAATGACATAGAAATATTATTTGTGAAATGTCCGTCAGTAATATCTACATGTATTTGATCAAATTCAGATGAGTATTGTTGAATACTATGTAAGATGTTTAATTGATCAGCTGCTTGAATACTTGCCGAAATGATCATTTAAGTCCTCTTAAATAGTCTTCAAATAGCATTTTACTTTTACCTTCCGGAATTACATTTAGTGGGAACAATATTCCATCACTTAATTCAATACTACTTCCTTGTTCCATTTCACTGTAGTTAAGAATTTTTAAATTTATATTGTTATATTTTAAAAAAGCAGGGCCTAGGTAGTCGAAAGCCCTTATTTTTGTTTTAGCATTTTGAATAGTTAATTCTTGAATATTAAAATCATCTTTAAAAAATTTTCTAGTATTAGAAATAATATTTTCCTGAACTTGTCCTGCTTTGTAAAAATCTATATTCAAAAAATCAATATGAAAAGATTCGTAAATTTTTTGATAAACCTCTGATGCATATTTGCCTTCTATATTTATTGTTTTTTGATAAATAATATCTCCAGTATCAACATTTTTATTTATTTTAAAAATTGTATAACCCGATATTTTTTCTAAATTTAATAGAGCACTCTCAACTGGAGTAGGTCCTTTGTATTTTGGGAGCAAACTCAAATGTATATTAAAGAGTGGTGAATTGTTAGATATAAAATTATTTGTAAAAATTTTTGCAAAACTAGCAACTATGCCATATTCCATATCTTCATAAATGTTTTCCTCTCGATAGTACGTATATTCAATATCATTTTGTTCACAGTAAATTTGAACTGGATTTGATGTGATTTTTCTACCTCGACCAGTTTTCTTTGGTTCAAGAGTTACAACTTTAATTTTGTTGTACTGTGTATAAATAGTATTTAGAAAATTTAAGCTTCGTTCATCTGAACCAAAAAAATATTTATATTTTATCACCAGGAAAACCTTTAATTGAAATTTCCTTCAAAGCTTCTTTTCGTTGTTTTCGTGTCATAGATTTGAGAAGTAATTTTCCTTTCAAATGATCAAGTTCATGTTGCAAAACTCGACCCATCAATTCGTCACCTTCGTATATTGTTTCATCACCTTTTTCATTGAGACAATTAATTTTGGCGTATTCATGTCTTTCAATATCCCAATAATAACCTGGTAACGATAGACATCCTTCCATGAAGACTATAGAACCTTCGGTTTTAATAAGTTTTGGATTTATTGCAACTTTAGGACCATCTCCAGCATCAAATACAAATATATTTTTATTTATACCTATTTGAGGGGCAGCTAAACCAACGCCAGGAGCAGCATACATAATATCGATCATTTTTTTTGATAAATTAATAACATAATCATCTATTGTGTTAATATTTTCTGATTTACTTGTTAAAGATGGATGGCCGAACACAACTATATCGTTCATTAAATATACCTTACTCTTGTTAATTCAATTTTATTAAGACTTTTAAATAGATTTATAAAATTTATGTAATTTACATCTTTAGACAATCTTATCTGAACTTCATACTTGAAACCGTTTTCAGTTTTTATAGGACCAAGAAGCAATTCATCACTATCTTCAAGTTTGTATTGTAACTCAAATTGAAACACTTTTAACAACTTGTTTGGACCATACTTTAATCTTGTTTCTAACTCCTTGTTTGCCCATTTAGTTAAAGATAAGCTATTTAATGAACTTTCTATATTTAATTTTTTATTATTAAATATTATGATTTTTAAATTGTTTTTAATGCAAAAGTTTAATGTTCTTAGAAGGGATATTAATTTATATGAATTAAGTAGACCTTTCGAAGATATAGTTGGATTATTTATAATAACTGTATTCACCTCCTTACTATTTATATCATCATGTTGTGAAATATTTTTATTTTTTTCAAATGTTTCTTTTGAATATACATTGAAAACTTTATTTGGATATTTATGATTAAGTAACTCTAAATTATCTTTTAAATTATTAGAAAAATAGTATTCAATTCCATAATCTATTTCTTGAATATTAAATTTATAAAAATCGTTGAATTCCAAATTAGGAAATTCATTTATATAAATAAACGTACCTCCAAATATATGATTTTTCAGATAAGATGATTCGACAATGTTCAGATTATTTAATTTCGGTAATTTATAAGCGGGAGAATTACTGTCATAAAAAAAATAATTAGTATGATCGTTTAATATTACTTTTTCAAAATTATTAGAAAGAATTATTATATTTCTGTATTTTTTGTTGTTTAATACATTGATAAGTTCATCTTTCCCTCCAAATTTTTGATAGAAGTCAATCTTTAGCTTATTTTTTAGTTCTTTTGATAGTTCATTCGCCTGTTTAATAGAAGATACAAAAAAAACATTATCATTTTCAAACTTTAAATTATTAAACTCTTGAAAATTTATATTTGAAACAGATTTTGTTTTTAATATATTTTGTTGTCTTAAAATTTCTAAATCAATTATGTTATGTAATAATATTCCACAATTAAGTCTGTTAGAAAGTGCTATATATTTGCAATAAAGGTCCTGTTCATTTTTAAGTGTACGATTTGAAACTTTTAAAATATTTTTTGAATTTTTAATATCAGTTTTTGATTTCAAATTAACAACTAATGCGTCGACAATCTTATTTCTAAATTCAACTTTCACGATAGTTCCAATACTTAATTTTTTCTGAAACTTTTGAGGAATAGAATAAGTAAATTGGTTGTAACCGTATGTATTATTTGAAATTACTTCTACATCAGCAAACATTGCTAAAGTAATACATCTAATAAATCATACGCTATATCTGATTTTGACTTTTCATTCGATTCGTAAATAAGTTCTTTTTTATTAATAATTTTTATTTTATTAAGATCGCTTCCAAAGTTATTTTTTAATATGTTGTTTATTACTAAGTAATCACAATTTTTACTTTTAATTTTGTCAAAATTAAGATCATCATTAACCTGAGCTGAAAATGCAACAGTGATGATATCTTCATTTTTATCTTTAATTGTCTTCACTAAATCAATATTTGGTGTTAGATTAAGTTGAATGTTTCCTGAATCTCTACTTATCTTTCCAGTCTCTTTCTTCGTTGTAAAATCTGAAACTGCTGCTGTCATAAACAAATATTCACAATTATCTATGTTTTCATTTATTTTTGTAAGCAATTCTGAAGATGATGTAAAGGCTACATTCTGAATGCCTGGTATTGGTAATATCTGACTTGAATGAATATATATAGTTTCATAACCACGAGCTGAAAGTTCAATTGCTATTGCCCTCCCCTGCTTACCTGATGATTTATTTGTTATTACTTTAACATCATCAATAGCTTCTATAGTTGGTCCTGATGTCACTATTACCTTTCCTAAAGTTTTTTCAATATTGTTGTTTAAATCAAGTGGCTCAATTAATCTACCGTAACCTCTATCACCAATATCTAAATCTCCATATCTTGAACCTACTATAAAATTATCTTGAGACAGTTTTTTTAAATTGTCTTGTGTTGTATTGTTTAAATACATTTCTTCATGCATCGCAGGACATATATAAATTCCAGAACCAAACATAAGTGATGTAGACGTTAACAAATCATCTGCAATACCATTTGCCATTTTGGCGATAACGTTAGCAGTAGCTGGGTAAATTAAGAAAATATCAGCCCATCTCGCTAATTCTATATGCGGAGATCCTTTTAAATCATCCCAATCACTTAAGATTTGATTATTATTTTTAAATTCATCGCTCAAAAATTGTAAGGCATTGTATGTAGATATTACTTTGAAATTATATTGTCCTCCGTACTGCTTTATAAATAATTCAGCTTTAGAACAAGCAATACTACCTGTGACAGCAAGTAGTATATTCTTTTTCATTATGATTATTCGTTTAGACCAAGATCTCCGACTGTTGTCTTTTTCTTATCTTCGACACCCGCTGAAACTTCTACTTTCCCTGCTGCAATTTCTTCAAATGCTACTGTCAGAGGTTTCCTGCTTAAACTTTGTACTTGTGGAGGTGTATAAGCGCCAATGCCTTCTCCTAGTTGATTAAAATATGAATTTATATCTCTTGCTCTCCTGGATGCAGTAATCACAAGTGCAAATCTTCCTGGTGTTTCTTTTAATAATTCTTCAATAGGTGGTTTTATCATTGTTCCTCCAGCTTACATATTATATCAATTATTTTATTAACTGCAGTATTTAAATCTTGGTTCTCTATGTAGTAATCATATTCGCCACTGTGTTCTCTTTGAGAGTTTGCAAGAATCATTCTTTTATCTATAAAATCTTTATCATGACCTCTAATTACTAATCTGTTTATTAATTCATCATCATTTATATCAATAAATATGCCTATATAATCACTATTAGATTTTAATAATTTTGTAGCACCATTAACTTCTAGGTCTAATATAACAATTCCATCTCTATCAATTTCAGATTTTGGTGTACCGTAAAAATAACCTCCATATTCTTCATATTCGAGCATATGATTTTTATCAATCAGATCATTAAATCGTTGATGGGTAATGAAATAGTAATCTTGACCTTCTATTTCATTGTCTCTTCTAGGTCTTGTTGTATAAGAAGTTGAAAAATGAAAGTCAATATGATTTGAGAGCTCGTTAATAATCGTATTTTTTCCTACTCCAGATGGACCAGTAATAATAAATATCATATATTCTCTATAAAATTTACTATATCTTCAATATTTGAAATATTCAATTCCATGATACGTGTTTGTTCATCTAAATTTATTGTCGAAAGAAATCTAGCAAATAAAACTTTTCCAATGTTGCCATTGTGAGTTATTAATTTATGGATTCTTATAGATTGTAAATTAATATCATTAGTTGCATTTATAAGTTTATTTTTAATTTCTATATCATTTGTATCAAAGGACTCTATAAATGATTTTCTATAATTTTTAATATCTAAAATATTAGAAAGATGATTATCATTCATAGTTATCCAAAATTGCATTGACAAATTTTGCACCATCCGATGAGGAGTTCTTATCGACTAATTTGACCCATTCGGATATTACTACTTTTCTAGGAGTTAATTTCATTTTCAACTCAGCTATTCCAAGCATTAATGCTGTTCTTTCAGGTTTTGCAATTCTTTCAAATGACCAATTTTGTGATAATTCATCTATCTTTAACATAATTTGCTGAGCATTCTCATTAAAGTAAGTAATTAATTGCTGTGCTCTTAGTAGCTGATTTTCTGATAAATCATTTTCAACAAGAAGTATGTTGTCTGTATAGCTATCTGACGAAAAAAGCGAAGTGAATGAATAATGTCTAAAATCGTGTTTCATACTCTTGTAATATAACTTATTGCTTTAGTATCAATTTTTATAACATCATTTTCTTCTATAAACATAGGAACCTGGATTGTTAACCCAGTTTCACAGGTAACTTCCTTGTTGTTGGAATTTACCGAATCACCTTTAACAGCCGGCTCTGAATGCGTTACTAACAAGTTGATTGTTGCAGGGAGTTGTATATCTATTGGTTTACCCATATACATTGATAGAGTTACTTCTTGATTTGGCTTTAATAATAATTCTTTATCATTAAGTTGATCTTTAGATAATTCAATTTGTTCATAGCTATCAGCGTTCATAAAAAAATATTTGTCAGCGTCATTATATAAATATTGAAATGATTGTTTATCAATATATGCTTGCTCAACATCTTCATCTGCTCTAAAGGTCTTATCTAATACTCCTCCATTAGTTAGATTCTTTAGTTTTGTTTTTACAAATGCCTTTCCTTTACCAGGTTTTACATGTTGGTATTCAATTATCTGATAGAGAATTCCGTCAACTAATATTGATTGTCCGGGCCGTATATCGTTTGTAGAAACCATTAAGGTATCACTCCTTCATCTTTAGCTTTATTTTTAAGATTAATAAATTCTTCATAATTATCTGTAAAAGTCATCTTCCCATTTATATCTGTTAACAGATAGTAAATAAATGGATTCTCCGGTGTATTAAAAATAGCTTCCATAGATTTTTCACCAAATCCAGATATTGGCGTTGGAGGAAGTGATGTATATTTATAGGTATTGTAAGGACTGTCTACTTGTAAATCAATTAACAGTACTTGAGTTTTTCTTTTTTGTAATGAATAAAGTACAGTTGCATCTATTTGTAAAAGCATATTTTGATCAAGTCTGTTTCTAATAACAGAAGACACCAATGGTCTATCTTCATCTAATTTAGCTTCAGCTTCAATCAAACTTGCTACAGTAAAGAACTCATTTGGTGAAGATATCCAAGAAGGTATAGAGTTAGCCGAAAGTAAATTTTCGTATCTATTTTCTAATTCATTTGCAAGAATTTGCAAAATATCTTCACCGTTAGCTTCAATATCTATTTGGTAAGTGTTTGGGAAAAGTAAGCCTTCCCAATTTTGTAATTTAGAAAAATCATTATCAGGTAAATATGAACTCTTAACGCTTCCTGATATTAGTGAATTTTCAAGTTGAATAACATCATAACCTGTTTGAGCCGAAACAGTTTCTAATGTTTCACTCAGCCATAATCCCTCTGGAATTGTAATTGTATATGTTTTAAGAGGTGGCCCTTTTAATAGAACTGAAGTAAGTTCTTCAAAATTTAAATTATTTGGTATTTCATAAGTGCCTGATCTTAATTTATCAGTAAGATTTTCATTACGTAAATATAGCTCAAAGGCAAGTTTAGATGTTATTACACCAGTTGAATCTAAGATAGAAGATATTTCAGATGCAGAGCTCCCTTGGGGAATATTTACGTTTATAATTTTTAAATCATCAATATTTTGAGATCCATCAATTGTGTTAATTTCTACATTATCTGCAATTGAATTTGCAACATTGTACCCAACTAATAAAAAAGAAGTTACAAGAAAGATTTGTAAAGCTGTTCTGTTTTTAAATATAAATTTAATCATTTTTTTTAATATAAGTTTCCAATATCTCTAGTGCTGACAAATCATCAACTCTGTCTTTTTTACTTTTTTTGATTAATTCAGAAGTAAATCTTTCATCTATTTTTGAAATTGGTAAATTATATTTTTTTAATTCTTCTTCAATAAAATTATCAACATTATTAGTCATTCTATTTTCAGAAAGATTCATACCTAATGGGTATCCAATAATAAATTCATTTATATCATAGGAATCGACGAATGTAGATATTTTGTTTGCAATGTTATCTTTTTTAATGTCTACGACTTCTATTGGTATAGGTATCTGTGTTTTAACAGTTCTTATAGCAAATCCCATATAACGTTCGCCAAAATCTATTGATAATAAATTATTCACTTTAAAGGAATTTTGTTAAGAATTGTTTTGCGGCTTTAATTGCTTTAGCTGTATCATATTTGCCAGGTCCTCCACCTATAGATAGATTTGGATCTTTCGATGCTCCTCCGCTATACAGTGATGATAAGTCATTAGTAATTATTGATATATCAAGATCAATATTTGATTTAGTTGAACCAACGATTGTAGTTTTACCAGATATATTTGAAAATAATATGCAAATATCAACATCAAAATTCTTAACCATATTTAAAGCTACTTCTCTTGACTCATTGGAATTTTCTAAAGAAATATTTTCAATGATTACATTGTATTTACCTATCTTTGAAGATTTAGAAGAGTATTCCTGTGTTAACTTTGTTAACTCATCTTTTCTAAAATTTGATATTTTCAATTTGTATTCTTCAAGCGTTTCAAGATTTTGTTTTAATTTAGTTGATACATCACTAGTTTGTACTTTAAGAATATCAGCAACTTCTTGATAGGATTTATAAGCTGTATTTAAAAAATCATAAGCATCTGAACCAGATAACATTTCTACACGTCTTAAGTTAGAACCTATTGAAGATTCTTGAGTTAATACAACTAACCCAACGTCATGAGAATTTTTAACATGAGTGCCGCCACATAATTCTTTTGAAAATGTTCCAATATTAACTACCCTCACATCGTCATCATACTTATCGCCAAAAAATGCTAAAGCACCTTCATCTTTAGCTTTATCAATATTCATAATATTTGTATTAACTTCAAGATCATCAAAAATTACTTTGTTTGCTGTTTCGAAAATGTCTGACAACTCCTCATCAGAGACTTTCTGAGTATGGCTAAAATCAAATCTAAATCTACCAGGCGCAACGTTAGAACCGGCTTGTGCAACATGATCCCCTAAGATATTTCTTAAAGCAGAATGTACAATATGTGCTGCACTATGACTTTTAGATACTGCATTTCTAAAAGAATCATCTACTGTTAATTGAACTTCATCACCAATATTTACATTATTTACATCAACAACTAATCCTGTTGCTCCATTTTCACTCTGAACAACTTTCTCAACAAAATATTCTTTTTCATCAATTCTTATTTTTCCTTCATCAGAAATTTGTCCACCTGCTTCAAAATAGAATGGATTTATTTTGGTAAATATAATAGATTTATTTTCTAGTGGTTCTACATGATATATCTCAGATACGGTATTTATTGTTTCATATCCACAAAAATCATTGGTATCTATATCTAATCTCATATTTTGATCTATTTTAGTAGAGGTACCTTTAGATTTAATCTTATGATTTTCAAAATATTGTTGAAATTCTTCTTCGTTTAGAGTTATGTTGTTCTCAAGAGCAATTTCTTGTGTTAATTCAAAAGGAAAACCGTAAGTTTCAAATAAATAGAAAGCTTGTTTTGCAGATAGTTCACCTGTTTCAAGAATTGTATTAATTTCTTGGATTCCTTTATTTAATGTTTTGCTGAATAAATCCTCTTCAGTTTTAAATAATTTTGTTATTTTGTCGATATTTTTATCAAGTTCAGGATAAGGTTCACTATACAATTTTGTAACTTCTTTGATAAGAAAATCAAGTGAGGATGGTTCATCAGTTAATTTATTGTATGCTCTTAAAGCTCTTCTAATAAGTCTTCTTAAAATATAACCTCTACCTTCGTTAGTAGGGACAACACCATCACTAAGCATAAAAGTTGATGCTTTTATATGATCTAAAATAATTTTTTCATATTTTTCATTCGAGTTTTTTATTTTTTTTGATAGCTCTTTATGTATTGAACTAAATAAATCTGTTTCAAACAAGGAATTTTTTTCTTGCATAATCATTGCTATTCTCTCTAAACCCATACCAGTATCTATGTTTTTACTTGGTAACGTACCTACTACTTCAAAAGGTTTATCTTGTATAGATTCCATAAATACAAGATTCCATATCTCAACAAATCGATCCTCTCCTCCTCCGATTGGTCCTCCATCTGGACCATATTTTGAACCTCTGTCAATAAATATTTCCGAACAAGGACCACACGGTCCAGGGATATTCATATGCCAAAAGTTATCTTTATCGCCATATTGTATTCTTTCTTTCGGAACGCCTATTTCATCGCGCCAAATATCGAAAGATTCTTTGTCATCTTTATAAACTGTGAACCATAATCTTTTTGGATCAATTGATAAAACTTCTGTTATAAATTCATACGAATAACGTATTGCTTCTTTTTTAAAATACTTCCCAACACTAAAATTTCCTAACATTTCAAAAAATGAAAGATGTCTGTCAGTATCTCCAATAATATCAATATCAATTGTTCTTATACATTTTTGAGATGAAGCCATATTTGGATTATCAGGGACTTTATTTCCAGAGAAATAGTCTTTTAGGGGTACCATTCCTGCAGCAGTGAATAACAAAGTATTGTCGTGAGGAATTAAAGAAGCAGACTTGATAACGTCATGATTTTTAGATTCAAAATAATTTAAAAACTCTGTTCTTATTTGGTTACTATTCATCTTTATTAATGTACTTTAAATTATATTCTTCTAATATATTTTCATTTATATATGAAGGCGCATCAGTAAGTGGATCTAGCCCGGATTGTGTTTTAGGAAATGGTATTACATCTCTTATAGAATTTTGATTATATACTTCAGCAATCAATCTATCTATACCTATAGCAAATCCTGCATGTTGTGGTGTTCCATATGAAAGTGCCTCTATAAACCAACCAAACCTATCTTGAATTTCTTCATTACTTAAACCCCATTTTTCTAAAACAATACGTTGTAAATCTGGATTACTAATTCTTTGGGAACCTGATCCAAGCTCAACCCCGTTAAGAACTAAATCGTAATGTAAGGCTGTCGAAAGCTCTGGATTATCAATAAAATCTTCTTCGTTTGTTGGAGCTGTAAATGGATGATGAGAAGGTTGTAAATTACCATTTTCGACCTCAAAATATGGGAAATTATCAATCCAGCAAAAAGTAAATTGTTGTTCGGTTGTAGGTTTGAAAATATATCTTCTTATATGATCAAGAAATGGTGCTATTTCCATCTCTTGTCCAGCCTGAAAAAGAAATACTCCATTTCCTTGACTTATCAGAAATTCTTTCTCTGATTCTGAAATTAATTTAGATAAGGGACCTGATATTTCATTGTTTTCAATCTTAAACCAACCTAGACCATTTGAACCTAATTCTTTCAGTTCTTGATCTAACTGGTCAATAATTTTTCGAGTAAGCGATTCATCAGTTTTTAAAAATCTGATTACACCCTCTTTATTTAAAATATCACTCAAAAAATTAATTTCAGTTGTTTTAAAAACTTCAGTACAATCACTTATCGTTTCTTTAATTCTTAAATCAGGTTTGTCTGTTCCATACAAAGATATAGCTTCGGAAAAAGTCATATTTTTAAATGCAGAGTCTATTTTTATATCGTATGCATCTTTAAAGACAAATTTAACGATAGTTTCAATATTTTTTTTAACTATTTCAGGATTAGCATTCGAAAATTCTACATCCAATTGTGTAAATTCTGGTTGCCTATCTTTTCTTGAGTCTTCATCTCTGTAACACTTTGCAATTTGGTAATAATTTGGAAATCCAGCCATCATGAATAGTTGCTTATACATCTGAGGTGATTGTGGTAAGGCATAAAAAGTACTGTTGTTTTTACGCGAAGGTACTAAAAAATCTTTAGCACCTTCAGGAGTTGATTTAATAAGAGTAGGTGTATCTATTTCTAGTACATCCATTTTGTCCATAATCTTTCTTATAGATTTAAAAGTATTAGATCTGCCGACTATGTTTGATTTCATAGATTGTCTTCTCAAATCTAGATATCTATATTTCAATCTAATACTTTCGTCAGTATCAATATTGTTATCTATTTGAAATGGCAATGTCTTACTTTTATTTATAATATTTATTTCAGAAGCGTGAATCTCATACTTGCCTAATTGAGTATTTTTATTAACTAGTTCTTCATCTCGCTCTTTAAAAACACCTGATACAGAAATGTAATATTCATTCTTTATATCAGAAGGCATATTTTTGCTTTGCTCGTAAACAATTTGTATAGAAGAATAAAAATCACGAAGATCAATAAAAGTAAGTCCACCATGATCTCTAATAGATGAAACCCAACCATTAACATTTTGAACTTGGGCATTGTTTTTTGCATTTACTAATTCGTTAATGTTCAAATTAATTCCTTTAATTTATTAATTTCGAATGGTACAACTTTATTGCTGCTGATAATCTTAATAGTTTTTTCAGAACAATTAATTACTAATGTCGCATTATTCTTTATAGCTTCTTTGTACTGAGTATTTTCCTTACTGAATCTTATAGGTACTTCATAAGGTATATGATTTTTATCTAATTCATCAGAAATGTCATACATTTCTTCTTCATATTGAGATATTAAGAATATTTTTTCTTTATGAGTATCAAGTTGAAGTTGGTTTATTATACGGTCTACTCCGAAAGCGACACCCACTCCTTGAGATTGACCTATGTTAAGTATTTGTGACAATTTATCATATCTACCACCACCACCAATAACTACACCATCGGCTACAAATTCAAAAGTTAAATCATTGTAATAATCTAAACCTCTAACTAACTTATGATCTTCGGAGTAAGGAATATTAATATTATTTAGCATATTCTTTATATCTTCGTATTTCTGTAATGTTTCATCTTCTAGATAATTTGTAATTAGTGGAGCCAGATCAATAATCTGTAAGTCCTCTTGTGCATTTGAATCTAATATTCTTAATGTATTTGAATCAATCTTTTCAACGCTCTCTTTAGACAAATCTTTTTTGTTTTTATCAAAATATTTTTTTAAAACACTTACATACTCCTTTCTTTCATCGACACTACCTATTGTGTTAATTTTTAATTTAAAATTTAATTCAAGTGAATTAAGAAATCTAAATGAAGATTTAATTAATTGAACGTCAGAATAATTATCTAATGTTCCAATTAGTTCAGCCCCCGCTTGATGAAATTCTCTGTATCTATTTTTTTGTGGATTTTCATATCTATACATTTTTCCAAAATAACTGTATTTATTTGATTGATCTTTATGAAATTCGTTATGATACCTTACGACGCTAGCTGTTCCTTCTGGTCTCAATACAAGACTTCGTCCAGCTTTATCTTCAAATTCATACATTTGCTTAGTAACTATCTCGGAATTTTCACCTATAGATTTTGTAAATAAATCTTTGTGTTCAATGTTTGGCAATTCAACAAATTTATAACCATAACTTGCATAACATTTTAAAAATTTATCTTTTATGTGTAAATAATTGTCTATATCTTTACCGTATAAATTTCTTGTTCCCTTAACTTGATCAATCATTTCAAATACTCTCTAATAAATGGATTGTTATTCTTAATATTTATTACAGTATCATCATCACCATGACCAGGAAATAATTGAAAATCATCTTGAAAAAGAGTGAAAACATTGTTTATAGAATCAATCATTTCATTATTATCCCCTGAATACAAATCTGTTCTTCCAATACTATCTTTAAATATAAAGTCTCCAGTAAAAACTACCCCTAAATCCTTAAATTCAAATGATACACTACCTTTAGTATGTCCAGGGTTTATATAGACATTTAAAAAATCATATTCATGGTCTAAAACGTTATGTAAATTGCCTTCATATTTGTTTACAGATACCTTATCACCAAGAAAATCTCCTATTTGCTCCCTTGGATTTCTTGCTAAATGTTCGTCATCAAGATTGATATAAGCCTTTGAATCAAAAGAAGATAGTCCTATTGCATGATCCCAGTGACCATGTGTTATAAATGCACCTCCAATAGTTAAATTATTTGTATTTATGTAATCAATTACTTCATCAATATTTGGTGGTAAATCTATTAAAAATACAATTTCATTATCAAAAGGGCTTATTAGATAACAGTTTGATGTTGCAAAACTTGTAAATTTTTTTATATTATTCATTTTCTTCCTGGATAGATTCTTGTTGCTTCAAAAACATTCTCAATATCTTTAGCATCATTTAATATTGCATCTAATTGAGTAACATCACTAACTTCAATCTGAAATATTAAACTTACAATTCTTTTACTACTTGTAACAGATTTTGCTACCAATATATTTCCTCCATTATCAGAAATTGCAATAGTCGCATCTCTAAGTAAGTAAGGTCTGTCAATAGCTTCTATTTCAAGCCAAACAATAGTTCCAGTATTAGGTTCAAATCCCCAACTTACATCTAAAATTCTTTCCCCTTTATTTGGATCAATTTTTATATTTAAACAATCAGAACGATGAATTGCAATACCATTTGATATAGTTATAAATCCTAAAATATCGTCACCAGGTACGGGTACGCAGCATTTTGCCATTCTGACTTGTATGTCATCATATCCTTCAACAATAATTAAATCCGATTTACTATCACTCTTAATTTCAGGTGAATATAAATCGTCATCAACAGATATTTCATTTGGAAATACTATTTTCCGTATCTTGTTACCAACAATATTTATACCTGTATTTCCATTTCCAAGACTTTGATACAAAGTTTCGATATTAGGAAGTTTCATTTCTAATAACAATTCATTTAATATTTGGTCTTTTGAATTTACTTCCAAAACATCATTATTCTCGTCTAACCAGGTATTTAATACTGTTTTTCCTTTTTGGATGTCTTCATTTTTAAGTTGCTTTTGATACCATTGTTTTATTTTGGATCTTGCTCTTGTAGTTTTTACTATATTTAACCAATCTCTACTAGGTCCTTTGTTCTTATCCTTGCTTGTAAGTATTTCTACTGTATCCCCAGATTTTAGTTCATTACTTAAATTTACTAATTTTCCATTTACTTTCGCACCAATCAGTTTCTCACCTACCTGTGTATGGATGGCAAAGGCAAAATCAACTGGTGTGGAGCCTTGTGGTAAAGATAAGACATCGCCTTCAGGTGTAAGACAAAATACTTCATTTTCATACAAATCTAACTTCATATGCTGTAAAAATTCATTAGGATCAGGATATTCTGATGACATCTCTGTAAGCTCATTAGTCCATCTAGTAAGATCGTTAGAAGGCTTTTCCTTGTATTTCCAATGTGCAGCCACTCCAAATTCTGCTCTGTAATGCATATCATGAGTTCTAATTTGAATTTCCATTTTATTACCATCAGAGGTAATAACTGTTGTATGAAGGCTTTGATACAAATTAAATTTAGGCATTGAAATAAAATCTTTAAATCGTCCTAGAACAGGTTGAAAATTTGCATGAATTAATCCAAGTATCGTATAACAATTTTTAACATCATCAGTAATTATTCTTATTCCAACTAAATCATTAATTTCATTAAACGTTAATCCATTATTAACTATTTTTTTGTATATTGAATAATTATGTTTTGGTCTGCCGTATGCTTCTGCAGAAATTGAGTTATCTGATAACAATGACTTAATTATATTTAAAGATTCTTCAAGTTGATTTTCTCTATCTGGCCTTGTTTGAGTTATCTGTTCTTGAATTTCATTATTTTGTTTATCAAAAAGGATCTTGAAGGAAGTATCTTCTAATTTATGTTTAATTGATTGCAAACCTAATCTATGTGCCAATGGTGCATACACGTAAAGTGTTTCATTAGCGATTTTCTCTTGTTTCCAATCAGTATGATATTGTATTGTTTCTATATTATGTAGTCTGTCCGCTAATTTGAGAATTAACACTCTAATATCTTTTGACATAGCAATAACCATTTTTCTTATTGCATCTGCTTTAGCTTCTTCCTTTGAGTTGTAATTTATCTTATCTAGTTTTGTTACACCATCAACAATATCAGCAACTTCTTTACCAAAATCTTTTTTAATATCTGAATAAGTTACATCAGTATCTTCTATCAAATCATGCAAAAATGCAGCTATGATTGTTTCTTTATCAAGATTCAATTCAGCTAGATATAAAGCAACTTGCAGAGGATGAGTAATGTAGTCTTCACCTGATTTTCTTTTTTGGTTTTTATGTCCATTAGCTGCAAAAATATATGCATCATTTAAAAGCTTATGAGAAGATTTTGGGTAGTTTTCTAAAATACTATTAAATAGTTCATCAGCTGTTTTCACAGGACTTTTAGTCGACATATATTAATGGTACTAAATTTCTTAAGTTTTAATTATTTTTGATAAAAATGGTACTGTAACAAATATCGAACTATATGTACCAGATAATATCCCAATTAATAAAGGAATTGCAAAATCTGATAGATTGCCCTCTATACCTAAATAGTTTCCAATAAAAATTATGGAAATAATAGGTATTGCAGAGGTAAAAGAAGTATTTATGCTTCTCATCAAAACTTCATTAAATGTTTTGTTCAAAATTTCACCAGTGAGTGCATCTCTCTTAAAAGATTTCTGTGAGTCTTTTAATTTATCGAAAAGTATAACTGTGTCATATAAGGAATAACCTAAAATTGTTAGTAAAGCAATAATTGTAGATGGTGTAATTTCTAGCCCTAAAACAACATAAACAGAAAATGTAAGTAGTAAATCATGCATTAATGCTGTCAAAGCAATTAATGAGAATCTATATTCATATCTAAATGAGATTAATAATGCAATAATTGTTAGAAATATAACAAGAGCCCTAATGCCTTTATTCGTTATTTCTTCTCCGAATGTTGGACCCACTCTTTGAAATTCTATTTCATTTTTTTCTACATCAAACTTATTTGAGAGATAATTTAGTAGCTCTGTTTCTCGTTCTTGTGTAGATTCAATAGCTCTAAAAATAATTGTATTGGAATTATCGAAAGTTTGATACCTTGATACTGGAAGTATTGTATTGTTTAAAACATCATCTATATCATTATCTGTATATAACGCGTCAAGCTGATATGTTGTTCCACCTGTAAAATCAACTGAAAGATTTAAATTAAATATTCCGGTAAGAGATGCCCCAAGTATTGCTAAGAATATTATTAGTTCAACAATGAATATTTTATAGAAGCGACTCCCTATCTTTTGAAAATCAATATTTGTATTACCTAAAAATAATCTTTTAAACATTTTCAATATCTTTTCTTTTTAGTGGGAAATAACCTCGAGGGTTATCAGTAATATTTCCAAATATTGGTACTGCATTTCTAATGAATAATCTTGTATAAAACAAATCGAAAACAGTTGCAAGTCCAAGAGTTAGTGCAAAACCTCTAATAGGTCCGATTGCCAATACATATAAAATGATTGATGCAATTATTGAAACAAAATCAGCTACTAATATTGTATTCCATGCTTCAGTAACTGCTTTTTCAGCAGCAAAGTTGAATGATCTACCAACTTTTAATTCATCCTTTAATTTTTCGAAAATAACTATATACGAGTCAGCAGTCAAACCTATTGAAACTATTACTCCAGCTATACCAGCTAAAGTTAGTGTATAACCTTGATATTCACCCAATAATGCGATAACAGAATAAAACAATGCACCAAATGAAGCTAGACCTAAAATTGCGATTATTCCAGATAATCGGTAATAAAAGAGTAAGAACAGACTAACAATAATAAGTCCAACAAATCCAGCCTGTAAACCAAGCGAAAGAGTGTTTTCACCTAATGTAGCAGAAACCTTTTGTATAGATGATCTTTCAAAAGCAACAGGTAGTGCACCATATCTTAAAATAACTGCCAGATTATTTGCAGATTCTCCTTGGTCAGTATTTCCCATTGAAATTGCAGCTGTTCCGCCTGTTATACCAATTTCAGGATTTACATCCATTGCAATACCTGGAGCGGATATTACTTGACCATCCAATACAATAGCTAAACGTCTTTGCTCACCCATTAATTTAGCTAATTTCTTTGTTAAATCAGTAAACTTTTGTTCAGAAGTATCTTTTAAAACTAATTGAACAATCCATTCATTTTGGGGGTAGACAGCTAAAGCATCCTCAATATCATTTCCTGTAAGTTCGGCAGGACCTAAATGATATATAACTGGAAATCCTCCAGATAAGGAAAGTAAATAAGATTCAGTATCTGGATTGTCGTCAATCGAAAGTCCTGTTAATTCATCAACTCCAGGTGGTGCTGTTACTGTCGGGTTATCTGGATCATCCTCATTTGGAGTTATTGTTAGGGCTGGAGAATATCCTAAATTAAGAGACGAGTTTAATACTGGTCTAAATGTTAGAAGACCAGTTGTTCCAACAGCTTCTATAGCTTTTTCTTGGTCGGTTAGACCAGGTAGTTGAACTAAAACAGAGTTTTCACCACTAATTGATATTTCAGGTTCTTGAACTTCTCCAAAGGCAGAAATTCTAGTTCTCATGATTTCAACTGCTTGTTCAATTAATTCTGGATCTGTACCTTCTTCAGCAGTCAATATTACTGAAACTCCACCCTGTAAATCTAAACCAAGTTTTGGTTGAATATCATTAACGTAAACAAAAAAGAATAAAGCTATAGAAATAATTGGTAGTAATAATAGTTTTACAAATGATTTCATAATTATTTAAAAAGAATCTTGGTCTTAAGTATTTCTATTTCCCCTTTTTTAATAACTAATGTAACAGTTTCTTCTTTTATATTTACTACACGACCGTATATACCTGAATCTGTAATTACATCATCGCCGATTTTTAAAGCTTCAACGTACTGTTTATGCTTTTTTTGTCTTCGTCTCTGGGGTAAATATAGTATGAGGTAAAAAATTACAAAAACAGTTATTAATGGTAGTAAAGTAACTATCTCATTCATTTAAAAGTCTTTCTTTATAATTATCAAAATCTGAGTTTAATATACTTTCTCTGACTTCGTTAACAATATTTTCTGTCTGAAATATATTGTGTAAAGTTAAAAATTGCCATGAAGATGTAGGTTCATTAATTAGCAAATGTCTCATGTAAGAGGTTGAATAATTTAAACACGTGTAACATTTACATCCAATAACTAATGGTTCTTTCAAATCTTTATATTTGTTATTCTTTAGATTAAAAAATCCGGCTCTGTTAATAATTTTTCCATGACGTGCAATTCTTGATGGCCATACACAATCAAACATATCGATTCCTAGCTCAATTAGATCTAAAAGACTTTTTATATCTCCAACCCCCATAACATATCTTAATTTATCTGAAGGTAGTATATCAGTAGTGAAAGAAACGATCTCTTTTCTTTCTGATGAGGTTTCACCTATAGCTAAACCTCCAATTGCGTATCCATTAAAATCTAAATCCAACATATTCTTTGCAGACATTTCCCTTAATTCTTTGTACTTACCTCCTTGAACAATGCCAAACAAAGATTGAGTACTATTTTGATGAACATTTCTAGCATTTCTTGCCCAAGTATTAGTTTTATCTATAGCATTTTTTTGTAGCTCTTTAGATGAATCTATGTCTATTAAGTGGTCCAATATCATTGCAATATCACTATTTAATGATTCTTGAATTTCCATTGACAACTCAGGAGTCATAAGAAATTTAGAACCATCATATACATTTTTAAATAAAATTCCTTCATCTGTTTGTGTGTTAGGTATGGACCAACCCTGAAATCCACCAGAATCTGTAAGAATTAATTTTTTCCAATTCATAAAATCATGTAATCCATTGAATTTTTTTATAACTTCTAATCCTGGTCTTAAGTAGAGGTGGTATGTATTGCCTAAAATAATATTGGTTTCTGATAAGTTTTCTAAATTAAGAGATTTAATCGAACCTCTTGTTGCCACTGGCATAAAAATAGGTGTTAAAAATTCATGATTGTTTAAGTTAACTCTATTAACTCTTGCTTTACCATCAGTTCCGAGCAAATCTAATTTAATATTATTCATTTATATTCAAATAATACTGCATCCCCAAAACTTAAAAATTTTAAACCTTGATCAATAGCGTATTTGTACAGCTCTTTCCAATTATCTCCATACACATTTTGAACAATTGAAAGTAGTGAGCTCATAGGCGCATGAAAATTAGTAATTAAATAATTTGGGACATTAATTTTTGTGTCAGGAAGAATAAATAAATCTGTTTTGCCTCTAAGCTCCTTTGTTATATACGCTGTTTCAATAGCCCTAAGGGTAGTTGTCCCTATACAGTAAATACTTCGATTGGAGTTTTTATAACTTAATATTTTATTAAATTCGTTATCTTCTATGTTGTAATATTCATTGTGAATTTTATGATCATTTAAATTTACATTTTTTATTGGTTTAAACGTGTCAATATTCACATCTAAATTAATAAATGCTGTTTCTATATTCTCTATTTTAAATTCTTTAATAAGTTTATTAGTAAAATGCAATCCTGCAGTAGGTGCTGCTACAGAAAATCCTTGATCAGAAAATTCATTATTATAGAACTCTCTCTTGTCAGGGCTGTCTTCAATATAAGGTGGTAAAGGTAATACACCGAAATTATTTATTAAATCGTCAATATTTTTATCAAATAAACATACAAAAGAGCCATCGTCAATATCAGTTATTTTAAAATTTACTATGTCTGTTTGATATTGCTTATTCATAAGTTTTTTATCAGAGGACTTTAATAAACATTGTGCTTTACGATCATTAATTTTTTTAATAATAAATATTTCAATAGAACCGCCTGATTTTTTTTCTGTTAGGATTCTCACTTTTTGTACAGTTGATTTATTAAATATAAACAAAGATTCTTTTTCAACATGTTGTGCCAAATCCTTAAAGTAAATAATTTTTTTACTCTCAGCAATAAGTAATTTCGAATCTAAAGGATTTTGATAAGGTATTTGATTTATAGATGATTTAGGTAAATCGTAGTTAAATAAACTACTTTTAATCATTACTTATTATTCAATAATTTAATAAACAAATCGTAAGACATGGACACAACTTCAGGCATGCCGTCATTTGTACGTCTAGAATTTCCTTGTTTTCTTTTTAATTTTTTCCAAAACAGTACAGTATTTTTATCACCTGATTTTTCAATCGCTTTCTCTAAAGACTGGTGAATATTTAAATTTTGTCTTGATTTAGCTTCAAGAAAGTACTCTTCGTTTTTAACAAATAGTTGTATATCACCTAGATCTTTTGATCCGCCTTCAGCAAATCTTTGTGCTTTAAAATCTACTTCTTTATTCAATCTATTTACTATATTAGTTTCGTACGTAGTTCCCTGTTTTTTTGCCTTATTTACCATGTATTTATTTTAATTTTTTTATTCAGAAAGTAACGCTTCTAACTCTTTTTCTTCAATATCAAAATTTGCATACACATCTTGGACGTCATCAAGGTCTTCTAATGCACTAATCAATTTTGATACTGACTTGAATTTTTCCATATCAATGACTACACCGACATTCGGAATCTGAGCAATTTCAGCATTTGATGGAACAAACGAATTGTTATTAAATTTTTCATTCATATTCTTAAAATCAGATGGTGGGAATTCAAACGTTACTGATTGATTACTTTCTAGAATATCTAAACAATCAGAGTTTAAAGCTAAATCGATTAATTCATCGTTATATTTATCAAATTGAAATACAGCTTTTCTTTCAAATAAGTAATTAACACTACCCGGCGTACCCATCGAGCCACCATGTTTAGTAAGAGTAGCTTTTACATCAGATGAAGTTCGATTTTTATTATCAGTAAGACAACTAATTAATAGAGCAACACCATGTGGTGCGTATCCTTCGTATGATAATTCGAATATTTCTCCAGTTTCTAAATTTCCATCAACACGTTTTAAAGCTCGTTCTATATTTTCATTAGGTACTGAATTAGATTTTGCTTTTTGTATAGCTTGATACAGTGATGCGTTATTTGCTGGGTCAGTGCCTCCATTACGTGCAGCAATTTCTATAGCTTTAACTAATTTTGCGAATAATTGTCCTCTTTTAGCATCGTTAGCTCCTTTTTTTCGCTTTATGGTAGACCATTTAGAATGACCCGACATATTTTCCTTCTTTCATAAAAGCAAGCAACCATTCGAGATAATAGTTATCATTTGTCAATTCTGGATGGTATGTAAGTGAGACTATATTGTTTTGTGAAACACCAACAATATCTTCAATCTGTGTAGCAATAACTTTAACATCATTATTTAACGTTCTTATAATTTTTGGAGCACGTATAAAACAATATATGTCATTATTATTTAAAAATTTTACATCTGCTTCAAATGATTCATTTTGTCTTCCATATGCATTTCTTTGAATTTCTATATCAATATTCGGGATATGAGTATCTCCGTCAATAACTGATTTTGCAAGAATTATCGTTCCTGCGCAAGTACTAAGGGTTGGCAATCCTTGTTTTATTTTTGTATCTAACTTTTTATACAAATTATTATATGATGATATTTTCGACATAGCTGTAGATTCCCCACCTGGAAGTATAATTCCATCTACTTTATCTAAATCTTCAGGTGTTTTTATTAATAATGACTCTAAAGAAACAAGATCTAAACTTTTTTGATGATCAAAGAAACTACCTTGTAAAGAAAGTATCCCTACTTTCAATTACCAACCTCTTTTAGCTAATTTCTCTTCTTCTGTCAGAGTATCAATGTTTATTCCAACCATAGGTTCGCCTAAACCTTTTGAGACATCTGCGAGAACTTTTGGATCATTATAATTTGTAGTCGCAACAACTATAGCTTCAGCTCTTTCAGCGGGGTCACCACTTTTAAATATACCTGAACCTACAAATACTCCATCACATCCTAATTGCATCATTAAAGCGGCATCTGCTGGTGTAGCAATTCCACCAGCTGCAAAATTAACTACAGGGAGTTTTCCTAACTCTTTAATCATTTCTAATACATTCAATGGTGCCCTAAATTTTTTACTCAAAGCAACTAACTGATTTGTATCGCATGTTAGTACTTCATTAATCTCATTAGTTATTGTTCTCATATGTTTAACAGCTTCAATAACATTTCCAGTACCTGCTTCACCTTTGGTACGTATCATTGCAGCACCTTCTGCTATTCTTCTTGATGCTTCACCAAGTCCAGTAGCTCCACAAACAAAAGGAGATTTAAAATTATTTTTATTTATATGATTTACATCATCAGCAGGGGTTAAAACTTCTGATTCGTCGATAAAGTCTATTCCGATAGATTCTAAAATTTGAGCTTCGACAAAATGACCAATTCTTGCTTTTGCCATTACAGGTATCGATACAGCATCCATTACTTCTTGAATAACACCGACAGAAGACATTCTTGCTACTCCACCGTCAGCTCTTATGTCTGCTGGTATTCTTTCTAAAGCCATTACAGCAACAGCTCCAGATTTTTCTGCGACAACTGCTTGTTCGGCGTTGACTACATCCATAATCACGCCACCCTTTAGCATTTCAGCTAAACCCTTTTTAACTTTAAATGTTGACTCAATCTTCATAAGTTATATAGTACATCAATTGTTTGAATACAATAAAACGTAATGCTCCATATTTTTTTCAATATCATATTTTTGTATACATTCATATTGTTTTTCCCATATAAAATCTAAATCACTTTTTAATGTATTTGTTAATAAATTTACCAATGATTTATAAGAATTTCGTTCATAATAAATACCTGACTCTTCTAAGACATCTTTAAATGCAACTAGATCGCTTGATATGACAATATTCCCTGAGTTTATTGCTTCAATTAGAGTAATTCCAAAACTTTCATTTTTTGTGTTTAGTGCCAAATATATAGAAGAGTTTTTGAAAATAACATTTTTCTCCTCATCATTAGGTTTTAGATAGATAACGCCATTAAAATTTTCAATATTTTCATTCGTAACTGCTTCAAATTCATAATTTTGAAATGATTTTTCTTTTGATAATAAATTAAAGTAGTTAAAATTTTTTCTTTTTTCATTGCGTCCAACAAATAAAAATTTTTTTGTGTTGTTAAATTTTATATTTTTATTAATTTCTATCATATTAGGAATCAAGATTGGTTGTTTATTTAATGTTTTAGCATTTGATAATGCTGATTCGCTAACATAAACACTTATCCCTTTAATTTTTACAATTTTGTATATAATGCTCATGAAAAATGTATAAAGTTTATTTAAATTTGCATGATGAGTAAATATATATTTTTTGTTCTTTGGTAATTTCCAAAAAATTAATGGTATAAATGGTTCGTGTATATGTACTACATCTGACCACTCAATAGCTTTTAAGAGTATTTTTCTATCTGGAAATAAAGATATTGATGCAACTGAGTTATTAAAAGGAATATTTAAAACTCTACCTAAATCATAATCTTTAGAGTTTGGTCCAGCAATTTTACTTTCTATGTTTGAAGTTTTTCTTATGTAATCGTTCATTAAATTTATTTGATGTTGAACTCCCCCATAATTTAATAGATTGTACGGTGTTAAAAATAAGAGGTTAATATTCACTAGTCCATACTGGTTGGATAGAATGCCACTGATTAGGATCGAGCTTTATTAAATTTTCTAATGATTTACTTAAAACTTTAAGTCCGTGTTGAATGCTTTGAGCTTGATTATCAAAATAAGGTACTATAAAAGGTTTCCCAAAATGTAATTGATATTTATTACCATTCTTTATAAAAGCTGCAGGAACAATAGGCAATTGTGTATCCAGCGAAAGAGATACCGGCCCTTTTGGAAATGCTGCCATCTGATTGAAGAATTCAACTCCTACACCACTTTTACCAATGTGACGTTCTGATAACAAGCACACGTGATGGCCGTTTTTAAGAAATTCTTTTACTCGTTCAAAAGTATTTTGACCTTTACCACCTAAAATTATTTTACATCCAAGATCTTCTCTTAATTCAGTAAACCAATGTAAAATCTTTTCATCATCTAAAGGTTCAGCAACAGCAACTAAATTTAAATCTAGAAATTCACCCATTGGAATTGCAAATTCCCAATTACCAAGATGAGGAAGTGCAATAATGTATGAAGAGTAATTTTTATTTAACTTCCGAACAATATCTTCATTAATTATTTCTACTTTTGGTTCTATATAATCTTTATAACCTTCTTTAGTTAACCAAATAGTTTCAAGCCAGTATCTTACATAATTTAATTTAACTTTGAATATTGAATAATTATCTATCCTATCTTTTCTCTTTTTAAGTTTTATGTTTGAAAAAGGAGTAAAAATAAAATATACGAGTCCAATAAAATATGAAATAACATATATGAAATTTGGCGGTAATTTTTTAAACATGTTGTGAAGAATTCGTATTATTTGAAATTTCATTTATCTAGGTTGGTTATTAAAATTTTAATTCTTTGAAATACAGTAATCCAACATAATAAGGAAAATATATACATAAATACATAATCTAAATCAAAAAACATGAATATTACTGCAAATATTACTCTTTCAGGTCTTGCGGTTATACCAGCTTTGTTTGTAATACCGTAACTTTCAGATTTAGCTCTAATATAAGGAATCAAATTTGATGCAACTAAAATTGATAGAACAATAAATAACTCAATATCATTCGAAGTGAAACCTATAGCTACAACACTCCATATAAATAATTCACCCAATCTATCAATGAAAGAATCAAGTACTGCTCCCCTTTCACTCACTAAATTTTGATATCTTGCATAAGGTCCATCAAGACCATCAACTGCACTACCTAAAAAAATTAAAATTATGCCAAGAAATTTGTTATCTACATAAAAAAAATATGAACCTAACAACACAATGATTAGACCGAGTATAGATACAGTATTAGGTTTAATCTGAAATTTTGCTAAAACAAGGACAAAAGGCATTGCAAATTTCTCTGATGCGTTTTTAAAGTATTTTTCAAGCATTTAAATTTTCAGAATATGGTTCGGTAACTATATCCCCTGAAAAAGCGTTTATCTCAACAATTGTTTTGAATTTAGGAGGAGATTCATGGGAATAGACAATTACAGTCCAGACAGGTGTGAGTATATTCTTTAAATTAAATAAAAATGTTAAAGCAACTGAATAATAACCAATTGAATGCTCAATATATGGAAGCACATTACTAATTACTTCACCTTGGTTAATTTTAAATTTATTATTTAGAAATAATAGAAGTACCGCTAACAAAACAAGAATTGTCAAAGTTGGTATGAAATCAATAAATGTAAGAAATAATGATGCAAAAAGAAATAAACCACATACTAAAAGAATGTAGACAGGATAGTATTTGCGTCTAATTGGATTAGGTACTACATAGCTTCCTACTGCAAGTGAATTTAAATCTTCTGGGAGTAAAGAATCCTCAGCATCCTTTTTATCTATTTCTATTCCGTCAACCATTTAAATCAAATTCTGGAGTCTTTAGGTAGTTATTAATCTCTTTAATTCCTTTTTCTAACTCTATATCTTGTTTATCTTCAGCATTATAAAAATTAATAGCAAATGTTTTATTAGAAACATCTTTTTCTCCAACAATTAATTGGATAGGGACTTTTATTTTTTGAGAATTGTGAATCTTTTCTCCTAGTCTTACATTTCGATCATCAATATTGATTCTAAAATCTTTTAAATGTTCCTTAATCTCATCCACATAAGAAGAAACATTGCCAATTGTTAATATGTCTATTTGAACAGGCGATAACCATCCAGGCATATGACCTGCGTAGTGCTCTAAAAGAACACCAGTAAATCGTTCAATTGAACCAAGCAGAGCTCTGTGAATCATGACCGGTCTAATTTTTTTATTATTATTATCGACATATTCAATATCAAAATTATCAGGTTGTGCAAAATCCACTTGAATAGTACTTAGTTGCCATCTTCTACCAATTGCATCTTTTACATGTAAATCAATTTTTGGACCATAGAAAGCGCCCTCTCCTTCAGCGGTTGCAAACGGAATATCTAGTTCAGTCAAAGATTTCTTAAGGCTTTCTGTAGCCATATCCCAATCATCATCAGAACCTATCGATTTATCTGGTTTAGTTGAGAGATCAGCTTCAATCTCACTTAAACCAAATGCATTTAAAAGTTTTACTGAGAAATTTAATAATGTTTTGACTTCTTCATTGATTTGATCTTTTGTACAGAATATATGAGCATCGTCTTGAGTAAAACCTCTTAATCTTAATAAACCATGAAGCACACCAGTTTTTTCGTACCTGTACACTGAACCAAATTCAAAGAATCTGATTGGTAGTTCTTTATAAGAATGCAAATCTGATTTGTAAACTAATATATGGAATGGACAATTCATAGGTTTTAAATAATAAGTTTCATTATTTTCTTCGTGAACTACAGGTGGATACATATTTTCTTTGTAGTGTGCTAAATGACCAGAAGTTTCCCATAATATAGATTTTCCGATATGAGGAGTGTTGACTAATTGATAATCATTAGATAGGTGTGCATTTTTACTATAGGTTTCAATTACATCTCTTAGTATCGCTCCATTAGGTTTCCATATAAAATTACCTGAACCAAGCTCATCTGTTGAAGTAAAAAGGTTTAATTCATTTCCTAATTTTCTATGGTCTCTTTTTTCAGCCTCTTCTTGTTGAGCCATGTATAAATCTAAATCTTCTTTGGAAAACCATGAAGTTCCATAAATTCTTTGTAATTGAGGATTGTTTTCGTCACCTCTCCAATAGGCACCTGCAACCTTAGTTAATTTAAAATGTTTTAAAAAACTTGTGTTTGGTATATGAGGTCCCATACATAAATCAACAAATTGTTCATTTCGATATGTAGAAACATAATCACTTGAAACCCCTTCAGATGATTCTGCAGATTCTATTAATTCAACTTTAAAAGATTGTTTCTTAAATAGTTTTAGCGCATCCTTCTTGGATAATTCATCCCTAATAAATTCTTGTTTTGACTTTACAATCTTTTTCATTTCGGATTCAATTTGCTCTAAATCTGATTCACTTATTGGTTTTGTGAATTTGAAATCATAGTAAAAACCATTTTCAATGCTAGGACCAACTCCATATTCAGTATTAGGAAATATATTTAATACAGCTTGAGCAAGTATATGAGCAGATGAATGTCTAAGTATATGTAAAGCATCTAAATCGTTAATTGTCACAATTCTTACGTTACAATTTTCAGTTATAGAATATGAGAGATCAAAAAATTTATTATCTATTTCTATGCAAACAGCATCCTTATGTAATCTTGAGCCTATATTTTTAGCTAGTTCATCACCAGTGATAGAATTTTCAAAAGATCTAACTGAACCATCAGGTAATGTAATATCTAAATTCATAATTTCATAATAATAACTAAATTGAGGTAAATTTCATAACGTTAAATAAACGGATTAATAAATTAAATCGTAAAAATATAAAATATTGATTTTAAAATATATTTATGAATAAAAACCTTATTACATTTGAAAATAAAATAATTAAGGTCTTACTCAAAAACGTATATAAAAAAATAGATGTAGAAATTACATATCAATTTGTAAATCCTTATCAATTGATAGCAAAAGAACTTAAAATTCTTAAAAATTCTAAACATGAAATTAGCTCAAGTGATTTAAGAAATCTAAATTACTACTCCTTAAGAAAAAAAGGAATACTTCTTATTAACAATCTTGTGAATATTGACAGGAAATACTTCAATAAGAAAACAAATAATATGTCCTATTTATCCATCCCGGAGAAAAAATTGGAAAATAAAATAAAGAAAAGGCAAATTAAAAATAGATCAATATTGTTAGCTGCATATGCATACTTGTATATCAATTATCAATTTAAATCAGGAAATAATTACTCTCTCTATTTATCTAAAAGACTTAATTACAGTGAAAATTACATAAAATCATTAACAAAAGAATTGTTTAAAGAGTCTTATCTAATCAAAAATGTAGACGGTGTTCCCGGAGGGGTAATTTCTACTAAAACAATTAAAATTATTAATTCTCAGAAATTTCAACAGATTCTATAACCACATCTTCTAGTGGCTTATCAGCTGCATCAGTCTGAACGGCTGCAATACTGTCAATTACTTCAAGCCCTTCAGTAACTTGACCAAAAATTGTATAACTATAAGGTAGTGGATAATCAACATGCATTATAAAAAATTGACTACCGTTTGTATTTGGACCTCTATTCGCCATTGCCATAATTCCTTTTTCGTATGGCTTTTGATTATTTAATTCATCTTCGAATTCATAGCCAGGATATTTTCCATAGTCACCGTGGCCAGTGCCAGATGGGTCACCACCTTGAATCATAAAGCCTGAAATCACTCTGTGAAAAATTACATTGTCGTAATAACCATCTCTAGCTAAAGTAACAAAATTGTTTACAGTTACAGGTGCATCTTCAGTGAAAAATTCTATTTTCATTTCACCGAAATTTGTTTTTATTGTTGCTGAATATGACTTACTAGTATCGATATTCATTTCATGAGGTTGATTGTATGTCTTTTCACTCACAGTTTCTCCTTTGGTTGTAGTTGTCTCTTCTGTAATTACTTCATTAGAATCAGCTTCAGTATTTTCACCAGAAGTACATGAAATCAATAATAGTAAAATAACAATATATTTGTTCATTTAATTTCCTGCGCCTCCAGAAGGATTATTACCAAGATTTCCCGATTTAATTCTTTTTTGCTCATTACAAGTTTCACGATCAGTTTTCCAACAATCAGGATTGTACTCGTAACTGGTAGCTGAACAAAAACTAAAAAGCAAAAAAATAACTAAAGAGTATTTCATTTAATACGACTTAATCTAACTTTAGATATTGCACATAGCTTATTTTCATGACGAATTTCTGCTTCCCAAAGCTGATAAGATCTTCCTTTTTTTATCAACTTAGCTGAACATATCAATTCTCCTTCTGAAACACTTGATAAGAAATCAGTATTATTGTTTACCCCAACAAACATTCCATCTGAATTAAAGTTAGCTCCGTAAGAACACAAGGTTTCAGCCATGGTGGAATAAATTCCACCATGAACCAATCCCATTGGTTGGTGATGGTTTTTATTTATTACTAATCTAGATTTTGCTGATTCTTCATTAATTTCAATCATTTCATGACCAAGATAATTATCTAAAGAATCACCATTAAAATTCATAAAGTCAGTTGTCATATACTTCTCTCAATCTCTTCTCACCTGTATTATTAACAAACCACCAATATCCTATTGCAAATGTTACAACAGTTAATATTAAAATGCTGTAAAAAGTCACAGTGTCATTAAATACGTTATATATGTTTATCATCCCGAAAATATATAAAATCAATCCGTACAATGTAATAAATAGAGTTACAAAACTAAACCAACTGAAGTCTTTTCCAATCTTTGCAACAACAATTTTTTTGTCATTTATTGGAAAAAAGTATCTATTTTCAAGCTCATGAGTTATAAATACTTGTTTATTAGTAATTTTATTTATATTTTTTTCTAAATATTCAGAATAATGCCTTGAAAAAATCAAATAATAGGCATGAAAAGCAAGTACAACACTGCCAAAAAGTGATAAAAAAGGCAAAATATAGACTATTTTTGTATTAAATAAAGCAGAAATAAGTGCAATCAAACCAAGTGTAAAAAAGATTCTTACATCTATTAAAAACTGATGATGATAAAACTTATTCATCGAACGCATCCGTTTTAATTGATCGTGAGTAAAATTTAATTCATCCATTAAGTAAAGTGTATTATGGTTATGTTTAATAAAAAATATTTTGTTACTTTTTTAATTCTTCTCACTTTTTATACTTTTTTTAATCTTTTTTCTGATGTAAAAGTGGAATTTTTATCATTATCTTTAGTTGAATATAAAGAATTTAGTT
>CACJPC010000006.1 GCA_902595195.1 uncultured Candidatus Actinomarina sp. | reverse complement strand
ATGAGTAATACTTCTATATCTAAAGAATTGGAAATAGCAAAAAGTTTGGGAATAGAAAATGTTGAAAATTTGCTCAAGTATTCAGCTAGCGATAGCTTCTTTGACTAGATTTTCATTGTCCTTGGTTAGGAAATTATAAAACTGTTGTTCGTTTATAAGCTTAAATGTGTTCATTGGGTATAGTTTTCTAGCTAGTTTAATTTTACGTTGCTTCTTAGTTATAAGTTTTTGATCCATGGTTGTGATTTCTATATATATATCCATTTCTGGTAAGTAAAAGTCTGGAGTAAACATCATTTTTATAGCACCACTACCCCACTTCAAAGGAAAGCTCTTAGGTTCATAAATCCATTTAATGTCAAATAAATCTAAATGGTTTGCAAATATCTTTTCTGATTGATGAGCAAATTTCATCTATTAACAGCTGAAGCTTTATCAGGATAAAGTGATAGTATTTCAGCTTCCGTTTCAGTGTGTACAGGCCCCAGTGATATACCAAAAACAGCTTGACCTTTTTTTAGTAAGTCAATCATTTGGTCATTGTCAGTTAAAACATAAATAGATGATCCATCAGAAAAAATTGAGACGTCTGAAATATTTGAATTTTTTCCTAATATTTTGTTTACATTTTTTAATGCAATTCTAATTTTTTGTAAACTTATACCTGCAGACCTTAACTTATTTACTAATTTCACTAAAACAATATCGTTGAAGGAGTAAATTCTATGAAATCCAGAACCTTTAATATTTCTAACAGATGCTTTAATTAATTTTGTTGTAGTCCAATGATCAAGTTGTCTGTAAGATATACCAGTAATTTTACATACTTCTGGACCTGTGTAACCCTGCTGCATATGATTAATCTACTATGATTATTTAATTTATCAAGGTTTTAGGAAAAATCGTTTGGATTAACATTGTCAATAAAATCAATGAATTCTTCTAAATCAACTGATTTCTCATCAAAAATTTCTATAGAATTATTAATAAATAGATCATAATCAACAGATATCTTGGATGAAGTTCTTAATGCTAAAGCAATGGCATCACTTGGTCGACAAGATAATTTAACTTCACCATCGTCAGTTAATAAACTAATTTCAGCAAAATAAGTTTTGTCTTGTATGTCCGTGATACAAACTTCAATTATTTGAGAATTAAGTGATTCAATAATGTTTACTAGTAAATCATGAGTTTGTGGACGAGGGTGAACAAAACCTTCTTGTGCATATGCTATGGAAACAGCTTCTATTGTACCAATCCAAATTGGAAGAACTTTATTAGTATTTGGCTGCTGAAGAAGCATAATTGGTGTCTCAGTTTCTTCTTCTAATCGAATTGAACCAACTTCAACGTAAACTTTACTTTGCATAATTAAATTCTAATTAAAGTGTTATAAAAGATTATTTATTGAAGATATTATTTAGAAATCTATTTGACCAATGAAAATTATATTCAATTTTTTTTGTAGCATTAATTTTATATTTTCTTTCTTCATTTATTTCTGGATAAAATATTTTAAATATATTATTTTTAATAGAAACTGAATAAGTTAAATCATCATCTTCTAGATTTTTAAATATATAGAAATCTTTATTATTTTTTATCATGTTTACATTTTTAGAATTCTTAATTTTAAATATGTCAGTTTCTTTATCAAGTATTTGAACATTGTCGTAATTATTCTTTGATTCTTGATATAAAATTTTTGTATCTAAAAAATGGTTTAACTTCTCTTCATCAACAACAGATTTATTTACAATAGTTATTATTTTTCTATTGTTTTCTTGATTGAATCCAATAAATGTTAATCCTGCATTGGATGTCCATCCTGTCTTAAGTCCAATGAACCCACTATTAATTATTAAGTTTGTATTTTTATATAATTTTTTATCTAATTTATCTAATAAAATATCTTCTTTACTTGTAATATCCAGTAACTTAGTATTTTCCAATATGTAAATGCTTAATTTAAGTAAGTCATTAGCTGTAGTGACATGATTTACTTCATCCAATCCATCAGGATTGACAAAGTTTGTAGAATTCATCGACAACTCTTTACTTTTGTTGTTCATTTCATTAATAAATTGTTCATAACTTGAATAAACAGAATTAGCTACAATAAATGCTGCATCATTAGCGGAATAAACTAATAATAGCTCTAAAAGCTCTTCAGTAGTGAGTGAGATGCCCTCTGGTATATATGCAACTTTACCCGAATATGCATAATTTGAGGGATATGAGGTGATAAATTCATGATTTAATGGGAAATTTTCATATAGTAAAAGAGCTGTCATTAACTTAGTTATAGATGCAGGAGCAATACTTGTATCAATATTTTTGGCATACATAAGCTTTTTATATTCATAATCATATGAAAGATAAACCTCAGCAGTTATTGGTACTTCTACTGATTCAAGAGCGTTTACAGGTTGAATAAAGAATATTAAAACAAACGAGATTAAAATTATTTTTTTAATATTAAGCCTTTAATAATTTTTGTTAAATTCTCAACAATTAATTCTTCGTTTGTATTTTCATCTTGAATAGTGGATATCAAATAATCTGTAAAACCTTCCGTTCTATCAGATACGGATTTAATAGTTGTAAAATTTCTAGGTTGAAGTCCTAATTCTAAAAAATAAGACCAAGACTTTAATCTTTCAAGATCAAGACTATTATAAATTTCTTTCTCATCTTCAAACTCATACTTTACTAATTCATCGAATTCTTTATCACTAATTCCAGAATTTTTTAAAACATCATGTTTGCTATATTCTGATATAGTAATTTGTTTAGTATCCTTTTTAGTTAATAAGGATGAATTATTTTTAATTGCTTTTAAGCTATAAAATTGGTTTTCTTGTAGGTCTAATATCTTATTTAATTTTTTTAAATCCTTTTCTGTAAATATTCTTGTGCCACCAGAGGACCTTTTTGGTTTTATCAATCCTTCCTTTTCTAAAAATCTTATTCTAGATATCGTTACTGATGGGAAACTTTTCTTTAATTCTTTTACTAATTTACCGATATTCATAATTAAACTTTTGTGAATAGTAGTTGAAACTTTCCAATTTGTAATTTATCACCAGATTTTATATTTGCATGATTCTCAATTAAGTCATTATTGATGTAAACACCATTTGTGGAATTATTATCATAAATTTTGACTTCCTCATTGATTATTTCAATGGAAGCATGGTTTCTTGATACAGTTACATCATCAAGGATAACTTGGTGGCTTGATAATCTACCAATTGTATATTTACCATTTTGAAGGATCCAAGATGAAGACATCAATTCTAAATTTAATAATGTTAGTAAGAACTTAACATTATTATCGTTATCTTGTTTTTCAAGTGGTTTTGTATGATCATCCATGTTTATATATTAAGTTATATAAATATTCAAAAGCAACATAAAAATATAATATTAATGTTGCAATAGCTAACTCATCTATAAATACAATTGAAATATCCATATTAAGTACGTATAAACAAATAATAACAAACATAAGTACCGTTGATACTTTTCCTTTTTTAGAAACTTTTATCTCTCTTTTTGTGAACAAGACAATCAAAGAACCAATCAATATTAGTGTTTCTCTGACAATTATCCCAATTAAAAAATAAGTTGGAATTATCTCGCTTATCCAAAATAAAAGAAGAATAAATACGACTCTGTCTGTGAATGGATCAAGAATTGTTCCTAACTTTGAAACTAAGCTAAATCTTCTAGCAACAATGCCATCTAGTGAATCACTTAATCCAACTATTGCAATGAACACAATTAAAGTAACAACTTCAAAATCATTAGGGGTAAATTGAAAGAAAATGAATATAACAATTATTAGACGTGATAATGTTATTAAGTTTGGTGCAAGGAAAATATCCTTAAATTTCAAATAAGACCCTTAACATCATGGGTTGCGACGTAATGTTGATTGCCAATATCAATCATAGGACTGTCTGACCCATGTTTTTCAATAAGTGAATCAAGTTCATCAAAATTGATATCATATACTTTTCTATCATATGTTGGATCCGGAACTGGTATTGAGGAAATTAATCTCTTTGTATAGGGATGAACTGGATTGTTTAATAACTCTTCAGTTTCTGCAATTTCTACAATTTTTCCATTAAACATCACTGCAATTCTGTTACACATGTATCTTGCCACTGCTAAATCATGTGTTATGTAAAGATAAGAAACTTCTAAATCTTTTGCTAGATTTAACATTAAATCCATAATTGAAATTCTTATTGATACATCTAACATAGAAGTAGGCTCATCACATACTACAAATTTTGGCTTCATTATAAGAGTTCTTGCAATAGATACACGTTGTCTTTGTCCTCCAGATAATTCATGCGGATACCTTGGCATATAATTTTCAGGCGGTGTTAATCCAACAGTTTGCAGTATTTCAGCGACAGCTTCTTCTCTTTCATCTAAATCACCAATGTTATGTATGTTTAGTGGTTCAAGGATAATATCTTTAATTGTCCATCTTGGATTAAGTGATTCATAAGGATCCTGAAAAATCATTTGGATATTTCTTCTGAATTTTTTTAATTCTTCGCCTTCAAGTTCATCAATACTTTCCATCTCTGATTTTTCATTATTATAAAAACTGACTTCTCCCCCAGTTTTAGGATCTAATAAACAAAGTGCTCTAGCAGTAGTTGTTTTACCACATCCGCTTTGACCAACTAGGCCTAAACTCTCACCAAAAGGTATTTCAAAAGTAATATCATCTACTGCCTTTACTGTGGCTTTTTTTCTAGAAAAGAAACCACCGGATACTTCAAAATACTTTTCTAAATTCTTTACTTCGATTACATTTTTTTTCATAATTAATTCCTACTAGCACTACAAATATCAACGAAATGATCTGGACCAACTTCAACGAGTTCCATGTCTAATTCTGGATGACATGTTGTGTTTCGGTTAGGACATCTTGGAGCAAAAGAACAACCTTCAATTTGATCAATAAGACTTGGGGGTTCACCTTCAAGAGAATTAAGTTTTACTTTATCTCCAACAACAGAAGGAGTTGAAGCGAGTAGTGACTTAGTATATGAGTGCTGCGGATTAGCAAATATCTCACTAGTAGGACCTTTTTCAACAATACTTCCTGCATACATGACGGCCATTTTATCGGTCATTTCAGCAATCACCGCAATATCGTGAGATATATAAATTAGACTTAATCCAAGTAGTTCTTGAACTTTTTTTATTTCTTTTAATATTTGGTCTTGAATAACTACATCTAATGCAGTAGTTGGTTCATCAGCAATAACAACTTTTGGATCGCAAGATAAAGCTAATGCAATAACTGCCCTCTGTTTCATTCCACCAGATAATTCATGTGGAAATCTATCCATAATCGTAGAATCTAAACCAACCATTTTAAATAAACTTTCAATTTTTTCAGTATTTTGGATTTTTGTGTTGTTAGGATAATGTTCTCTAATAGCTTCTCTAATTTGTTCACCAACTTTTACTACAGGATTCCATGCGTTCATAGCTCCCTGAAAAACAATACTTATGCCATCCCAGCGAACTTTTCTTAATTCTGATTCAGACATTCCCACCATTTCTATACCATCCAGCTTTATACTGCCACTTGATATTTTTGCATTGTCAGCTTGAAGCTGTAGTAGAGACATAGCAACGGAAGTTTTTCCACAACCAGACTCCCCTACTAATCCAAAAGATTCTCCCTCCTTTACAGTAAATGATACGTTCTTAACCGCTGAAACATCACCAGAAAGAGTTTCATAATGCATATTCAAATCTTTAACTACTAATACATCTTTAGACATCTTATCTCTTTCTCAATCTAGGATTGAATACATCATCAAGTCCTCTACCAACTAAGTAAAATCCACCTGCTAAAAATGTAACTGCAAGACCAGCAGGTAAAATTAGCCACCAATATCTCATGCCAGAAAATATAAAGCCATCAGTTTGGGAAAGATAAATCATTATTCCCCAACTCATGTCTATATTTAATAGCCCAAGGAATGATAAAACTGACTCAGAAGCAATAGCGCCTGTGACACTAAAGACCATAAATAATAGTGCTAATGGAGCAACATTAGGGAGAACATGTGAAAATAATATTTTCATGTTTGATCCACCTGTTATTCTTGCAGAATCTACAAAAGGTTTGACTTTAACTTGAAGAGCTTGAGACTTGATAGTTATCACAGATCCACCTAATCCACCTAAAACTCCAAGAACAACGGCTAAGTGCCATACTTTTAGCTCTGCAAAAGCAGAAATAATAAACAACAATGGCAAACTTGGAAGCATTAAAATTAGATCCGATTGTCTCATTAAATACGCATCAATTCTTCCACCGAAAAATGCTGCAATAGTCCCTAGAATTGTAGAAATACCAACTCCTAAGGTTGCACTTAGTAGACCAAGGATAAATGCTACTTGGCTACCTTCCATAATTTGTGAAAATATATCTCTACCTAATGAGTCTGTACCTAGTAAATGCCTTCTAGAAGGAGGTGCAGGTTGTATAAAGGTTTCATACATATCTCCTACTTCTACTCCAGGCGCCATGTAAAGTTTTTTAATATTGACCTCACCTTTTGCAGGGCAGTCTGAATAAGATTCATATTTTTCTGTTGGGTATTCTTTTGGGCATTCAACTACTAGCAGAGTGTCTTTAATCGGTTCATAGCCAACAACTGGATCGTATACTCCTTTGTTCCAGATTCCAGTAATAAATAAAAAAGGTTGAAGTAAAGCTAAAAATAAAAAGAAAATGACAATATACAAACCTATCATTCCTAATTTACTTTGTTTAAAAAGTTGCCAATTTCTTTTTATTGCTTCTCTGCGTAATTCTTTTTGTAAATCTTGATTTATATTTTCTTCCATAATTACCCTTGAGATTTAATCCTAATTCTTGGATCTAAATATGAATATGAGACATCAGCAAGTAAGTGAGCAATTAATGCAAAAACACCAACAAACGAAAATGTTGCCATAGCTACTGGTATATCTTCTTCTAGTACGCTTTGAAGCAATAGTTGACCCATTCCAGGCCATGAAAATATTTGTTCAGTCAATACAGATCCGTCAATAATAGTTACTATTGTAAAAATAAATGAAGTCACAACAGGAAGAAGTGCTGTTCTTGCAGCGTGCCTATCTCTAATTCTCTTTTGACTTATACCTTTAGCTCGTGCGGTTAATATGTAATCTTCCTTTAACACTTCCATCATTGTTGTTCTGGTTAAGAGAGCTGTACCAGCAAAAGCTACTACTGTGACAACCATCACAGGTAATATCATGTGATAAGCAATATCTGAAGCATAGGGTTTTTGTAATAATGCTTCTCCATTATTCCAATAAAAATAACTACCGATAAAAATTGCTATTAAACTAACAAATCTAATATTTCTTCGAAGACTAAGCGATTCTATGCCTCTAGACGCTAAATATGCTGCAAATTGTATAAGAGAAACTACTACAGTAAATTTTATCATTGAAGTAAAAACGACATCACTATCGAAAGGAGCATCATACCATTTTTCAGGATAGAGAAATTTACCTATAGGTAGCCATCCAAGTTTATATCCAAACACCCATAGCATCATCAATGCAAACCAAGGATAAAAAACTGTGTATGAAAATACTGAAGTTACAGTAATCCATGTTTCAGCCTTGGATCCTCTTCTCCAAGCTAATACTTTTCCAATAAAAAAACCTGTATAGAAAGCAACAATATTTACAATTGAAAAAAGCATAAGAGTTCTTGGAAGTCTTTCTGCAATTAACTCAATAGGTGTTTTTGGAAAATATTTATAAGAATAACCAAAATCTCCTTTGAAGAAATTGACAATATACATCTGAGTACGTTCTAAAAGTGGTTTATCAAGACCATATATCTCTAATACTCTCTGGTAAGCATCAGGAGGCAAATTTGGGTTGAGCAATAAACTTGAAAAGGCATTTCCAGGAATTGCATTAAAAAGTAAATAAGAAAAGACGAGAAATAAGAAGAAGACAATTGTCATTTGAAATGTGCGTCTAATGATGTATTCAGCCATATTTTACCTATTTATTATAAAATGGCGGGTAATTTACCCGCCATTTTATTAATAATTTTAATTAGCTAGAAACTTTAACTAATGTAGGATAACCTCCACCAGTTCCTGTTAATCCATCTAATACGTCAGTGAATGGGAATTCTACATTACTTCTAAATACCTCAAGTGTAGGTACATTGAAGAGTACCAAATATGGCATTTCTTCAAATAATATAGCTTCCATTTGCTGAGAAAGAGCAATAGCTTCTGCTACAGTCTTAGCTTTGTTAAATTCTCCGACAAGTGCATCGAACTCTGCGTTGTTAAATCCAGGTGTGTTATATCCACCTTCGCAGGTATCGTTGTAAGAAGCAAAGAATGCTTCTGGGTGATCAGGGAATGCACTTAAGCCCCAACCTAACATGTAGAAGTACCAGTCTTCACAGTTTTCTGGTGTGAATACCTTATCTACAATAACGCTAAATCCAGTTGGTCTAGCTGTAACATCAAATCCAAGCTGTTGCATCCAATCAGCTATGAATAATGACATTGTTGATCTTAATGGGTCATAACCAGCACCAGGTGCGTATAACAACATATCACTTGGTGGTGTTTCTCCATTAGGTCCTTTAACACCTGTAGGTGCGACAGCTCTGTCAGCACCACCTGGGTGTGAACCCCAATCACTTGCTGTCCATCCACCTGCTTGAAGAATTTCGACGGATTTACCCCATCTTTCTTCAGCAGAGAGTCCAGCACAATCAGCTAGTACACCTGTTACTGGTGCTACCCATGCTGTCAATGCCTCTGGCATTTGACCATCCATGTTTACAGCAACACCTTGAAGAACGTTATTTAATACGAACTCTTTATCAGATATACAAGCAACTGCTTGTCTAAATGCTTTGTTACTACCAGGGAACACTCTTGTGTTGAATGCCATGTAACGCATACCGTTACCTAAGTTAGCAGTTGTTTCAACACCAGGTACTCTTGATAATTGGTCAAAGAGATTTCTCTTAACACCTAATGGGTTAAGAACGAAATCAACTTCACCGTTCTGGAATGCTAAGTAAGCAGCATCTTGATCACCATATAGAGTGAACTCTACAGTACCAACATAAGGTCCATAAGTATAAGTGAAAGAATCACCAGAAGTGTCACCAAATGATTGGCTAATTGCTGGTGCTACACCGTTGTCCCATTCGACAACTGTACCACTCTTATATATAGTTCTATCTCCACCGAACCACATTGTATTTGGATCATAGTTCCATGTGTAGAAAGCACCTTGTTCGACTTTGTCGTAAACAAAAGCACTTGCTACTGGTGCATCAGCTCCAGAAGCAGCAAGCAAGTCTTCTCTTGATGTAGCAAATTGTGACCAATAAGTTTCATTCAAGAAAGGAGCTTGTGCAATTCTGTATTGCCATGCGGATAATCCAGCATCAAAGTTCAGTGTAATTTCAACTGTGTAATCATCTACTGCAACTAGGCTTGCAATACCAGCGACATAGTCTTCAGCACTTTCATCAGTACCGACAGCTTTTCGATAGTATGTTTCCCAGTTACTCAACAAACCGAGGTCGTTTACAGTATTAAATGTCCATACCATATCATTAGCAGTAATTGGATCACCATTACTCCATTCAAGTCCTTCTACCATTGGAACAGTATAAGTATATGTTCCGTCACCATTGTCAACAGCAACTTCAACAAGTTCAGCTGCCATACTAGTAATTAACTGATAGTTTGGATATGAAATAGAGAACAATGAAACTGCTTGTCCAGACATTACATATTGTGTCCATACATCGGTTTCAGTATCAAGATAATTCCAGTAGTTTTGTGTTTGTGGATCTGAGAAGATTGCCATCTTATAAACACCATCAGGTCCTGATGGAGCTGCTTCTTCAGCTGGTGCAGCAGTAGTTGCTGGTGCCGCAGTAGTTTCAGTTGCTTCTTCAACAACTTCTTCTTCTGCTGTATCGCCACCACATGCGACTACTACTAATGCAAAAACTGAGAAAAGTAATATAAGACGCCAAGACTTGGATCCTTTGAAATTACTCAATTTCTCTCCTTTTTGTATACAAAAAATCCACATAAATGTGGATGTATTAATATTAGAAAATATCTGTGTATATTCAATTCTTATTTATTTTTTTTATAAATAGAGTTGATAATTTTTTATTAGGAAATTAGTCGAAAAATTAACTGATAAAACCTAATAATTAAGTAAAAACCTGCAAAAAAAACAACTAATTTAAAGCCAAAACTATGCATTTATTTTTATCCTGAAAGCGATATCGCGCATATTAAATTTTTCTCTTATGATGTTTTCAATAAAAGATGAATAATTTTTTGGAATTCTAGAACTTAACGAAAATCCAAATTCAGGTGGTTTAGTTGAATACTGTGTAACAAACTTTAATTTAGCTCTTTTACCTCGAAATGGATGAGGAGGTGACTTAACCCACAATTCTCGAAAATAGCTATTCAACTCAGAAGTAGATATTCGATAATTAAGCTGTTCTTCAATCAGATCTATATTTTTAGCAATTTGATTAATATTTTTTAAATTTAATGCAGAAACTCTAATCACATTTACCCAACGGTATTGTTTTAAGTCTCTCTTTATAGAATTGTTAATATCTTCTTTTTGTTCTGTGTCTAAAAGATCCCATTTATTAAGTATCAACAATGGTGTGACAAAGTTCTCAATTGAACTGTTTAAAATTCTTTTGTCTTCAAATGACAAGCCAACTAGGGAGTCAACTACTATTAAGGCAATATCAGTATTTTCAAGAGACTTGATAGAAATTTCAGAAGAATATCTGTCAATCTGGTCTTTTTGTTTTTTTCGTGGTATCCCAGCAGTATCAGTAATTAAATATTTTCTATCGTTCGCTTCTAAATTTTCTTCTATTTTATCTCTTGTTGTACCTGGTACATCTGAGACAGTTGATCTTTCTTTATTTAGTAAAGCATTAAACAAAGTTGATTTTCCTGCATTTGGTCTACCGATAATTGTTAAAGAAGTAGTGTGATTATCTTCTTTCTGAGATCTCAAAGCAATATTACTGAGATAAGAATGAATTTGTTCTAGTCCTTGCTTGTGATAACCAGAAACAAAAAAGTATTCATTATATACATATTTGTATAAACGTTTATCTAGAGAATTTTTATCAAAATTTTCACACTTATTAAAAACTGTTACAACGTCATTTGAAAGACTCTTTTTATTTATGATATTGAAAATTGAATCTAGACCAGAGAAATCTTTGGTATGTACATCAATTACAAAAAATATTTTGTCAGCATCTTTGATAAATTTATCAATGTTATTTTGATAATTTATATTAAATTCATCTGGTGTTTCTAAGAACCCTGGAAGATCTGAGATTAAAATATTTTTATCATTTTCATAACTAACAATTTTTGATATTTTGTCTCTTGTAGTGTTAGGTTTTGAACCAATAATTGAAGTTTTATTCTTAGTTAAAGCATTAATTAGTGTGGATTTACCTGAATTAGGTAAACCTAGTAATAAAATCTCTGCTTCTTTATTTTTTATCATATTCTAAATATAGCTATTCTAATTCTATGGTTAATAAAGTTTATTTAGTAACACCTAGAGGATTTTGTGCTGGTGTAGAAATGGCTATAAAAGCTCTTTCGTGGATGCTTAAAATTTATGATGAAACAATTTATTGTTATCACGAAATTGTTCACAACAAATGGATAGTGAATAAGTTTGAGGGTCATAATGTAGTTTTTGTCGAAGACCCTTCAGAAATTCCCGAAGGAGCAATAGTAATGCTTTCAGCACATGGTACATCTCCAAATGTTGAAAATAGATTTAATGAAAAAGCTACATTAACTATCAATTCTGTATGCCCATTAGTAACTAAAGTACATCATGAAGCTAAAAAATATACAGATCAAGGTGCTCAAATAATATATGTTGGCCACAAAGGACACGATGAGGCTTTGGGTGCAATTGGTGTATCCCCTGACAATATGCATCTTGTAGAAAATATAGATGACGTAGAAAATTTAAACCTACAAGGAGAGACTGCCTTACTTGCACAAACTACTTTAGCTATATCTGAATGGGAACCTATTATGAATCATTCTAAAAAGAAATACCCAAATTTATCAATGCCAAGGAAAAGTGATTTATGTTATGCAACAACAAATAGACAATCAGCAATTGTTGAAATATTAAACAAAGTTAATTCTGTACTTGTTGTTGGTTCAGAAAATTCTTCCAATACCAAAGCATTAGTAGAGATGGTAAAAAGTAACGGTTGTGATGCTCACCGTATTGAAAATGTTGATGATCTAACCGATCTGAACTTAAATGGAAATATTGCAATTACTGCAGGCGCCTCAGCTCCAGATCATTTAGTTTTCGAAATAATTGACCACCTGAATGCTAACGATCTAATTGAATTTAACCATATAAATGAAGAAGAATATTTTCCATTACCTAAAGAACTAAGAAATAATGTTAAAACTATTTCAAATTTTCTTGAGCACCTTTGCATTCATGATGAATATCCAAAAAAAATTAAAGGTATCAATAATGATAGAAAATGGTCAGCTACTGAAGCTTTAAGTTCTCTATAACCTCATCAACAAGTTCTTCTACGGTTGAAGTATTATTGTGCAACATTAATGCACCTTTTGGAACAACCAAAGGTGAGTTTTTTCTTGAAAGGTCTCTTTTGTCTCTCTCAGCTATATCATCTGTCGTTTCTTCATTGTTTGACTGTTCAACTCTTCTAGAACTTCTTATATGTTCATCTGCATCTAAATATATTTTTAAAGTAGCATCAGGAAATACAACACTCCCCATGTCCCTTCCTTCAACAACTAAACCACTATCTGCAGATGATTCAACAAATTTTAAAATATTATCTACTATTGCTCTTATTTCAATTTGCTGTGCGAGTTCAGAACTTTTAGTATTCAATTCTTTTGTGTACAAATCTTTTTCAAAATATGTATGATTATCAATTTTAATTTCTAAAGGTTCGTACGAAATTATTTCAAAATTTTCAAATCCTAAACTATTTGTATCTAAAAAATATTTGGTTATAACTCTATAAATTGATCCGGATGAAAAAAATGTAATACCTAATTTTTTAGATATTGCTCTTCCTAGAGTTGTTTTACCGCTCCCGGAAGGTCCATCGATTGTAATGATTATTTTATTCATTGACATTGATTTTAACTAAATCCCCTGGAGACAATTCTTTTAGAGAATATTTTCCAATTCTGTTTCTTTTTAATGAAATAATTTTTAAATTATTAAAACGAAATATCCTTCTAATTTCATGATTTTTACCTGTCTTTAGTGCAACTTCGTATGTGTATTTGTTGATTAATTTATAATTACTAATTTTTAAAACTTCACCATTGTGATTTATATTTTGTTTAAATTTTATTCCTTTTGGGAGTGGGGATTTTATTTTGATTATATATTTTTTGGTAACTTTATTTTTTGCATTAAAAATACTATTTAACCAATCACCATCTGTACTTAAAAGCATCAACCCTTCGGATTCTTTATCTAATCTTCCACCAAATTTTAAATACTCCTTGCCAATTAAATCAAAAATTAATGGTGAATCACCTTGTTTTTCATGTGAACATATAAATCCCTTAGGTTTATAAAATTTGTAGTACTCGTGCTTGGTTCTTGATTTTATTTCTTGACCATCTACCTCAACAACATCGTGCTCATTAACAATTGTTCCAACACTTGCTTTTTCATTGTTTATTTTTACGTGTCCTGCAGCTATTTTTTCATCTGCATTTCTTCTAGAAATCTGTAAATTTTGAGCTAAATACTTATTGAGTCTCAAATATTTTATTCCTCTTCCTGAACATTTGAAAAATAATCTCCTAGAACAGGTAGTTCGTCAATTGAAGATATATCTAGCTTTTCAAGAAACAAATGTGTTGTAGAGTACTGATGCGGTGACCCTGGAACGTCAAGATTGCCTGACTTTTCAATCAATCCTCTTGATTCTAACGTCTTTAAAGAAGATTCGGACTCTACTCCCCTAATCTCTGATACTTTCAATTTTGTAACAGGTTGTTCATAAGCGACAATAGATAAGGTTTCAAGTGCTGGTGTAGACAAACCTCTTAATATTGAAGGTGGTTTGAAATCAATTAATTCTTTAGTTACGTCATCTGTAGTTAAAAAATCAGAATTTAAATCGTTATATTTTATTTTGAATCCAAAATCGTTTTCACTTAAACTATCGTTAATCTCAGCCAATAGTTCTAAAAGTTCTTTTTCAGAAATATCAAAATTGTCACAAAAATATGCGTGCTCAACAGGTCCATCGCTTACTAATAGTATTGATGTAATAATTTTTTTATAATTCATTGCTTCTCAATATTAATACTATTTGATTCTTGTTCGGCTTTTACAAAACCCCACCTAACCGCTTCTAATAGTGCTAAAAAAAATGCAACTGCTTCTTCAGTTGTATCAAGTTCGTTGATTATTTCTTCAAATGAAGTGTTTATTCTCGCATCTACTTCGTAAAGAAAGTTGTCTATGGCTTTCTGTAAATCTGGTAGATCTTTATCAATATGTTGAAAGCCTTCTATTGTTTTATATCTTCGGAAAACTTCAATTGAGGTGTTTATAAACTTATCCTTGTCAATTAAGTACTCTATGTCAGGTTTAGGAAACAAATTTCCAGTTTGGTAATATTTGAATGAATTAATAGATTTTTCATTCTTTTTTATACGTGATGCAAGTGCAATACCTATTTCTGAAAAAGCTTTAAATTGCAAAAGCCTAGCAAATGCTAAATCTTTGTCTTTCATTATTTGAACTTCATCTATCCAGTCAATATCCTCTTCTTGAGGAAGCAATCTTTTTGCTTTCATTTCGAAAAGTGATGATGCAAGCAGTAGAAATTCTGCAAATGTCTCAATTTCACTATTTATATTTTTTTCTTCTAATCCGGTAATAAGTTCATGAAGATTTTCTTCAACTTGAGATTTGTTATTTGAATACTTTATAAGTAAAGATTCGAGGTTTTGAATTAAATAATTTATTTCCATTAAAAATCAGTTTTATCTAATATTTCATTTTTTTTGGAAAGTAGATTATCAAAATAATAATTAGACAAATCTTCATTTTGTAATTCTTTTAATAATTCGTAACCAATGTCTTCGTGGTTTTTATAATTTTGCGATTTTTGAGATTTTAAAATACCTAAGTCTGTAAAGATTCTAAAAGACCAAGAATATTCAGAAATAGATTTCCCGATGTCATGAAGAAGAGCCAACTTTAATATATCCAAATTATCGGTATGTTTCATTGTTCTATGTAGAACCTCAATTGAATGGTGTCTATCAGCTTTATTAAGTTTCCAAAATAGAATTTCTAATTCAGTATCATCTAAGGTATCTGATACTAGAATTTGATTTTCAATTGAAACATCTCTATAAAAAAGAAATCTTACTGCCCTTCTTGCTTTTATTAAAATATCTTTCATGATCTAGGATGACTTTCTATAAACGCTTCTTCTAAAAATGCTTTAGTAACTTTAGTATATATCTGTGTTGTTGAAACAGAACTATGTCCAAGAAATTCCTGTACTGTTCTTAAGTCACAACCTCCCTCAAGCATATGTGTTGCTGCTGAATGTCTCAATATGTGAGGATAGAGCTCTTTATGAATACCTGCTTTGACTCCTGTAGATTTAATGATTCTAAAAACTGCTGTTCTATCTAAATTTTTATAAGATTTGGAAATAAACAATTTATTATTTTTACTTTTTCTATCTTTGTTTCTTAGTGGAAGATAGCTCTCTAAATTTATTAAAACTTTTGACCCTAATGGAACAATACGTTGTTTTGAACCCTTTCCTTCAAGTCTTACGAAAGCCTCCTCTATATCAATGTCTGATTCTTCAACATTTATAAGTTCAGATACCCTACATCCTGTAGAGTACATAAAATCAATTATTGTCTTATTTCTGGAAGATATAAATAAATCATGATTATAAAAATCTATTAGTTTATCAATTTCATTTGGTGATAGTACATGAGGTAACTTTTTTTCAAACATTATAGAAACATTATTAATTTCAATATTGGCAATATAGTTTTCGTCGATTAAATATTTTAAAAATTGATTAATTGATGACTGTATTCTTTTTTTTGTTGAACCTGAGTAATTTTTGTTGTTAGAACTCATAAGATATGAATCTGGCAAAAAATTTTCTATATCAAAATATTCTTCTTGACCAGATACTTTATTTATATCGCTTATATAAGCACTAACAGTATTTTCAGACAATCCTTTTTCATAAGTTAAAAAATCTTTATAAGAATCTATTAATGAATTAATCTCTAACTTTTGCTTCATCATCTATTGTTTTTTGCGGTATCTCTATTTTTTTAGATGCTTCAATAAATGAGTTAAACATAGGTGCTGGCTCCCAAGGTCTTGATTTAAATTCAGGATGAAATTGTGAAGCAACAAAATAAGGATGGTCTTTAATCTCAATCATTTCAACTAAATCTTCATCAGGTGATACTCCACTAAATATTAAACCATTTTCTTCTAATTGATTTCTAAACTTATTATTGACCTCGTATCTATGTCTATGTCTTTCATAAACTATTTCATTGTTATAAATATAGGATGCCATAGTTTCTTCTTTAATTTTGCAAGGATAAGTACCAAGCCTCATTGAAGCACCTACATCATCTTTCTCTAAATTTTGATTAGGAAGTAGATCAATTACTGGATTTTTTGTTGTTTGTGAAAATTCACTAGAGTTTGCATCACTGATACCACATACATTACGAGCAAATTCTATTACAGCACATTGAAGTCCTAAGCATATTCCTAAAAATGGAATTTTATTTTTTCTTAGATACTCAACAGCTGTAATTTTTCCTTCGATACCTCTGTAACCAAATCCCCCGGGTATTACAACACCATGAAGTTTTGATAATTCTTCAACATCAAAATTATCAGCGTCTATCCAGTGCAGTCTCAAATTAACCTTATTCTGCAGACACGCGTGTTTTAACGACTCGACAACGGACATATAGCTATCGGGTAAACCGAAATATTTTCCTAATATAGCTATTTCTACATTCTTATTTACGCCGTCTTTAAGGGACATCATTGAACGCCAACTATCAAGATTTGGCTTGCCTGAATTTAATGAAAGTCTCTTGTCAACAGCCGTGTCGAGACCTTCTTCAAGCATTTTAATTGGAACATCATATATATCCGGCAAGTCAGGAGCATTTATAACATTACTCAAATCAACATCACAAAAAAGTGAGACCTTACTTTTGATTTCATCTGTTAAGTCTCTATCGGATCTCAAAACAATTAAATCTGGACTTATTCCGTAACTTCTCAACATGGAAACGGAATGCTGAGTAGGTTTCGTTTTTAACTCAGTACTAGGGCCAATGAATGGAACTAATGTAACGTGAACGAACATTACATTTTCTGACCCAAATTCTTTTCTAATTTGTCTTGCAGCTTCTAAGAAAGGCAATATTTCAATATCTCCAACAGTTCCACCAATTTCAGTAATTTGAACATCTACTTCATTAGATACGCCTTTAATTCTTCTTTTAATTTCATCAGTAATATGTGGTATTACTTGAACAGTTGCTCCAAGGTAATCACCTTTTCTTTCACGTTCAATAACTTTTCTATAAATACTTCCAGTAGTTACATTTGCATCTTTTCTTAAATTGACTCCAGTGAATCTTTCATAATGGCCGAGGTCAAGATCAGTTGTAGCACCATCTTCAGTCACAAATACTTCACCATGTTGAAATGGATTCATGGTATCAGGATCAACATTAATATATGGATCTAATTTTTGATTAACTACAGATAAGCCCCTTGATTTGAGCAGGTTTCCAAGAGATGCAGAAGTAATCCCTTTACCAAGACCAGAGACTACACCGCCAGTGACAAATATGTATTTGGTCACGTGAAAATAATAACACGTTTATTTTTAAATTAAAGAACTATCTAAGTATTTGATTGAGGAATAAGTCTAATTTTGGAATATCAAGTTCTTCTAAAACTTTAAGATTTCGAGACGACAACTTATAATTAAATTTTTCGTCTGATTTAGTATCACTTAAATATTCTTCAACACCGTCAAATTGAATTGAGTAATGTTGCTTTTTGGGAATATTTATTTTAAGTTCAGAACTGCTGTCAACAACTATAGATCTAGGAAATTTAGTAAATGGAGATATTGGAGTAATAATGATGCTTTCTAAACTTGTTTGAACTATAGGCCCACCTGCCGAATAGTTATAAGCTGTAGATCCAAGTGAAGTTGAAATAATGATTCCATCAGCTCGTAATTTAACGTTTTGATCATATACTTCTATTTCAATATCCAAAATTCTTGTTGGAGAATTTTTAATAATTACAATTTCATTAAAAGCAGGCAAATTTTCATCTTGATTCTGGATTATTGGAGTTCGTTTTTTAATGTTATCAACATTTTTATCTTTTAAAATTTTATTAAAGTCTATATCGTTTAAAGAGTTTACTAAATACCCAATTCTTCCAGACCCAATATTGAGCACAGGTAGATTTAAAAGCCAAGCAATTTTCATAGCTCTTAATGCTGTTCCATCACCACCAACGCTTATAATAAGATTTGAATTTGTAATCTTTTTATCTAAATTTTCATCAATATTTAAAATTTCATATTCAATATCTTTTGAATTCAACACTTCAATAAGAGAATCGTACTGTTTAGATTTCGAATATTTTTTTGAAGTAATAATAGAAATTTTTTTCATATATTTATCTTACACGCTACTTATAATGTTCATAAAATGATTCCAATTTCAGACATCAATCCAGCTAAGAATACTCCCATAGTATCAAGAGTATTTATTATCATTGTTGCCCTTGTTTACTTATTGATTCAGCCTAAAACTAGTAACGAACTTTTCAATTTTTTTTATGAATTTGCAGCAATACCCTGTGAATTATTTCTTAATACACCTATATCAGGAACTCAATTTTATGGAAACGATTGCAGTTTACTAGGAAGTGATTTGGTATTTCCTAATAAAAATTTATACATAAGTATTTTATTTTCTAATTTTTTTCATGCTAATTTTGTTCACATTCTTGGTAACTTATGGAGTTTTTGGATATTCGGAAATAATGTTGAAGATAAATTAGGTAAAACAAAATTTTCTATATTTTTACTTCTCATTGCTTTTTTAAGCATAGGCGTACACACAATTATAAATTTTGATAGTCTTATTCCTGTAGTTGGAGCATCAGGAATTGTATCTGGAATTATGGGAGCATACGTTTACTTATTTCCAAATGCAAAATTGTTAGTACTTGTCCCATTTGGAATTTTGTTTCCTACAACAATAAAAGCAAGAACATTCATGTACTTTTGGTTTATTTCACAAATATTCATTGCTATTGGCTCTAGTAATATTTCTTGGGAAGCACATATTGGTGGTTTTATTTTAGGATATTTGATAATAAAGCTATCAAGATATAAAAGAAACAACTTCTGAAAAAGATTTTAATTTAATATCTGCTGAATCAGTAGATTCAAAATTTTTTACTCCAGTTTCTACAAGTATTGAAATTGCATTGATTTGATTACCAAAAAATATATCTGTATCAACTCTGTCACCAATTACATAATCAAAATTGTAATTGAGATCATTACAGTAGTTTATATAATGAAGGCCTGGTTTTCCTAATGAAGGTATAGTTATTTCCAAATCATCTTCAATCATTTTGACAACAGCACCATTTCCAGGTAATTCTTCATTCTCAGAAGGAAAAGATAAATCCTTATTTAAACATAAAACTTGTTTTCCATTCTTAATTGATCTTTTGATTAATTCAATTTCTGTTAAATCTAATTCGGATTTTCTTCCAATTAAAATTAATTCTGCTTGATCTATATTTGTAAGACAAAGATTTATACTTTCTACAAATTGTTTTAAATTAGGTGAACCATATACATATATATTTTTCGTTTGATTTAAAAACATTTTTTTAAGCACATTTAATGGAGTTATAATTTTGTTTATATCAATTTCAGATTGAAGTAATCTTTCTAATTTTTCCTTTATTTCATATGGGGTCTGTGAGCTATTGTTTGTTATAAAATAAATTTCAACATTATTATCTATTAAATTTTCATAACTATCTTTTACGCCTTCTACTAATTTTGTACCTTTATAGATAGTTCCATCAAGATCTGTAGCGAGTTTTATCACGCTTTTCCTCCATAAGCAAAATTCGTGCAGTTATTCCATTTGCTTCGTAAAAGTTTTTTGCAGTTCTATCACTTGGGAGTGTTATTGTTCTTAATTTAATATTTAATTCATCTAAATACGATCTAATTGAATTAAGCATAAAAGTACCGAGTCCTAATTCTCTGTAATCATTCAAAACATAAATTTCTGATAACACTGCATATTCAAGTTGAAAAATTAATCTCGAATATCCTATGAGGTTATCCTCTGAATATAAATTGAAATATTTTTCATCAGGAGAATTTATTGACTTGTAATACTCAATTAATTGTTTATCTATTGATGACAAATCATTAAAAAATTTATCTTTAATTTCTTTGTCTGGTTCTTTAGTTATAACAATTTTAAATGATTTTCCAAAATCAGAATGGTTATACACAATCTACACAAACTTTAGCTCTTGGTTTGGCTAACGCAGTATTTCTTAAAACCAAAAAGCAAACAGTACATGTGAATTCATCTGCTTGTATATCTTGAACTACTTCATCTAATTTCAAATCAGACTTTTTAACATTTCTTTTTTCAGCAGCATCTACTGACATAAAAGAGCCTTCAGCTTCATCAGCATCATCAACTGATTTTTTTTCAGTTTCTACTCTTGCTTCTAAAGATTCAGTTTCAACTTCCTCTTTTTCTTCCTCTTCAGCAGGAGGTTCAATATCTTCAGAATCTTCTTCTTCTTCTAAGTCCTCTAACGTAGGCTCATCAAGTTCTTCTTGGTCTTTTTTAGCCATAAGTATCTCCTATTTGCTGATTAAATATTACTAAATTTTAAATCGTATAGCACGTTTTTTGATAAATATCTCTGCAGGTCCATATCCAAAAAAATCACCATCAATTTCGATTGGATCTTTTGATTTTAAAGTTAATTGGCTCAATCTTTTTAATTTGACTGATGATTCCTTTAAATGTAAGCCTTTTTTAGCAAGAAAAAATATCTGCATTGCTTTAAGTTTGGTGACTGCAAATACCTGTATATTAAATAAACCATCTTGCAAACTAGATTTTGGAGATATATTCCATCCACCTCCAAAATATTGTGCATTGCATACGCAAATATTAAATGCTATTCCTTTAAATTCATATTTATCATTTGAAATAGTCATCTCTTTTGCCCGAGCAGTAATAATTTTTATCCAAAAACTCAAAGGATATCTGAATGCCCTAAATAAATTTGGAAACTTTTCACTTACCTCCACAGTGCTAGCTAAGAATCCTATATTCAAAACATTAATGAAGTATTTAACATCTGTCTTATTCTTAATAAGACCAACATCGACTTCGTAAAAATTATCAAAAATTAAATGTTCTACTGCCTCTTCAATATTTTGAGGCAATGCGAAGGTTCTAATAAAATCAGAACCGCTTCCACCTGGTAAACAAGAAACTTCAGGCATAGTTATATTGTTTTTCATTAGTGAGTTAACTAAGGCATTTAATGAACCATCACCGCCAATAGAACAGTATTGAAATTCTGATGGATTATTGTATTTTTTTATTATCTCATCTACATCAGAGATTTGTTTTGTTTGAAAATAATGAAACTTTATACCTTTTTTGTTTAGTAATTCTCTAACATAATCTTCATTGATATTTTTACCTCTCGAATTTAAATTATGAATTATGACTAAAGTTTTCATGACATAGATTTTTGAATTAGCTTATTGTCAAACATATTATATATTGCATCAAACTCTTGGTCTTGATAGATATTAAAAAGTTTCTTAGATAATTCAGAACCTTCTTTTGCAGCTTTTATAAAATCTCCAATATTGATATTGAATTTAGTAACCACATATTCAATATTGTTAGTTTTATAAAATTCATAAAATATACTGAACCAGGATAAATTTATATTTGTATATTTTTTGACATTATTTTTATTTTCTAATTTGTTTAAAATTTCGAGACTTGATTCAAAATAACTCAAAAGTTCATCAAACTTATCATTTAAAGGGACATCATATATATTTGATGATATTCCCGATGAAACAAACATAAGATAGAATTCAAATGTTTTTAACGTCTTTATTTTTTCATACAAATATATAGATGGAATTAATTGATCTCTGTGAGTTTCAATAAGAGTTTCGCCCATATGTGAATTTATAAAATTAAGATCTGTAAGCACTTGTAATTTCGAATTAAATGCATTTTTAAGACTTCTAATTTTGAATGAATTCTGAAATGCGAAAAAACTTTTATTTAAAAGTTCTATAGATTCCTCTTTAGAGTAAATATTTAGCAAATTGAGTATCGAAGAATAATTTATAGAAAAAGCAGAATTCAAGCTACTTGATTCCAAAGAAAACAAATTAGAGTACCATTCTGGATTAATATTTTTATCAAACGATAAAAAAGCATATCCCTTATCGTCAATTCCTCTTCTGCCTGCTCTTCCGGTTAACTGTAGAAACTCTGATTGAGAAATTAATCTTGTTTTTATTCCATCATATTTATTTAATCTATCTAAATAAATTGACTTTGCTGGCATATTAATTCCTAATGCTAATGTCTCAGTAGCAAATAAAAAATTTATATATTTATTTAGAAATAAAAATTCAATAAATTCTTTTACAATAGGCGCTAATCCAGCATGATGAAATGCAACTCCCCTATACCACATCCATAAATGTTCATCTAGATTTAATAAACTATGATCTAATACTTCGAGGTCATCAAATATTTCATGAAATTTATCTCTAATTATTTTATGTTCATCAACAACTTTTCGTTTATTTGCTAATTGTCTAGCTTTGGACTCTACTCTTTCTCTGGAAAAATAAAAAAATATACACGGGGTTAAACTTTTATCTTCAAGATAGTTAATCTGTTCATCTAAATTAGGCTTTTTACTATTTTGGGTTAATTTTGATAATTTAGAATTATTATTATCTTTTTTCTTATTTGTTGATTTTAAAATTTTAATATTATTTGACATCTTATTTGAAGTAACTAAAGAAATCTCTAATGGAACTGGTCTTTGATTGTGTTCAATCAAAGATGTAGGACCTCTTAAAGAAACAATCCATTCTAAAAACTCATTTTTATTTTTAATAGTTGCTGATAAGCATAAAAATTTAATATCTAAATCAGCGTGAATAAGAATCTCTTCCCAAGTTGTGCCTCTTTCAGTATCACCTAGATAATGTACTTCATCTAAGATAATTAGCCCTGTATTTGTTAGTTTTTGATCTTTACTGAAAATCATATTCCTCAATATTTCAGTTGTTGCAATAACTAGATCTTTGTTTTTGTCTATAGTTCTATCACCAGTCAAAAGGCCTACATCAACTCCTGCTTTTTTAAAATCATTATATTTTTGGTTGGATAGTGCTTTTATTGGTGTTGTATAAAATATATTTTTATTTTTTTTTAAATAATACTCTATAGATTTCTCAGCGATAAGGGTCTTTCCAGAACCAGTAGGTGCTACAACTAATACATTATTATTACTTTTTATATCAGAGACTGCATCAATTTGAAATTGATCTAAAACTAACATATGATTAATTTCTGCTATTTAAATAAACAACTAATTCAATTAAAAGATACAGCGGTATTGTAAATATAAATAGTGTTATTGGGTCGCCTGTTGGTGTTAAAATAGCTGAGAAAATCAATACAAAAATAAATACTTCTTTTCTGTTGTTTGTGAAAAGCGAAAGCTTTATGATGTTTTTTTTAATTAAAAAATAAATTACTAGAGGTGTTTGAAAAGAAATTCCAAAAATTAAAGATATCCTAGAAACTAACTGAAAATAATTTTGAGTTCTTAATATAATTTCTGATTCATTAAATTGTAATAAAAATTTTATGCCTATTGGAAAAGTTTGATAAGCAGCAAATAAACCGCTGTAAAAAAGAAATAGAAAAGAAATTAAATAAATTACATAAGTACTTGATTTGAGATCATTTATCGCTGGTTTTACAAAATTTGCAATTATTAAGAAAGTAATAGGAAATGTTCCAATAAACGATACGAGTAGTGTGTTGGAGATTTTGACTTGAAATCCTTCATAAATAGTAAAAGCTACTAAATCCGCTTTTGTGTATCCTGCTTCTACTAATGGATTTGTAAGTAAATTGTATATATCTGTGTAGTTAATATAAAAGAGTACAAAAGCAGAAACAAGAACGACTATTGATAAAATAATTCTTTGATTTAGTTCTTTAAAATGATCAAAAAATGGTTTTTGTTCCACTTCACTCCTCTTCTAACCAAACCCATTTTTCTTCAATAGAATCATCACCTATAATTTCTCTATTTGAAGAATTAATACTTGAAAGAAATTTAATTGCTTTTGAAACTTTAGATTTATCAAGTAAACCGAGAGCTAGCAATACAATAATAACTAATTCAATTAAACTCATTCAAAATCTCCAAAAGATTACTTTGCCTTATTTTAATTTCATCAACAAGTTTAAGTGGAGTTATTGCATTAATGTATTGTATGTTTTTTAATGAAAAATCTAATGCATTTTCAAAGGAATAGAATTTCATTTCTAAATTATCATTAATTACATTAAATGTTGAGTTATCTAAGGTTTTTAAAAAATTAATATCATGTATTTTATATTTGACCTTTAAGGCTGATCGAGTTGATAGTTTAGGTTTAGTATTTTCTTCTTTGTTAATACCAACTATACGATCAATAAGAAATGTTTTTATAGAGTTTTCTTCAACATCTAGTGCTTCTAATATTTTTCCATCTTGATTCAATTTTAAAGCTACGGGTTTTACAAAATATGTTTGACTTTCTGTTTTTCCAAGCTTTATATATTCAATTGTTTTTATCTCTTCAAAAGAAAAGCTTTCAGAGTTATCATCAGACTCAAATAGACCGTCAATATTAAAATATTTTGAAAGAATATTATAAAATTCCATTATTTCTTTATTTGAGTCTTTTAAAGTGAGAAAATTTGCTTCAATTGTTAAAAGGTAATATAGATTAAATAATTCAGAATCATTTATAGATAGAAGTTCATAGACAGAATCATTAAACAAAAAATTAATTTCCTCTGTATCTTCATTTATTTCATAATCAACAAAAACATCATCAAAATCAACATATATTTGAGAAACTATATCAAGAATGTAAATTAGTTCTTTAAATGATATATCCAAATTATCTAGTATTTCAGAAATTTTCCATTTATTTTTAGCTTGTATAAATTGAAGAAAATTATGAAGAAAGTTAAAATCAATTTTTTTAGACATCAATTAAATCCTTTAGTAAATGAGCATTATGAAATTTTATAATTTTAAAAGACCCATCACAAAGTAGTAAAAATTTAAATAAACCATATGTGTCATTTGTCTTTATTGATTTCAATTCCTTCTTATCACTTCTTGCAAGTTTATGAGAAAAAATATTTTTATTTACTTGATAGAGATTGTCTGGGATATTAATTTCAATCGAAATCAAATCGTCTGTGTCTTCCCATGAGAAACTCATGTTTTTATATTCAGTTGTAAACAAATTTGCTTTGTTACCTAATTTTAAATTTTCGATGTAATCAAGCTTGAATGTTTTAAATTTTTTAGATTCAATAGCACCTAAATACCAAGATCCATTAAAAAATCTCAAACCTTGAGGTTTTACTTTTCTATATTTTGATAAATATTCAAAGCCCAATCTTCTTTTTTCATTTATTGCTTTAGTTATGTTAGAAATGATTTCTGTTTTCTTATCATTGTTTCCTTGAAGAGAAATATTGTTTTTTAATAATAGGTACGTATTAACAAAACTATTCACATTAATATCTTCATTCTTTTTGATATTGTTAAAAACATACGAACCACCCATTGTGTATCCTGATTCATCATGAGACCATTTATCGTTAGAGTATTCAATTAAATATCCAAAAGATCTTAATAACGACTTATCTCTTTCAAAAGCTCTTCTAAAAGCTTGCTCATTTAAGTCACGGTAATCAGGAATTGAATCTTTTATTTTGTTTGTCGATATTTTTGTATCATCTTTAAATAAATTAATTAATTCAATTAATCTTTTTAATACATTTTTCATAACGTTTTACAACTTAATTAAAATCTGCATAATAAAAATACTCAGAAATAAATTTATATAAGTCATCATTATTGTAATATATACATTATGAAAGTTTGGATAGATCAAGATTTATGCACAGGTGACGGCCTCTGTGAAGAAATAGCTCCTGATGTATTTGTTGGTCTAGATGATGGCCTATTCTACGTTAAAGAAGGCGAGAAAATATTTTCCGAAGAACACGGAAATGTAGGAGGAGCAGAAGGTTTAGCAAATGTACCTAAGGGTCAAGAGGATGCAGTTATAGAATCTGCTGAAGAATGTCCTGGTGAGTGCATTATGATTGAGCCCTAATCAAACTTAATATATCTAGCTGATAACAAAAATCCTGTATGAGATATCAGTTTATTATTAGGCCTCGCAATTTTTTTATTTAAATACCAATCTCTTAAAATTACCTCTTTAACTTCTATGTCTTCAAATTTATTTAACTCCAAACATTCTTTCATTTTTATAACCTGAGTAATTGATGGTAAATAAGAAACCCAAAATAGATCGGTGTCAATGATATTTTTATCAAAAAATTCCCAAGGTTCAGGGACATCAGTAATAACAGTATCTATTTCATTGACGTAATCAGAAAAATTAAATTTATTGAGCTCTTGGTTAATAAATTTTAAACTGTAATTTACATTCATCTCTTGTGTTGATAAATATCGTTCTATTGTTTTCTTCGCTCTTCTCTGGTTTGTCTTGCTGATATCGAGGGTAGTTAAAGAACCAGATCCATTTAAAATATTAATTAAGTATAAAGTTAGAGCTCCTGAACCAGTACCAATTTCCAATACTTTACTTGAAGAGGATATGTTAGCTTCAATAACGATTTGTGAAATATCTTTTGGATATATAATTTGAGGACCTCTTTTCATAAGTAATATAAATTCTTTAAATGTTGGTCTGTAAATTTTAAATGTTTGATCAGTTGAAGATTTTACAATACTTGGAATGGACTTAATGTCTTTGAAATTAAATTTACCTTCATTTGTTATAAATTCTTTTGTAATATCTATAACAGCTAAATATTTATTATTATCAGTTTTAACAATTATTAATTCGTTATCTAGATTCAATTTATATTGCTGATAATAAAGGAAGCAGCAAAGTTATAACCATTGCACTGGAGACAACAATAACGATAATTTTTTGTGTTCTTTTACTCATCTTCTTTTTTTAAAAATTCTTTTTTTTGTACGTATAATTTTTTCAAATATTCTTCCAATTACAATACCAAATATCAAATAAGGAATAACTTTAGAATCATTATCAGATATCTGATCTTTTAAATTTTTATAGTTTTCTGAAAATTCGCTCATTTTAATATTCTCCATACAATTAATCCGAAAATTAACAATGATAGTAATGCGAATGAAAAATAAATTAATGATTGTATAAAATATTGACCATCAAACATTTGGGATAGAACAATTGATGTGCCTGACAGAATAAATAAAGTAGCTATTGCTAGGTAATTTCCTGCCTTAAAATTTTTACGAGCACCTTTTAATGAATCTTCTATAGGTTCAACTGTTTCTTCTTGTATATGTGCAAGTAAACTATCTAAAGCTTTAATCGCGGAAACAGGGAGGTTAAACACTTTTTAAAATTACTTTCGATTTGAGATAATAGTGCCAAGAACTCCTTGTACAGTAGCAGCTACAGGTAAAGCTAAGATAGCTCCAACTCCACCAAGTGTGTATGCACCGAATAGTGTAGAAAATACTGCTATAGCAGGATGTATCTCCATCGTAGATTTTGTAACTCTAGGACTTATAAAATAATTTTCAATAACTTGATAAATCAATAGAACAAGAATTGTTGAAAAGATAGTTGTTGTACCAAGAGATATAGAAGCTATAAAAGGAACAAGACCACCTAAAAAAGTACCTACTACTGGAATTAATTGAGATAATATTCCTGCAGAAACTCCTAGTGCTATAGGTGAAGGTAGTCCAATTAATAGAAAGGCTACGGACAAAACAATACTTGCCAATACACCTAAAATAACTTTAGCAACTATGAAACCACCAGCTTTGGAAACACCAATTGTCCAAACCTGGTCTATCGAACTTGAAACATTGTTAGGAAGTGACTCTTTCAGTTTTATTCTCCAGCCATCACCTTCGCTAATTAAATAGTATGTAAAGAAGAAAATGACAAATATGTGTCCCAAAGTTCTTAAGAGTCCTTGACCTGCAAAAACCACACCTGATCCGACCGTGCTTCCATAGTCTTTAATTAATGTATTAAATTGTGCTTCTAAATCTAGTGATTGGCTTGAAACTGCGAATCCTTCAACATTTAAATAATTTATAAAGTTATCAAAATAAGTTGGTAGTTGTGATGAAAGAAAATAAATTTCTTGAACCATGATTGGTATAATCGAGAAAAAAGTTGCTCCAATGATTACAAGAATTACACCGACAGTTATCAATGCTGACAATTTTCTACTGAGTTTTTTGGATAATCTATAAACAACAGGTTCGGCTAGCGCAGACAATACAACAGCAACAAAAAGGTCAAAAATTAAAGATTTTACACGTATGAATATAAGAACAGAGATAGAAATAAATAAAATATATAAAAATGCTCTGTTTAAAAGCTCTTGTCTAGTTTCACCTTTGGGGAGATTCACAATTATTTGACCTTACTTACTAATTTATAGTTACGTTTTGGAAGTAATAAAACAAGAAAAAGCAATATAAGAAAAAAACTAAAGCCATACTCAAAATAACTAATATTTTCATCGATTATTATCCTGCTGTACAAAGAAAATATAGTAAACATTACAGAAACAAAAAGTATCCTTTTTTTATACATTAAACCTCTTACAGTAACGTTTAGAAGAAGTATGCCGGTAATGATTCTTCCCATTCCTTCAAAAGTGTTGCTTCTCATAAAATAGAATTCACGTAAGTTGAAAAAGCCATTTTGACCAATACCTCCAAGTGTTAAATGAATAATTCCTAGAAGTACTAATAGTGCAGAAACCCAAGCAAGACTAAAGTTCCCAATTGAAAATCTAGCCTTGATAGGAGAAGGCCAGGGTTGTAGAGGATTAACTCTTTTCAATAGATTTGAAGATAATCTAAATACGGATCTTTCATAATTACCAAATATTAATACTGCAGCTAATAGATAAAGGATTCCGATATGTTTAGGTAAATCAAATAGATATATAGAAAGTACAACAATTAAGTGCCATAAATATAATGTATAAATATTTGAATGCAATATTGAAAATACTTTCCATAAATAATTATTGTTTAGTATTTTTTCAATAATATTTTTAACACTGAACAATAAGCTCAAGAGACCGACAGTGGCTACAAAATAAACAGTTGTAGGAGGATCTTCGTTATTTATTTCTGAAAGTCTATAGCTTGAAAATGATAGGAATAATTTATTTACAGAAAGCTGATAATACAAGTAGCCATAAGAAATTATTGAAACTGCTGGAAAAATATTTTTTCTAATTAGTTGTAGCTTTCCATCAGCATAGAAATAACCAATTTGATGTATTGTTAACCAGAAAAATAAATAGTTGAATACTTTTATATAGGCTAAGTTGATTGGAAAGTTTAATGAATCAATGAGGATTATTAAAATTATAAATATTGTCATGCTCAGATATGGATATTTTTTATGAATGTAAATCGTGAATGGTGCAAACATAACCATAACTAAATAAATAGAGACTAGCCATAAAGGCCATAATGAAAATTCGACAGATGAGATTACTCCGTCCTCAAAAGTAGTAAGAAAATCTGGAATCATATTTAGGTTTAAAAAAATATTTAACGATACTGTTATAGCAATTATCCAAACTAGAACAGGACCAATTAAAGCATTTATTCTATCAACTAAATAATTCCATTGACTGCCATCCCTGCCTACATTTGAGTACCAAGCAATTAAATTATTAAAACCCATAGAGAAAATGAATAATGACATACCTATTGTGAACCATGATATAGTCATAAATGATTCAGAAGTTGTTGATAAGTTTGAAATTATGTATTCACCACCAGATTTAGTTACTGTAAGAAAAAGAAATGAATTTATTATTAACAAAAATAATCCAGAAGTTTTCAAGAAATCAATAAACCTCTCTCTTGAAATAGATGTATTATCAGTTTCGTTTATAACTGATCTAAATGAATTTATATTTGGAAAAAAAAGTTTAAATAATTCTCTCACATAAATATTTTACATATCTCAAGCAACTTAAATAAGAATATAATTAGATAATGGAAATTGTCGTATATCAGCCTGAAATAGCAGGAAATGTAGGTGCAATTATACGATTATCAGCTAATTCAGGAATTCCTGTTAATTTTATAAAACCTTTTGGCTTTAATATGCAAGAGAACAAAATACGTAGAGCAGGTTTAGATTATCAAGATTTAGCTTTTGTAAAAAATTATGAAAGTTGGATTGATTTTATTGATAGTAATAAAAATAAATCTATTGCATGTCTCAGCTCTAAAGGAGACAAAGAATACTGGAACGAAGAATTGAATAATTTTGATTTTTTACTTTTTGGACCTGAGTCAGTTGGTCTTCCAGATGAAATTAGAGAAAAATATTTAAATTTAACTATTCCTATGAAAGAAAGATCAAGAAGTATAAACCTAGCAAATTCTGTAAGCATAGTAATGTTTGAAGCAATTCGACAAGCTAATGTTAAATAAATTATTTTTTGTATTTATGGGAGGCGGTATAGGGTCTGGTCTTAGATATATAATTAATGTTTACACTCTACAAACAAATTATCCTCAATCAGGTACTTTATTTGTAAATATCTTTGGATCTTTTTTGTTTGGTATATTTTTTGTTTTTTTTCAAAATAAGACTCCAATTATTAATGTATTTTTACTCACTGGTGTTCTTGGAGGGTTTACAACATTTTCTCAGTTTTCATTTGATGTTGTCCAATTACAGAGCGTTAGTAGTTTAAACTCTATTGTCTATATTGTTTTTTCTTTATTTCTTTCAATCTTCGCATTGCTAATTGGGATATACTTAGGTAATAAAATTTTAAATTAAAATGCCTACATTTGACATAACATCAGAATTTAACACTCAAGAAATTACAAATGCAGTAGATCAAGCATATAGAGAAATTGTTAACAGGTATGATTTTCGAGATACTGGTACAAATATTGAATTTAATGAACAAACAATAACATTAAAAAGCTCTACTGAGGAAAGGCTCAAAGCAGCAGAGCAAGTGTTAAAAGAGAAATTTGTAAAAAGAAATGTATCAATTAAATTTTTATCAGATATCAAAATTGAAAAAACACCATCTGAGATTAAACATTTTTATAACTTGAAATCTGGAATAACACAAGAAGAGTCGAAAATGATTATTAGTTTAATAAAAAAAGATTTCAAAAAAGCTCAATGTGCATATCAAAATCAGTCGATTAGAGTTTCTGCCAAAAAAAGAGATGAATTACAAAATATTATTCAATTAGTAAAAAACTCAGATATTGATACACCAATAAATTTTGGAAATTTTAGAGATTAAATTTAGGTTTTAATTTTTTAAAAATATACCTAGAAAATATAAAACTAATAACTAAAAACAATATTGTAAATAATATCCCATCATCATAAGAAGTGCTTAAAAAATAGGATATAAATAATACTAGTGCTCCATATATAGCTCTAAATACAGAAAATAGTACAAAGGTTTTAAAAAGTTTATTCTCAAGAATATTTTTTAATTTAAACATTAAAACTTATTACGATATTTTGAAATAATTTTATAAATGTTGTCCCTGATAAAGCGTGGAAAAATTTTGATAATTTTTACAAAATTATAGACTCCTCCAATATCACTAATGGATTGAATTACAGCATCAGAAAAGTAGTATTTACTTCCATCCTTTTCATACACTAAGGTGTCTAATTCAATTTCTTCAGGTGTAAGGTTAATTTGAGCATTTAGGTCAATATTTAAATTCTTTGAAGATATCCATTTTCCATAAGAAGTGCACATTTTGCATTCTTCATCAATATAAACTCTACTCATTACTTTGAAAATCCATACTCAATGAATTTACACAGTACCGTTCACCAGTTGGTTCAGGGCCATCTGGGAATACATGACCTAAATGTGCGTCACAAGCTTTACATGTAATCTCTACTCTTTTCATACCATGAGAAAGATCTTCCTTACGATTAATTTTATTCTCTATAGAATCAAAAAAACTAGGCCATCCAGATCCAGATTCATATTTGGTATCAGAATTAAATAAAGATTGATTACAAACTACACAAAGATATGTACCAGATCTTTTCTCTTTTAAAAGTTCACCAGAAAAGGGCGGTTCAGTACCACAAAATTGCGTTACTTGAATTTGTTCTTCAGTCAAATGGTCTTTATTTGTAACCATAAGTTTATTTAAGCAGGGATGATGTATAAGTGTGAAAATCTAGAGTCAACATTTTTAATTTTCGCTTCAATACTTTGGTTCAAATCTATAATTTCGGGATCAGTTAAAGTATCCTCATAATTGACTTTTATTAATGCAAGATATTTATTTGAACCTATTGAAATAATTTTTGTATCAATAATTTCAAGGATGTCGTCAAAAGAATCTATTTCAGAATTAATATTTTTATAAATATTTGGATCAACTGTTTCACCTGTGATTAAATGTTTCATTTCATACCCTAGAAATAAACCAGAAACCATTAATAACAATCCAATCATAATTGAACTCGCTGCATCATAAATAGAATTAGTAGTTATATAAGTTAATAATGTGCCTATTAAAGCAATAATAAGACCAAGGGTAGCTGCAAAATCTTCAACAACAATTGCTATCAAAGGCCCGTCATTTGATTCTTTTAGTAATTTCAGAATTGACTTTTTTTTACTTTTTTCGTCTTTTCTTAATTTCGCAACAGCTTTTACTAAGACATAACTTTCTAAAATAATAGAGATAGATAAAATCGTAATTGATACAAAAAGATTTTCTAATTTTTTCGGATGGTTTAATGCCTCAATTCCGTGTTCTAGTGAAACTAATCCCCCAATTGTAAAAATCAAAACAGCAACTACCAGAGTCCAAAAATATTCTTCTCTACCTCTTCCTAGTGGATATATAAGTGGCTTATCTTTTTTTGCTTGTTTGATACCAAACCAAAGTAAAAATTGATTAAATGAATCTACAAATGAGTGAACAGCTTCAGAAAACATAGCGCTTGAACTTGTAAATATTGCAACAAAAGACTTAATTAGGCCTATAAAAAAATTAACTGACAATGCTAAAAATACTGTTTTTGCTGAATCTTGTTTATTCATCTAAAAAAACCTTTAGGTCTTGGAATCCACCTATTCTTTTATCATCTATGAAAACTTGAGGTACTGTTTTTACATTATCTCCGATTTTCTCATAAAATTTTAATCTCTCGCTATCGTCAGAAAGATCTATTTCATTATAAGAAATTTTTTTTGAATCTAAAAGAATTTTGGCTCTGTCACACCATATACAATTATCTTTTGTGTATATTAAAACTTTCAACTTTTTTCAAAATTTGTAAAAATTTCATTAGTAGTTTGAGTAACCCTAATAAAGGTTGTACATTTTGGTAAATCTTTAAGAGTTTTTGCACCAACATAAGAACAAGCTGAACGTACTCCACCTAAAATTGCCTGAACGGTTGTGTCTAGGGGTCCTTTATATTTTAACCTTACTTTTTTTCCTTCTGGGGCTCTATGTTCGGCTAGGTCACCATAGTAAGTTTGTTGGGCTTTTGTAGATGACATACCATAAAAGTCCTTGTACTTTACACCGTTTTCATCTTCAACTAACTCTCCCCCAGACTCTTCATGACCTGCAAACATACCTCCAAGCATAACAAAATCAGCACCCGCACCAAAAGCTTTTGAAACATCACCGGGATACTTACACCCACCATCTGCCATTACATGTCCACCTAAGCCATGCGCAGCATCAGAACACTCTGAAATTGAAGATAATTGAGGATATCCAACTCCAGCAACACTTCTTGTTGTACAAACAGAACCTGGCCCAATACCAATTTTTACAATATCTGCACCCGCAAGAATAAGTGCTTCTGTCATCTCTCTAGTGGCAACATTTCCAGCAATTATAATCTTCTCTTTAAAAGTTTCTCGATATCTCTTTACTGCATTTATAAAATCTTCTCGATATCCGTTCGCTACGTCAATACACAAAAACTTTATCTCATTATTCAAATTAAAAATATTTTTTGCAAGTTCTAAATCTTCATCTGATTGACCAACAGTAACAGCAATATAATCTGCATTTAATTTATCGATGTTATTTTTCCAGTCATCAATACTATAAAATTTATGAATAGCTGTAATCATTTTGAACTTTTGCAAAGATGTTGCGGTTTCAAATGTACCTGTTGTATCCATATTTGCAGAAACGATTGGTATTCCAGTCCATGTTGATGAAGTATGTTTAAATTTTAGTTTTCTTTCTAACTGGACTTCAGACCTAGATACTAAGGTACTTCTCTTAGGTCTTATTAGTACATCATCAAATGTTAATTTTATTTCGTCTTCAATTCTCATTATTTACAAAAGTATTTTATGCTATTTAACAGGTAAATGTTAGTTGAATTTCCGATTTTTGGTGCTGGTATTAATTATTTCCCAACGGAAATATCTGCCTTAAGAGTTTTCGAGCCTAGATATTTATTGCTTATTGGTGATTCAATTTTAAATAAACAAAATTTTATAGTTAGTTCTAGCCTAGGTGATGAATATCAAATAGGTTCCGAAGTTGAAATTGTTGAACATCAGGACATTTCTAATGCAGAACAACTTGTAATAGTTAAATCAATAAAACTACATAAAATAAATAAAATTGATTTAAGTAGAGAATATCCATTTTGCATGGCAGAAGAATATACAGAAATAGGTCTTCCACCATCTATTGATGAACTCATTGAGCTTGAAAGAAATATAACAAAAGCAATTGCCAAATTAGTAGAGAATGGAATGGATATTAATTTACCAAACTTTATTTACGACTCTGAAAATAGAATTAATAAATTAAATGAACTTTGTATTGTTATGCCTATGAATATTGATTTAAGAAATGAAATAATCAAAGAAAATGATTTGTACAAAAAATATGAGATTTTATATAGTTATACAAAAAATATAAATGAAAATTAAGATTCAATCCATAAACTATAGAAATCTAACATTTTTTCTTTTAGCTTATCAGAATGTTTAAACAAATTTGAAGACTCTTTTTCTACATTAAAGTCCATCAATTCTTTTTTTGAGAGCTCGCTTGAATACCAAGTAGTAAATAGATCTTTGTTAATCTCAGGATGAAATTGTAATCCATAACTATTTTGAATCTTAAATATCTGTGGAAAATTTGTTTCAGCAATCAAAAATGCTTCATCTGGCAAATCAAATGTGTCTCTATGCCAAGTAAATACTTGATCTGATTGAAAAACATCGACAAGATTGTCTTGCTGAATAAAATTTAATTCTTTTAATCCAAATTCAATTTCTTTCGATAGGTACGCTTCACCGCCAGTTGAGTCTGCAATTAATTGAGCCCCTAAACAAATTCCAAGAATTTTTGTATTATTTTCGACAGCGTTTTTTAACCAATGCTTTTCTTTTTTTAAATAGTCATACTTCTCGTCTTCATAAGCACCCATATGACCTCCAAGAATTATGTAATTGTCATTAATACTAAATTTTTTCCATTCAGCTTCCCAAGCATTAACTGTTTCGATAGAAGTTGGTAATGTACCTAAAGTTACATCTGGATCGTTTATTATCGCAATTGTTTTACTCATTTTTTTTAGTTTGTGCGCGGAAGAGGACTCGAACCTCCACGGGTTTTACCCCACAGGATCCTTAATCCTGCGCGTCTACCAGTTCCGCCACCCGCGCAAACTCAATCAAGAAACCAGAATAAAGATAATGTTGTAGCTGCAAACAAGACTGCAACAACAGCAGTTATTCTACTTAGGTTTCTTTCAGCTAATGTCTGACCAATGTTTCCAGAAGAACCAGGGCCTCCTAACATATCGGATAGACCTCCGCCCTTTCCACTGTTTAATAAAACAAGTGCTACTAGTGCAATAGAAATAATTATGTGAACAGTTATCAGTATCGCGGTTATTGTATCCATAAACTAAAGATTAGCCTTTCTCATCTTTTACTTTTGACTGAAGTTCAACTTCTTTTTGAAGTTGTTCAATCTTATCTGAATCGCCTAAATATCCTATTTTTACATTTTCATTTTCAGATATTTTATATGCTAGTGGAATTCCTGTAGGTATGTTGACATCTACTATCTCTGTATTAGATAAGTTGTCTAGCATCTTAACCATAGCTCTAATGCTATTACCATGTGCAACCACTAATATTTGCTTTGTTTTTGCTAATTCTAATAGATTTGTAAAAGTCGAATTTACTCTTTCTACAACTTTTTCTAATGACTCACCTAAAGGCAATTCTTCATTAATATTTTCGTATTTTTTATCTGTCTTAGGATCAAACATAGAACCTTTTTTAGCAAGCGGTGGAAGTACATCATAACTTCTTCTCCAAAGTTGCACCTGGTCTTCCCCGTATTGCTTTGCTGTTTCAACTTTGTCTAAGCCTTGTAATGCGCCATAATGTCTCTCATTAAGCTGCCAAATTTCTTTGGTTTCAATATTGAGTTCAATTTCTTCTTTCATTTTGTTTAAAATTATTTCTGCTGTTGATTTAGATCTTTGGAGAAATGATGTCGCACATATTTCAGGTGTAAATTTGTATGATAAAAGAGTTCTTCCAGCTTCTTCAGCTTCTTTTACTCCTCTTTCTGATAATTCAACATCAACCCATCCAGTAAATTTATTTTCTAAATTCCAAATGCTTTGACCGTGTCTAACAAAAATTAAATTCATAGTTTTATAGAATTTACAATTTTTACAAATTTATCAGAATCTAGTGATGCTCCTCCAACTAAAGCACCATCAACAATATTTAAATTCAATATTTCTTCGGAATTATCTGGTGAAACGCTACCACCATATATAAATCTTGATTTTTCTTGATCATAAAATGATTTAGAAGAAATCAGATTTTTTGTAAAATCCAATACTTCTATTATGTTTTCTATTGTTGCAACTTGACCAGTTCCAATTGCCCAAATAGGTTCGTATGCAAAAATAATTTCATTCATATTATCTTTGCGAATACCCTTTAATCCCTCATTTAATTGTTCCTGAATAAACTCTAGATAAGTATTGTTTTCACGAATTTCAATTGGTTCACCAAAACAAAATATTGGAGTGATTCTTTGTTCTAGAAGTCTTTTTAGTTTTTGATTAATAATTTCATCGTTCTCATTAAGTAAGGTTCTTCTTTCAGAGTGGCCTATTATTGAATAACTTATGTCTAACTTTTCTAATTGCGTAGATGACACTTCTCCCGTATATGCTCCTTCTTTATACATTGAAACATCCTGAGAAGATAATTTTATTTTTAATTTATCAGTAGATATAACAGTTTGTAATGATCTTAAAGATGTATGGGATGGGGCTAAAACTATATCAATATTTTCTTCAACATCTTTGGGTAATGAATAATTAATTTTTTGCAATAACTGAATACCTTGTAAATGATCAAGATTGAGCTTCCAATTTCCAATAATTATCTTTTTCATAAATTTAGATTATAAGTGGTTCATAAATATTTACACCAGGTAATTTTTTTCCTTCCATTAGTTCCATAGAAGCACCACCACCTGTTGAGATATGATTAAAATTTTGAATTTCAGAATATTTATTTATTGCACTAACTGAATCTCCTCCACCAACTACTGTATAAGCATTTGATTGAGAAACAGATTTAGTAATTTCTCTTGTTCCATATTCAAATGATTTATTTTCAAAAACACCCATCGGTCCATTCCAAAATATTGTATTTGATGTATGAATTATTTCGTTGAACAATGCTACAGATTTTGAACCAATATCAACCCCAATATCAGTACTCTCAATAAGTTCTAATGGTTTATCTACTCTAGAACTTGAAAGTATGTCATTAGAAACACCAAAATCTACTGGTAAAATTATTTTTTTTCCATCTGAAGATTGAAGTAATTTACTTGCAGTATTTAAAAACTCATCTTCACATAAAGAAGCACCGATTTCATAACCTTGTGATTTGAGAAATGTAAAGCACATTCCACCTCCAAGTATTAAATTATCTACTTTCGGAAGAAGGTTATTAATCAAATTTAACTTATCTGATATTTTGGCACCTCCCATTATTACCGTATAAGGTGAATTTGGAGATTTTAGTAATGATTGCAATTCATTTATTTCTTTATTCATTAAAGGACCTTGGTATGAATTAAGGTGCTTTCCAACTTCAACTATTGATGCATGATTCCTATGTGCTGCACCAAAAGCATCTAAAATAAAAGTATCAAATGGTTTTGCTAGGCATTTCGCAAATTGTGTATCTGATTCTTTTTCACCTTCGTAAAATCTCAGATTTTCCAAAATATAAACTTTAGATGAATATTTTGATTGAAAAGTTGATGATAATTCTCTTATATCATCATTAATAAAGACAACATCTTCATCTAAAATATTTCTCATTTCTTCAGCTATTGGTTCCAATGTAAAATTTAAGTCAAATCCATTTGGCCTTCCTAAATGACTGGAAAAAGTTATTGTCTCTGAAATATTTTTTAATTGTTCAATTGAAGATAATGCTTGTTTGATTCGAAAATTATCAGTTATTTTTCCATTTGATATAGGAACGTTTAAATCTGATCTTATTAATACATTTCCTAAATTATTTGCCACAGATTTTATGCTTCTTTCATGTCCCTATGTAAAACAACAGCATCATTATTTTCCGATTTTAACCATTTTGATACTTCTTCTGCCATAACTACGCTCCGATGTTTGCCACCGGTGCAGCCAATCGCAATACCAACATATGATTTACCTTCAGAAATAAATCGAGGAAGTAGAAATTCAACCATATCCTTTATTTTCTCTAAAAAGATTTGTGCATCTTCAAATGATAAAACATAATTTCTTACCATTGGTGACTGGCCAGTTGAAGCTCTAAGTTCTTCTCTCCAGTGAGGATTGGGTAAAAACCTAACATCAAATACTATATCTGCGTCTCTAGGTGTACCATTCTTAAAACCAAATGAAGTGACTGATATTTTCAGATCTTGACTTGAAGCTTCACCCTGAAAACCTTCTATAATTCTCTTCCTCAACTCATGAACATTCATATCAGTAGTATCAATTACTTGATCTGCTAATTCTCTTATAGGCTTCAATAGTTCTCTTTCAGATTTTACGGATTGTGAAATAGATTCCATCCCCATAGGGTGTGGCCTTCTATTTTCCTCATATCTTTCAATTAATGTTTCATTACTTGCATCTAGAAATATAATTCTTGTTAAAACTCCTGATTGACTTAATTTATCTAAACTGACTTTTAACTGTTTTTGGGCTGAACTATCTTTTGCGTCAATAGTAAGTACTAGCTGTTTATTTGTTTCAGTGACATCATTTGATTGAACTACAGACTCTACTAGTTCTGCTGGAAGATTCTCAATAACATAATATCCCAAATCTTCAAAAACATTAGAACTTGCTGATCTACCAGCTCCAGACATTCCGACTAGTAATAATACTTCCGGTCTTTTTGTTGCCATTTTTACCTCAGGTATATGATAGTTGTGAATAATTTAGATTGGAATAAATAATTGTAAGCTATATTTCTGGATGATTGAAGTAATCATATACTTTTTTTGCTTCATTCTTGCTAATAATTTTTTCTAATTCATTAAGAGACGCATTGGAAAGTTTATTTAAAGTTTTTAAATTTTTAATTAAATCTAAAATAGATGATTTTGAAACGCCTTTAATATTTAAAGTATTATCTAAATCTAAATCTTTTATACGCAATCGTCTATTTTCTTTAATGGCAAACCTGTGTGCTTCGTCTCTAATATTTTGTAAAACAAACAAAGCTTCAGAATTTTTATTCAAAAGTACAGATTCTTTAGTAAAAGGTATAAATATTTCTTCTTCTTTCTTTGCCAAACCAATTACATCAATGTTCATTTCAAAGTAATCTATAACACTTTTAGCTTTAGAAAGTTGCCCTTTACCACCATCGATTAAAATCAAGTCAGGAGTTCTTCTAAAACTTTGATCTTCTTCTTTTTCAGAATTTAATCTTTTCAATCTGCGAAACAAGACTTCTTCTATGGATCTAAAATCATCTTGACCCTTGAAAGAACGTATGTGAAACTTTCTATACATTGATGGCTTTGTTAATCCATCTTCCATGACAACCATAGAACCAACTCTGTATTTATCACCTAGATTGGAAATATCATATGCTTCAATTCTGTAAGGTATGTTTTTTAGGTTTAATTTATTTTTTAGTTGCTCCAAAGATAATGCTCTAAATTCTAAATCTGTTCTTCTTTTTAAATCTGAAACTCTTCTAAGTTCTTTTGCGTCACCTAATGCAGTCTCTAATAAATCTTTTTTCCAGCCTCTTTTAGGATTTAACAATTTAATATTTTTATTCCATCTATCTGATAATTGTTTTTGAATTGTTTCTTTAAGTGGAAATTCATGACTGATCAATATTTCATTTGATGGGCTATTTTCTTCAAACAAATTAATAATAATTTGTGGTAAATAATTTTCTACTTCGTCAACATTAATTGGTTCGAATGACCTTTTCACTTCTCCTGTAATTCTTCCATTTCTAATTAGTAAGCAAGTTATTACTACATCATATTTACCAATATCTATACCTATTACATCAACATTTTTTTCATTAGATGTCATAAGTGTTTGATTAATTCTTGCGTTCTCTAAGTGCTTTATAATATTTTTAATTTTTTGAGCTTCTTCATATTTTTGAGAGTCTGAAAGGCTTTTCATCTCAAGTGTTTTATCGTTTATATAATGGTCAGAATTTCCTTTATAAAATTCTTTTAAATTATTTAGCATTACATCATATTCAGTTTTGGTAACTTTACTTACACAAGGACCAGAACATTTTTCAATTTCATACAAAAGACATGGCTTTCCCATCTTTTGATGATTTTTGAACGTAGTATCATTACATGTCCTGACCGGGAATATATTGATTAAATGATCTAATGATCTCTTTGCAGCTCCAATAAATGGAAATGGTCCAAAATTAATATTTTTATTATTTATATTCCTTGAAACTAAAACTCTTGGCCATTCATCACTAGTGATTGTGATATAAGGATAAGATTTGTCATCTTTAAATTGAATATTGTATTTTGGTTTGAATTCTTGAATAAATGAGTATTCAGCTAATAGTGCATTCGCTTCATTTTGAGAAACTACAAACGATATTGAGAAAGCTTCATTAATTAATCTTTTTACTTTCCATGATGTGTTTTGCCCGAAATATGAAGGTACTCTTTTTCGTAAATTTTTAGCTTTTCCAACATAAAGCGGTTCTTCAAACTTATCCTTAAAAATATAGATTCCGGGCTTTTCAGGAATTTCTTTAGTATCTAACTTATCCATTTAGAATTTCCTTTAAATGCTTTCCGGTTAAAGAGCTTTTAATATTTGATATGTTTTCAGGTGTACCTTCAGCAACTATTCTTCCCCCTTTTTCACCACCTTCAGGTCCAAGATCAATAACCCAGTCTGAATTTTTTATTACATCTAGATTGTGTTCTATAACTATTACTGTATTGCCTTTATCCACTAACAAATGTAAAACTTCTAACAACTTTTGAACATCTGCAAAATGAAGTCCTGTAGTTGGTTCATCTAAAATGTAAACAGTTTTGCCTGTTGATCTTTTACTTAGCTCCTTAGCTAGTTTTACTCTCTGAGCTTCTCCTCCTGAAAGTGTGGTGGCTGGTTGACCAAGCTTTATATATGAGAGCCCTACATCATCTAATGTTTTAATAATCCGATGAATTGAAGGTTGATTTTCAAAAATATTTAAAGCACTCTCCACTGTTGAATCTAGAATGTCAGAAATGCTATATCCCTTCCATCTAATAGATAGTGTTTCAGAGTTGTATCTAGTACCCTCACAATCTTCACAAATTACGTATATATCTGGTAAAAAATACATTTCAACTTTAATATTTCCATCACCCTTACAATATTCACATCTTCCACCTGGAACATTGAACGAAAATCTTCCTGGTTTGTAACCTCGAATTTTTGATTCTTCTGTTAATGAATATAAATTTCTGATTTGGTCAAAAACGTTTGAATATGTTGCTGGATTCGACCTAGGTGTTCTTCCTATAGGTGACTGATCAATCTCAATTAATTTGTCAATATTTTCTAAACCAGAAATACTTTTATGAAGACCAGGAATAATAAGATTTTTTGAAAACTCATTCTGGATTGATTTTGATAAAATATCAGTTATTAAAGTTGATTTACCACTTCCAGAAACGCCAGTTATAGAAATAAATTGACCCAAGGGGAAATCGACAGTTATGTCTTTTAAATTATTTTCTTTGGCTCCCCTAACAGTTATTTTTGCACCATTACTTTTTCTTCTTACACTTGGATAAGGAACCTTTTGTTTTCCAGACAAGTACTGTCCAGTGACTGATTTTAAATTTCCAGATACCTTTTTCCAGTTACCTTCAGCTACTATTTCACCACCTTGTTCACCTGCCCCCCATCCTATGTCAATAAGGTGGTCAGATGATTTCATTGTTTCTTCATCATGCTCCACAACTAAGACGGTATTGCCTAAATCTCTTAACCTAAGTAAAGTCTCAATTAATTTTTTATTATCAGATTGGTGTAATCCTATAGAAGGCTCATCTAATACATATAGAACACCTGTAAGACCTGACCCAATTTGTGTTGCAAGTCTAATTCTTTGTGCTTCACCTCCTGATAAAGTAGCAGCTCCTCTGCTTAGTTGTAAATAACTCAAACCGACCTCATTAAGAAAAGTCAACCTTTCACTTATTTCTCTTAAAATTGGCTCTGCAATTTCTTTATCATTACCAGTTAATTTAAGGGTTTTAAAAACTTTAACTGATTCAGAAATAGACAAATTGTTTAATTGTCCTAATGTATAGTTCTTAACTTTTACCAATCGAGATCTCGGATTTAGTCTTTCACCATCACAAATAGAACAGTGAAGCTCTCTCATAAATTGTTTATAGTAATCTCTGGCTGCTTCAGAATTTGTTTCTTCGTAATTTTTTTTGAATGTAGGAATAATACCTCTGTATGGCTTATGCCAAACTCTTGAGTTTCCGAATCTATTTATATATCGTATAACAGTACTCACTCCATTTGAACCATGAAGAAGTATGTCTTTTTGTTTCCTAGTCAAATTCTTGTAAGGTTGGTCAGTTGGGATTTCAAAATGTTCACAGACACCATGGATTTGAGCTCTGAAATATTTTCTAGTAGACATGTCTGGGAATACATTTTCATTTATTGATAAATCGGTATTTTTAATTAATAATTGCTCATCTATCTCATAACTAACACCGAGGCCATTACATGATTCGCATGCTCCAAAAGGTGAATTGAATGAAAAATCTCTTGGTTCAAGTTTATCAAAAGATAATCCACATTTAATACATCCTAAATTTTGACTAAATGAATAAATCTTATTTTCAAAACTTATATCAACTAAACCAGAAGTTAAATCTAGTGCTGTTTCGACTGATTGAGGCAACCTTCTACCAGGTGTTTTTTTTAATTTAATTCTATCTATAATTACCGAAATATCATGATTGAAGTACCTATCAAGTCTTTTAGCCTCATCTAATCTTATTATCTCACCATCGACTAGGACTCTTGAAAATCCTTGTGATTGTAAATCTTTAAATAGTGTTTCAAATTCTCCTTTTCTTGATTTAACAACTGGTGCAAGAATATCAATACTAGAGTCTTCTCCAAACTCCATAATTTGATTCACTATAAAATTTACAGATTGTTTTTCAATTTTATTATTACATTGAGGACAATAACTCACTCCAATTCGGGCCCACAACAATCTTAAATAGTCATGAACCTCAGTAACCGTTCCCACAGTAGATCTGGGGCTTCTAGAAGAAGTTTTTTGATCTATAGCAATTGCTGGCGAAAGGCCATCGATACTTTCAACATTTGGTTTTTCCATTTGACCCAAAAATTGTCTTGCATATGCAGATAAACTCTCAACATAACGTCTTTGACCCTCTGCATAAATAGTATCAAACGCCAACGAAGATTTTCCTGAACCAGACAATCCAGTAATTACAACAAGTTTATTTTTTGGAATGTCTACCGAAATATTTTTTAAATTGTGTTCTCGAGCACCTCTTACTTTTAAAATATCTTCTTTCATTCTGATAACTCTTGAATTTCTTTTTTTAATTCTTTTAATTCGTCTCTTAATCTAGCAGCAAGTTCAAACTCTAAGAAATCAGCAGCAGATTTCATTTCTTTTTCAATAGTTTTTGACAATTTTATTAAATCACTTTTTGAAGCATCTGCTATATTCATAGAGGATCTGTTTAAACGCTTATCTGTCTTCCCTCTATTTTTTTCAACTATTTCCAAAATGTCTGTTATTTCTTTTTGTATGGTCTTAGGGGTAATATTGTTTTTCATATTATGATTTTTTTGCAGGTTTCTTCTTCTTTCTGTTTCTCCGATTGCATTGCTCATTGAATCAGTAATTTTATCGGCATACATTATTACATAACCATCTTCATTCCTAGCAGCTCTTCCAATAGTTTGAATTAAGCTAGTTTCGGATCTCAAAAAACCTTCTTTATCTGCATCGAGTATTGCAACTAATTGGACTTCTGGTAAGTCCAGGCCCTCCCTTAATAAATTAATACCGACTAATACGTCAAAATCTCCTTTTCTCAAATCTCTAAGTATTTCTATTCTTTCCAAGGTGTCTATATCCGAATGAAGATACCTTGTTTTAACGCCAGCATTAATTAAATAATCACTTAAGGCTTCACTCATTTTTTTTGTCAATGTTGTTACAAGAACTCTGTTGCCATTTTCAATTACAGAATTTATCTCTTCTAAAAGGTCTTGTATCTGATTGTTTGTAGATTTAATTTTTACTTTAGGATCTAATAAGCCAGTTGGTCTTATTACTTGCTCAATGAAATTTTCAGAATTTTCATTTTCCCATTTTCCTGGTGTCGCAGAAACCAGTACTGCTTTATTTACTCTATCTTTCCATTCATCAAATTTAAGTGGTCTATTGTCAAGAGCAGAAGGCAACCTAAAACCGTAATCGACTAAAGTAGATTTTCTTGATTTATCACCTTCGTACTGCCCACGAATTTGTGGTATTGCTATATGGCTTTCATCAACAACCATTAAAAAATCATCAGGGAAAAAATCAAGTAAAGTATAAGGTGGTTCACCTGGATTTCTTCCATCGAAATATCTTGAATAGTTTTCAATTCCAGAACAAACGCCGAGTTCAGTGAGCATTTCAAGATCGTATTTTGTTCTTTGCTCTATCCTTTGAGCCTCCAATAGTTTATTTTCAGATTTAAACTTTGCAACTTGAGTCACCATATCATTCTCAATTTCTTTCAATGCATTTTTTCTAGACTCATCAGAAATTACATAATGAGATGCGGGTAAAATTGCTAGTTCGGTGAGTTTTTCAATTATTTCACCAGTTATTGGGTCAATTCTTGATATGTTTTCAATTTCATCACCAAAAAATTCGATTCTAAATATAGTCTCTTCGTAAACTGGAAATATATCTAACGTATCACCTTTTAGCCTGAAATTTCCTCTGTCGACTACTAGATCATTTCTAATATATTGTTGTTTAACTAATTTGATTAACAATTCTTCAATATCAAAATCCTCACCCTTTATTATTGGTATTAGCTTATTTTTATATTCAATCGGGGAACCTAGTCCATAAATACATGAAACAGATGAGACAACAATTACATCATCACGTAACAAAAGTGCACTAGTTGCTGAATGTCTTAATCTATCGATCTCTTCATTAATAGTTGCATCTTTCTCAATAAAAGTGTCTGAGCGTGGCACATAGGCTTCAGGTTGGTAATAGTCATAGTAAGAAACAAAATACTCAACTCTATTATTCGGAAAAAATTGTTTAAACTCATTTGCTAATTGAGCAGCAAGAGCTTTGTTAGGTGCTAGCACTAGTGATGGAAGTTGGGTCTGTTCAATCAACCAAGCAATTGTTGCTGACTTACCTGAACCTGTAATACCTTTTAAGGTCTGAAAAGTTTTTCCACCAGAAATTCCATTTTTAAGTTTTTTTATTGCATTAGGCTGATCACCTTTAGGAGAAAATTCAGAAATTACTTCAAATTTTTTCATTTATAAATTTGTCAATTTCTTGTTCTAAAGAGGAATGTGAATTGTTTAAAATAACATGACCTAAACTATTCCACCAATCTTCATTTTTTTGTGTGTGAATTCTATTCTTAATATCATTTAATTTCATGCCTCTATCTAGTAATCTTTCTATTCTTACTGTTTCAGGAGTGCTAATTACCAAACATTCAAAATCTTTGTGTATATTTTTTGGAGCTGATACTTCAACAAATAATGTCCCATCAACTTTTGAAGCTTGTTGTTGGAATTCAATTAGAATTTTTGGATGAAGGTAATCTTCTAATATTTTTAATTTTTCATTGTCACTAAAAACAATATCTGCAAGGGACGCCTTGTCTAATTTTTTGTTTTTAATAACACCAGGAAAATTATTATCTAAAAATTTTATTGACTCTTTTGAGTTGATTATTTCATTCGAAATTTTATCAAGGTCTAAGGTAGGATAACCTTTGTTACTTATGTGTTCTATAGCGGTACTTTTTCCACTGCCAATTGGACCAGTAACGATTATTACTTTTTTTGCCATACTTAAAGATTAAGCATAAAAAAAAATAAAATTAAGAGTTTCCTATTCCTCTTTCTTTAAGTTCTTGAAGGATATTTTCTAAAGATTCATCAACGCCTTCAACTGTTTGTCTCTTAGGTGCTGGTTCTTCGGTTGCGCTTGAATGTGTTTTTGGAGTATTTTTATCTGATTCTACTTCTTTCCAGTTTGGATCTGCCTGCTTAATTGATAAATTTACTCGCCTCTTTTCAATATCTAATTCGGTAATTTTTATTTGAACTTTTTGACCAAGTGCTAGAGCAAGTTCTGGGGAGTCAACTTTTTCACTTGAAATTTCAGATACGTGAACTAATCCTTCAACACCTTTTCCAATAGTTACAAATGCGCCAAAAGGTACTACTTTAGTAACTTCACCTTCTACTACATCACCTTCTTTGTAATGTAATTCAAAATCTAGCCAAGGATCTTCTTTGACTTGCTTTATTGATAAAGATATTCTTTCTTTATCATTATCAATCTCTAAAACTTTTATTGTGACAGAGTCTCCAACTTTAACAATCTCATTTGGGTTTTCGACATGCCTCCAAGACAATTCTGAAACGTGAACTAAACCGTCCATACCACCAATATCAACAAAAGCGCCGAAGCTTACGATTGATGAAATTTTACCTTCTTTAATGTCACCAACCTGAAGATCATCTAAAAACCCTTGTCTTTCTTCTGACATTTCTTCTTCTAGGTGAGCTTTTCTGGATAAAACAATATTGTTTCTTTGTCTGTCAAGTTCTAGAATTTTCGCTTCTATTTCTTCACCGATATATGAAGAAAGCTCTTTAACTCTTCTAACGTCAATCAATGAAGCTGGCAAAAAACCTCTTACACCAATATCTACGATGAGACCGCCTTTGACTGATTCAATTACTGTACCTTTTATAGATTTCTTATTATCTGATATTTCTTGAATGTCACCCCACGCTTTTTCATAGACTGCTCTTTTGACGGAAAGAATGAGTCTTCCTTCATCATCTTCTTTATCTAAAACTAAAGCTTGGATTTTGTCGCCTTCATTTACTATTTCTTTGGGATTGACACCTTTTCTAACAGAAAGTTCTCTTGATGGAATAACGCCTTCTGACTTATAACCAACATCTACCATAACTTCATTTCTGTCAACTCTTACAATCGTCCCTTCAATAACATCACCATCGTTGAAAGATACTAAAGTTTGCTCTAGAAGCTCTGGAAAATCCTCAGGTTTTATATCATCTGGAAGAGAGACTACGTTGGAGGGCACTGACGCCTCATCGCTATTATTTACCATTATTTAAGTTTTTTCCAATCATAGTGTTGCGTCAATAAGAATAACATATCTGAGTTTTTTACAAACTAATTATTAAAATTTGCAAGTGATCCAGAAACTTTAGTATTTACAAATAAAGGAACGTCTAATTTCATAGCTTTTTCCATCTCAGAAATAATAGTTTTTTCTACTTTGGAACTTAATGAATTCTTGGTTTCAATAATGATTTCGTCATGTATTTGTAAAAGTAATTGTGTTTGGTCTAATTCTTTTATTTTATGCAAAACTTTGATCATCGCAATTTTCATGATATCTGCAGCAGTACCCTGAATTGGTGCATTCATAGCAATTCTTTTTCCTGCAGCTTTAACTTGAAAATTTGATGAATTTAGTTCACGAATATATCTTTTTCTACCAATTAGAGTTTCTGTAAATGAGTCTTTTGTTGCTTTTAAGACTATATTATCTAAAAACCCTTTAATCTCAGGAAATTGAGAAAAATAAGATTCAATTAATTGTGAAGCTTCTTTTTGTTCTATATCTAAACTTTTCGAAAGTCCAAAAGCTTCCATTCCGTAAATTAAGCCAAAATTTACTTCTTTTGCTTTTCTTCTCATGTCTGAAGTAACATCTCCTATTGGTACATTAAATATTCGAGAAGCAGTTTCAGAATGTATATCTGATTTTTTATTTTTCAATATTTCAATCATTGTAGAATCTTGACTCAAATGAGCAAGAACCCTCAACTCTATTTGAGAATAATCAGCAATAATAAATGAAAAATTAGGTTTACTTATAAAGAAATCTCTTATTTTTTGACCCAAATCTGTCTTGTTAGGAATATTTTGTAAGTTTGGTTTTTCTGATGACAATCTTCCTGTTGCTGTTCCAAATAAATTGAAGTGAGTGTGGATTTTATTATGTTTAGTTACTTCCGGAATTAAACCATCAACATATGTTGATCTTATTTTTTCTAATTCTCTATATTTTAAAATGTATTTTGGTAAGTCATGTTCTTTTGATAATTCCTCTAAAACTGAAGCATCTGTAGACGGCGCTCCTTTAGGTGTTTTTTTAAGAACTGGAAAATTCATTTCATTATAAAATATTTCAGAAAGTTGTTTTGGAGAGTTTAAGTTAAATTCTTGATCTGTAATCTCATAACATTTATTGCTTAAAGA
>CACJPC010000005.1 GCA_902595195.1 uncultured Candidatus Actinomarina sp. | reverse complement strand
CTTGAAAATGGTCTAGTATTAATATTTTTTCAGAAATAATATTTTCAAAATTTTTTTCATCGAATATTTCTTTTTCCTCACAAATTCCAACTATATTGTGCCTCGAGTGAAATTCCCATAATTTATTATCTTTGACGATTTCAATTTCTATATTTTGTTTTTTAATACCCTCAATTAGAAAATTGAACTTATTTGATTTATTGAGCTTGGTATCAAGAACAATAACTTTTTTGACTCTATTTGAATTTAATGCAGCCTCTAACGCATTTACGCCTTCAACTATTTTTCCAACGCCATCCACTTTCATTCCCGTCTTCAATCACAATTCCAACTTCTTCTAATCTATCTCTCATGTAATCAGCAATTTCAAATTCTTTATTTTTCCTATGATTATTTCTTTTTATAACAAATTTATTAATTGAAATATTCATATCATTTTCAATTTTTATATTTTGTTCAGTTAATATATCTTCTAGCAATTTGGTATCAATTGTTAGCTTGTTGTCTTCGAAAACAAAGCCTAAAATCTCAAATAAAAATTTAATTGTTGATTTCATATTAGTTATTTGAGTTTGATCTCCATTTTTATTCTTATTGATGTATTCAAACATTTCACCAAGAAATTTTGGTGTGTTTAAATCATCATTCATTGATTCAATAAATATTGTTTCAAGATTGCTATCTTTTAAATCAGCTTCAACTCCAGAAGTTAAATTTTCTATATTTTTAAAAGTTGCTTTTGATTCGTCTAAAAGAGCTTCAGAAAATTCTTGAGGTTTTCTATAGTTTGCTCTTAGAAAAAAGTACCTCAATACATTGCCACCATAATTGTTAATATACTCTTGAAGAAATTTGGAGTTTCCTTCAGATTTAGACATTTTTTTACCTGAGAAATTTATCATTCCATTATGTACCCAGTGTTTTACAAATTTATGATCAAATGCAGAGGTGGATTGAGCCCTCTCATTTTCATGATGTGGAAAAATTAAATCATTGCCACCACAATGAATATCAATTTCTCCTTTAAAAATATCATGAATCATTGCTGAGCATTCAATATGCCACCCTGGTCGACCGTTGCCCCATGGGGATTTCCAGCTTGGCTCATTATCTTTTGAAATTTTCCATAAAGCAAAATCTTCAGGATTTTTCTTATCTTCTTCAACATTTACTCTGGTTCCACTTAACACTTCATCAAAACTTCTACCAGAAAGCTCTAAATAGGAATCATATTTGCTTACATCAAAGTAAACACCAGACTCAGTAATGTAACCATAATTTTTTTCAATCAAATCATCAATTAATTCAATCATTTGATCAATAGTTTCAGTTGCCTTTGGTTCAAAATCTGGAGTAAGACAATTTAACGCATCATAAGAATCTTTGAACTCTTTAGATACTCTCTCACCTAGCTCTTGGTATGTAATATTTTCTTCAACTGATTTTTCAATAATTTTGTCATCAATATCTGTGATGTTTCTTGCAAAAATAACACTGTTACCAGAAAATTTTATATACCGAACCATGAAATCAAATACTACTGCGGACCTGCCATGACCTATGTGAGGAGAGGATTGAACAGTTGGACCACAAAGATATATCTTTATGTCAGAACCATTACTTTCTAAAGTCTCCAAGGATTTAGTAAATGTGTTATATAACTTAAGCATGTGATAAGGATATTATAGTTTGGCATGCTGATGCCTCTTTACTTCCAATAGTCCCAATATTGTCAGTCGTTTTACCCTTTATATTAATTTTTGATGTATCAATATTTAATAAAATACCTAAATTTTCAACCAATTCAGTTCTAATATTTGCAACATTTACTACTTGTGAAATAACAATAATATCAATATTGTTTACGATATATTTTTTGTAGTCAATAATCCTTAGAACCTCTTCAAGCATCTCAACACTAGATATTTTTTTAGGCGTCTCGCTATTAGACGGGAAGTAGTGGCCTAAGTCTTTTTTAGATAAAGCTCCAAGCAGAGCATCACACAATGTATGTAAAAGAATATCTCCATCCGAATGTGCTTCGAATCCAGGACCATCTATTTTTAGACCACCTAAATAAAGAGTGTCCTCTTGAGAATGTCTATGTATATCAAAACCTATTCCAACCAACATAAATACCTCAGATAACTTGGTTTAATTTGATTATAAACCGTCTTCAGGATCTTCTTCTGGAAGTTGCTGATTAATTTTATCTATTGCAGTTTCCTCATCAACATTTAGCGCACATGCAATTTCACTTGCAAGGGTCATTCTTGCCTTGGCTAACATTCTTTTTAATGCTGGAGAAATACCTTTATTGATTTGTGCGTGTGTTAAGTCTCGCACAACTTCAGCAACCTGTATCACATCTCCAGATGTCATTTTTTCAGTTAGGACTTTGTACCATCTACTCCAATTTGTTCCTGCTTCTTCAGGTTTTTCTTTAAAAATAGGAAATACTTTTTTTGATACTGCATTCTTTGAAATTACAGGTCTTATGACTTCATCAACACTATCAACAGGAACCATAACTAATAAACCATCTGTAAGAACTTCAATTTCAAAATACTGAATTCTCTTTGACTTTGGTTCACCTTCAACAAATACTTCTACATTTTTATTAACTTTTCTAATTACTTTCGCCGCACCGTGATGAGGGTGGACAACAAATTGATTTGGTTTGTATTTATCTTTTGGAGTTTTTTTAGTTTTAGTTGCCATAGATTACAACATTACTATAGATTGAAATCTATTTAATGGCCATTTAGATAGGAAAAACCAACATTTTTTAATAATGTATCGAAATAATCCCTTAATTGTTGAGCTCTACCACGCCCAATTCCTTCAACACTATATAGATTTTCTGGAGTAGAATTAAGTAATTTTGGTAATGTTTTAAATTTTTGGACTAAAGAATCATGTAAATTTTCTGGTAGGTTTGGCAGCCTTGCAAGAACTCTGTAGCCTTTTGCAATAGACAAATCATCGAGTGGGAGTTTGCTTAACACTGACCCAAGAAAGTCAATATTGTTTAATTCCTCATAGGAAAGTTGTGAAATTTCTTCTACTGCTTTTGAAATATTTCTGTATTTTTTAGAAGGTAAATGATCTTTTAAAACTAAATTAAAAGTATTTTTAACTCCAGACTCAAAAGAATCAATCTGAATCAAAATTAAACCAGCTTCGCCACCAAGTTTTAAAGCTTCTGTTCTAACTTGTTTGGCTAATCTGGTTAACAACTCTCCCCTTTGAATAACTTCTAATACTTCCTGATTAGTAAGAGAGTTTTCAATTTCTAATTCACCCAGTTCGGCCACAGCATCATCAAATCTTCTTCTCATTCTATCAACTGACTGCAACGATTCATTAACTCGACCCAATGTGACTGATGGCTCTTCTAGTTCAGTTGTGCCAGCATTATTAAAAACTTTTACTAATGATGACTCTTCTGAAACAGTTATAACAGTTAAATCAGTTTCTTCAGCTGTTCTTTCTGCTGTTCTGTGTCTGGTGCCAGTTTGGGAAGTAGGTAGAGAATCAGAAGGATTTAAATGAACATTGGCTTTTAATATTTTGGTTACATCATTGCTGACAATAATTGCGCCATCCATTTTTGATAATTCACTAAGCATTTCTGGAGAATAGCTACAATCAATTAAATTTATTCCTCCTGAAGAAATTTTTTCTAACTTATTTGAAGTACCAATGACTATCAATGCTCCAGAATTTTTATCTGCAATTAAATCGACTCCAACTCTCAATGGTTGGCCAGGCAGTAGTTGATTTAGTTCATTGCCGTTTTCCATATTTCCTCTTTTATATATGAGTTATTTTTTTATTTGAATGTTACTGTATTATTTTATTATTAGTAATTAGTTAGTATTTTATGGAAAAAATTGAATGTAAGAGTTGTTCTGCTGTAGTAGATAAGTCTATAGAGTTTTGTTCTAGCTGTGGTGATTGGCTCGGATTAAGTCTTCAAGATATGGAAAAAGAAAATTCTACTCAAGAGGAGAAAATTCAGAGAACAACAAGAGTTCCTGAACAGTTATTAAATAAACCTCTCTCTACATATGGTGCTACGCCTATGCCTTCTAGAAAAGAAGTGCCGGGAATAAGAGCTGTGTTTTTCCTTACTTTTTTAATTCCTGTTATAGCTCTAGCTAGTTATTTTTATAATTTAAATGTTTCAGAAGAAGTAATTGAACAAGTTGAAGTTGTTCAACAGATTACTACAACCTCTTCTACAACAACTGTTCAAAGCATTTTACAAAAACAGTATCCAATTAATTGTTCATCTTCAAGCTCATACAATAATGGAGATGGGTGGTCCTGTGAAAATTTATACGATGGAGATCCTTCATCTTGGCAAGATAATAGTTTGCAATGCCAAGATGGATGGGTTGAGTTTAGTTTTTCACAGGAACTATATATAGAGTTCCTTGTTTTTCAAAATGTTGAGGATTCAAAATCATTTTCAAGAAATTTTAAAGCTAGAGATATTTTAATTACTACTACTGACAGTGAGTTTTCATTAAACAAAGAACTTGAAAATGATAATACTTCTCAATGGATAGATATTAATGCAACAACATCATATTTAAAGATAGACATTCTTAGCGCTTACCCTGGAGAAGAGGTTAGCGGCAGTCAGCCATTTGAAGAATGTGCCATACAAGAAATAACTTTTTATGGAAGAGGCTAATTAAGCTCTCCTTTTCTGTATGGTTGTCCAATTTTCTGTGGCATTCTCAATTTTTGACTAGCTGAAGATAAGACTATCAAGGTTGTTATATGTGGTGTAAAGTAAACAAATTCACTCGGTACATTTTCTGAACTTAAAAACCAAATTAGAAATGCAATACTTAATGCAATGGAAATAGAAGCATTAGTGTATTTTTTTTCAATAAGTTGTTTGATTGCAAAAATTAATAAGATTAACGAAATTAAAATTAGTAATCCATGTACTGCATCGTCTGATCTCAATTGAAGCGCATCTGCAAACCCAAATAAGCCTGAACCCATAAATATTCCTAAAGGTCTATAGTTGCCAAAAATCATAGATGCAAGACCAATAAAACCTCTACCAGCAGTTTGACCTTCTCTATATATACCAGAGCTTTCAAGAACTAAATATGCCCCAGCCAAACCAGCAAATCCGCCAGAAATCATAACACCAATATATTTCATTAAATAAACATTGACTCCTAATGATTCACTTCCTGTTGGTAGCTCACCAACGCTTCTCATTTGTAAGCCAAACGGCGTAGACCAAAGTATCCAAGCAGCAAGTGGAATCAAAGCCAGTGCAAAAATTGAAATATAAGATAAATTAGATGTGGCTCCAAGAAGTAATCCTCCTAAGTCAGATATAAAAGGTATGTCAAGATCTTGCAAATATCCAAATAAACTTGGAGTATCTGCTCCACCAGATAAATAAGGAAGAGTAAAATCTCCAACCTCTCCATCTATTCTTGGTGATTGCGTAGAGCTCTTTGTAGGTTGATCTGCATACGCTACTACATTTAAAAATCTTGCAACACCTGCTGCGAGAATATTTATAGCTACACCCGAAACAATGTGATCAACTTGAAATGTAACTGTTCCTACTGCATGTATCAAGCCGAACATTGCTCCGCCGAGAATACCAGCCATTATTCCATACCAAGGTCCATACATCCAAGCTGCCCAAGCTCCAAACCAGGTGCCCATTATCATCATACCTTCTAAACCAATGTTAACAATACCTGTCCTTTCAGAAAACATTCCTCCAAGTCCTGCAAGGCATATTGGTATGGCAAGCCTTATAGCAGCGCCAAACGTTCCACTTGTAGTTAACTGATCATATTTATCTACTTGAGCAATTAAAACAATAAAAACTACAGGAAGAATTATTAAATAGTATTTCTTAACAAAATTAACCATCTGCTACCACCTTAGATGCTTCTTTAATTTGCTTATTAGTCACATATCTTTTAACTACTTCATATGCAACTACAACAGACAAAACAATTACAGCTTGCATGATTTTTTCAATTTCTTTAGGTACATCATATAAATCTAGAATCTGCGCAGATCTCTCTAAAAATGAAAGGAGGATTGCACCGAAAGCCATACCTATTGGATGATTTCGTCCCAGCAAAGCCACAGTTATTCCAGCAAAACCCAATCCAGATGGAAAGTCAGTTGTATATTTAAAGAAATAACCAGTTAATGGAGCCATGCCTACTAATCCTGCAAACCCTCCAGATATCATCATTGCAAGAATTGTTAATCTTCCTGGGTTTGCTCCACTAAACTTTGCAGCAATAGGACTAGAACCTGTAGCTCTTAAGTCAAACCCCAGTGAAGTTTTCCAAACAATCCAATAATACAAAATACCAACAAAAACTGCACCTACAATAAAACCATGAAGATTTGGTAAATCTTCAATCCCTAGAACACCATTAAGTGATGGTATTCTTGCTGTCTCAGGAAGCAAATCAGTTTGTGGTGCGGTAGTAGAAAGTTCTACTTTCTCAAAGAAAATATTTGCCAATAAATAAGCACTAATCCCAGTGCCAATGTAATTAAGCATTATGGTTGAAATAACTTCGTGGACACCCTTTTTTACTTTTAAATATCCAGCTATTGCTGCCCAAAGTGCTGAAGTAAGAATCGCAACAAATATGATTAAAGAGATGTGTACAATCGATGGTAGAGCTACAGCAGCACCAAGAGCTGCGGACAGCAACGCACCCATTAAATATTGTGACTCAACCCCAATATTAAATAAACCCATTTTAAATCCAACAGCTACTGCTACAGCTGAAATGTAAAGCGGTACTGACCTATTAAGGATGGAGACTATAGACTTACCAGTTTTTCCATAGTCGTACATAATTTTAAAAGTTTCGATTGGGTCTTCTCCAATTAAATAAAGCATTACTGTTGAAAGTCCAAAAGCAACGATTAACGCAAAAACTGGTGCAAGAAGTGTTGTGAATTTAAGTGATAATTTCATGTCTTAAGTCCTGTCATATAACTTCCCAGTAATTCAGGTGATGCCTCTTCAGGATCTAATTCTTTAACAAAGCTACCTTCATAAATTACAAAAATTCTGTCCGACAAACCAATTAATTCATCCAAATCTGCAGAAATTAAGAGAACCCCTAATCCATTATCTCTAGCGTCTCTTAATTTATTCCAAATTAACGACTGGGCACCGATGTCAATACCCCTTGTTGGCTGTGACGCAATTAAAAGACTGGGCTTATTTTCTATTTCCCTTCCTACAACAAATTTTTGTTGATTGCCGCCAGAAAGTGCAAGTGCAAGCGTTTCGTTACCGGGAGTTCTTACATCAAAATTTTCAATTACAACATTTGAATTTACTGCAGCCTCATTGAATTTTATATTGTGATATTTAGTTTTATATTTTTTTGATGATTGTTTTCCAAGAATTACATTTTCAGAAAGAGATACATCCATTAACAAACCTTGTGATTGTCGATCTTCAGGTATGAAGCTTAATCCGTACTCTCTTCTGTCTCTTGTGCTGAGGTCATTAATTGTTGTTTCTCCTAAAATAATTTCACCCGATTCTACAGGGTATACACCTAGTATTGCCTCAGCTAGCTCTCTCTGTCCATTTCCCTCAACACCAGCTATACCAACAACTTCACCTTGATTAATAGAAAAATTAATATTTGAAAATGCTTTCCTTCCGTTTTCTTCCTCTGCTGTTAAATTATTTATAATAAGAGATTTTTCATCTATAGAGTTCTGTTCTCTTTTTGGAGGAGTTGGAAGGTTTTGACCAATCATCATTTCAGCTAAATCTGTTTTTGATACTGTGTTTGCGTCAACAGTATCTATGTGCTTTCCTCCTCTCATGACTGATATTTCATCAGCAATTTCTAAGACTTCGTCTAACTTATGAGAAATAAAAATAATAGTTACTCCACTATCTTTTAGGTTTTTGAGATTATTGAACAATTCATTAACTTCTTGTGGTACTAGCACTGCAGTTGGTTCATCTAGAATTAAAATTTTTGCCCCTCTAAATAAAACTTTAATTATTTCTACTCGTTGTTTTTCACCAACACCTAGTTCATCAATCATAGATAAGGTATTTAAGGGCATGGAGTATTTTTTTGTGATTTCATTAATTTCTTCAGTGTATTTGCTTTTATTAAGAACTTTTAGAGAAGCTTTATCCATTCCTAAAATAATGCTCTCTAATACTGATAGGTTATCAGCTAACATAAAGTGCTGATGAACCATTCCTATTCCTTTAGAAATCGCATCTTTGGGCGAAGAAAAATTTACTTCATCATTAAAAATCTTTATTGTTCCTTCATCTTGTTTTAGCATTCCATAAAGAATTTTCATCAATGTAGATTTGCCAGCACCATTTTCTCCAACAACGGCGTGAATGGTGCCTTCTTTGATCTTTAGATTGATGTCATCATTAGCTTTTACCCCTGGAAATGATTTTGAAATTTTAGATAAATCAATTGCTAATGTCATAATTATTATTTATTTTAAAAGTTTTTATTTTGTTAAAAAAGTAAAGTCCCAAGTTTTTTAGTCTTGGGACTTTTACTTTAATTTCTATTACGGAGCAGCAGGTACTTCTATGTCCCCACTGATAATTTGTGCTTTATAAGCTTCAATATCAGAAACGATATCATCTATCCAACCACCTGTGGTTGAGTACCCAACACCATCAACTGACAAGTCAAATACAGTTACGCCTCCGGCAAAAGTGCCATCGACAACTGCTTTGATTGTGTTATATACCGCAACATCAACTCTCTTAATCATTGATGTAAGAATATATGGTGCTAATTCTGCTGAAACAGTTTTTGCTTGATCTGCATCAACACCAATTGCCCATACTTTTGTTCCAGTATTGTCTGAAACCTCTTTAGCTGCTTCGAATAAACCGTTACCAGCACCACCAGCTGCATGATAAATAATATCTGCGCCTTCTTCATATTGTGCTAATGCGATTTCTTTAGCTTTTGCAGCGTCATTAAATCCTCCAAAGTCAGGTGGATAAGTTACATACTTTACATCCACTGTACATGATGGACATGCAGCAGCTACACCAGCTACGAAACCAGCTTCAAATTTTTGGATTAATGGAAATTCAACACCACCAATAAAACCAATTTTATTTGTAGTTGTTTTAAGACCAGCAGCAACACCTACAAGATATGAACCTTGCTCTTCAGCAAAAACCATTCCTGAAACGTTCGCTGGGTCAACAGCTGAGTCAATAATACCAAAGTAAGTATCTGGATTTGCAGTTGCAACTTCTGTCATTGCGTCTGCAAACAAGAAACCAACTCCAATAATGAGATCTTTTCCTTGATCAGCTAATAGCGATAGAAGCTCTGGTCTGTTCTCTCCACCTTCATTTGGCTCAAGATCAATTCCGTCAACTCCTAGCTCAGCGATTGCTCTTTCTAAACCGGCATATGCCATATCATTGAAAGACAAGTCTCCTCGTCCACCAATATCATAAACAACACCAACACTTGCGGTTGGACCAGCAGTAGTTGTTGGAGCAGCAGTAGTGGCTGGAGATTCTAATTCTTCAGCTGGCTCTTCTGCGACTTCAACTGTTTCTTCCGCGGTATCGGATCCTCCGCAAGCAGTAATTAATAAGGCAAATACCATAAAAAGTATTAGCCATTTTGACTTCATTCGAGTCACTTCTTACTCCTTGTTCAACTAGTTGAAGGTATATTAAATACCTATACGAGATTTATATTAGACAATAATTTTTGATGAAGAGGTCTAGTTGTAGAACTTTTTTAGTTCGATTTGACAAAACTATGATTCTGAATCGACAAAATCTACTGGGGGTTCGTCAGGTGCTTCAACAGGTTCAAATTCAAGCTTTTGATTTTCACTATCAAGAGAAACGACAATCGTTGATCCAGCCTTATATTTACCCATTAAAAGTTCTTCAGATAAAGGATCTTCTAAAAGACGTTGAATAGATCTTCTAAGTGGTCTGGCACCAAATTCTTTATCGTATCCTTCAGTTGCCAAATACTCTTTTGCTTCATCGGAAAGAACAACCTCTAAGTCAGAATTTTTTAATTGTTCATGAACTCTATCAAGCATTAAGTCAACTATCTCTTTTACTTCATCTAATGTAAGTTCGTGGAACACAATTGTTTCATCTATTCTATTTAAGAATTCTGGCTTGAAATATCTTTTTAACTCTTCTCTAACTTTAGATTTCATTTTTTCGTAATTATCAATCTCTGACAGGCTACTAAAACCAACGTTCTTAGCAATATCTTTCGTTCCAAGGTTAGAAGTCATGATGATAATTGTATTTTTGAAGTCAACAGTTCTTCCTTGAGCATCAGTTAAACGTCCATCTTCTAAAATTTGAAGAAGAGTATTAAATACGTCTGGATGCGCTTTTTCAACCTCATCAAGAAGTACTATGCTGAATGGTTTCCTACGAACTGCTTCTGTAAGTTGTCCGCCTTCATCATAACCAACGTAACCTGGAGGAGAACCAATTAATCTACTAACAGTGTGTTTTTCCATATATTCAGACATGTCAATTTGAATTAATGAATCTTCATCTCCAAAAAGAAACTCTGCCAAAGCTTTTGCTGTTTCTGTTTTACCAACTCCGGAAGGTCCTAAGAATATAAATGATCCAGATGGTCGTTTCGGGTCTTTTAGACCTGATCTAGTTCTTCTAATAGCTTTAGAAACTGCTGAAATAGCTTCTTCTTGTCCAATAATTCTTTTATGTAATTCATTTTCCATTTCCAGCAATCTAGCTGTTTCTTCTTGTGTTAATCTGTGTACCGGAATACCAGTCCACTGAGCTAAGACTTCAGCTATTTCTTCTTCATCAATAACCATCTCTATTTCAGAAACTTCACTTGGGTTGCTACCAGAAACCTCGTCTAGAAGAAGTTTTTCTTGATCTCTAATTTGTGCTGCTTTCTCATAAAGTTGTGACTGTACAGCATCAATTTTTTGTTCTCTTAAGTTCTTAAGTTTGTCAGCTGCTTCTTGTTTTTCAGGCTCTAAAGGCTTTTTATAAACTCTCATTCGGCTACCAGCTTCATCAATTAAATCTATTGCTTTATCAGGTAAAAATCTATCTGAAATATACCTGTCTGCCATATTTACAGCTGAAGCTATAGCTTGGTCTGTAAATCGAACACCGTGGTGAACTTCATATCTGTCTTTCAGTCCATCAAGAATCTCAATTGCATCAGAGAGCTTAGGTTCATCAACTTGTACAGATTGAAATCTTCTTTCTAAAGCTGCATCTTTTTCAAAATGCTTTCTGAATTCTTCAAGTGTTGTTGCGCCAATAGTTTGTAGCTCTCCTCTAGCTAACATTGGTTTTAGTATTGATGCAGCATCAATTGCACCTTCTGCAGCTCCAGCACCAACAAGAGTATGGATTTCATCAATAAAAAGTACGATGTCACCTCTAGTTTTTATTTCTTTTAAAACTTTTTTAAGTCTTTCTTCAAAATCTCCTCGATATCTAGAACCAGCTACTAAAGCAGATAGGTCTAAGGTATAAATTTGTTTTCCTTCAAGAGTTACAGGTACATCACCTGAAACAATTTTTTGAGCTAGTCCTTCAACGATTGCAGTTTTTCCAACTCCTGGCTCTCCAATCAAAACAGGATTGTTTTTTGTTCTACGTGAAAGGATTTGCATAACTCTTTCGATTTCAGTAGTACGTCCAATAACAGGATCGAGCTTTCCTTCTTTTGCCATTCTGGTTAAGTTTCTACCAAACTGATCTAAGATAGCAGAACCGGTACTTGATCCTGGTCTCTCTCTACCGCCAGTTGATGCTGACTGCTGTTTTTTACTTTCACCTGATGAGGAAATTAATTTAATTACAGTTTGTCTTACCTGCGAAAGCTCTGCTCCAAGCTTTTTAAGTACCTGTGCAGCTACACCTTCACCTTCTCTAATAAGACCCAAAAGAATATGTTCTGTGCCTATATAGTTGTGGCCTAATTGTAAAGCTTCTCTCAATGAAAGTTCTAAAACTTTTTTTGCGCGAGGTGTAAATGGAATATGTCCACTCGGAGACTGCTGCCCTTCGCCAATAATTTCTACAACTTCTGACCTCACACTATCTATGTTGATGTTAAGTTCGTCAAGGGCCTTTGCAGCATGTCCTTCTCCTTCTTGAATTAAGCCAAGAAGGATGTGCTCGGTACCAATATAATTGTGATTTAATCTTCTTGCTTCTTCTTGGGCAAGAACAACTACTCTTCTGGCACGATCTGTAAATCTTTCAAACATGTATTCATATTAATAACTATCCGTTTATACACTTAAATGAAAATTACAAGTATTTATACATTTCACGTATTCTTTAACTATGGAAAGTAAAGAAATACAAAAAATCATTCCATTTGACGATTTGTGGGAAAATTTGGACAAACTAGAAGAACGGCTAATTGATGTTTCTAGTTCAAACGATGAATATCTATCTTCAATCTCACAATACTTAATAAAAGCTGGTGGAAAAAGATTTAGACCCATAATTTCGCTTCTTTCGGGAAAATTTGGAGACGAAAAAAACTATATTAACAAAATTATAGATGCAGGTGTTGCAGTTGAGTTGATTCATATTGGAAGCCTTTATCATGATGACGTAATGGACAATGCTACAACACGAAGGGGTGTTGAAAGTTCAAATTCAAAATGGAATTCTAATTTATCTATATTGGCTGGAGACTATCTCTTAGCAAGATCATCTGAGTTAGCTGCCGAAAATTTAGGACTAGAGTCTGTGAAATTACTAGCTTCAACTTATGCAGAATTAGTAGAAGGACAAACTAAAGAATTAAATCTTTCATTTAACTTAGATCATGGCGTTGAGGACTACCTAAAAGTTATCGAAGGCAAAACAGCTAGTTTAATAAGAACAAGTGCAAGACTTGGTGCAATTGCAAGTAATGCAGATATAGAAATTATTGATGCTTTAAGTGAATGGGGTTGGAACTGTGGAATTATATTTCAAATATCTGACGATATTTTAGATTTAACTTCAGATGAGAAAACTCTAGGAAAACCATCTGGAAATGATATCTTGGAAGGAACCTATACTCTTCCAGTCTTGATTGCACTAGAAATGAATCGTGGAAAATATGAAGATATTTTAAAATCAATACAAAACGAGGAAGTTGAAATTAATTCGGTAATTAATGAATTTACAACTGATGAAATAATTAGTAACTCTAAAGATATAATTAATGACTACTTTAGTAAAAGTATTGAGTCAATATTTGAACTAAAAAACCATTCGTTATTTCCAGTTTTAGAGAATATAAACAATTATTTAATTAATAGAACGAATTAATTCTCTGGTTTTAAATGAGGAAAAGCAATTACCTCTCTTATTGAATCATTGTTTGTAATCATCATTACAAACCTATCTACACCAAAGCCTAATCCTCCAGTAGGAGGAAGTCCGAACTCTAAAGCTTCAATGTAATCACTATCTTCAACATGAGCTTCTTCATCGCCTTCAGCTTTTTTTTCTGCTTGGCTTTTCAATCTGTTTTCTTGGTCAACAGGATCAATCAATTCTGAAAATCCATTTGCTAATTCACTACCAAATGCAAAAAGTTCGAATCTCTCAGTGATCCCCTCTTTCTCATCACTTTCTCTAGCAAAAGGAGATACTTCTTTGGGATAATCAGTAACAAACACTGGGTCTACAATATCATGCTCAATATAATTTTCAAAAATGTCAAAAACAAGCTCTCCAACTGTGGTTGATTCAGATTCAATTTGATATTTTGACTCTAATAATGCCTTAACCTCATCAAGGTTTGAATCATGTGATACGTTTATTTCAAACTTATCATTAACCAATTCAAACATACTTTTTCTATCCCAAGGAAAACTAAAATCAGCAACTTTTTCATTGAATTCAATGCTTTTATCTACTTTTAAATTTTCAAGCACATATTGGCACATATTTTCAACCATATCCATGACTCCATTGACGTCTGTATATGCTTCATAACTTTCCATCATCGTGAATTCTGGTGAATGTGTTTGGTCAACTCCTTCATTTCGAAATACTTTTCCAAGCTCAAATACTTTTTCAAAACCTCCAATTATTAATCTCTTGAGATAAAGTTCAGGAGCAATTCGTAAATACATATCTATATTCATTGCATTGTGGTGGGTAGAAAAGGGTCTCGCTATTGCTCCACCTGCTTTTGGCTGGAGTGTTGGTGTTTCAACTTCAGTAAAACCCTCTGATGTCATGAATTCTCTGATTAACTTTAAAATATTAAATCTTGTTGAAATTGTATTCTTTGCATCTTCATTTACTACAAAGTCAAGATATCTTTGTCTAAATCTAGTTTCTTTGTCTTTAAGTCCATGCCATTTCTCAGGAAAATTTCTAAATGATTTTGTAAGTAATGAAAGATTGCTTATGTATATTGATAGTTCTCCTTTTTTGGTTTTCATTATTATTCCAGAAACTCCAACAATATCTCCTACATCAAGATTTTGAAGATAATCAATTAGCTCTTCTGAAAGGTCTTTGTCTGAATAAACTAACTGAATTTTTCCAGTTTCATCTTTAAGATCAATAAATGTTAATTTTCCAAAGGATCTAATGCTTAAAATTCTTCCCCTTACTGAAGCATTTATATCTGTCTTAAAACCATTTTCTATATCTTTATGTTCTCTGTGTAGGAAATCTATAGGAGTAGAATTTTTAAAACTTGTTTGGAATGACTCAAGTTTACTATCTTTTATTTTTTGCTCTTTTTCTTTTCTTAAAGAGTAAATTTCATTCTCTGATTTAGATAAGTCACTCACAACTACAGCTTAATTATTTAATTTAAATATTTCTTCAAGACCAACTAATGTTAGGTTTTCTATATATTCAACATTAACATTCAGAATCGGTTGAACCACTTTACTTAATCCACCAGTTAGGATGATTTTTGGTTCAATATCTATTTCTAATATTATCTTTTCGACCATTGAATCAATCATTGAAGCATGCCCCATAATTAATCCGCTTTGTATAGCTTCGTATGTGTTTTTTCCAATAACTTTGTTTGGAGTATCAAGTTCGACCGATTTTAGTGATGCTGTTTTTAAAGTTAATGCATCAAGACTTATTTTGATTCCAGGAGCTATAGATCCTCCAAGATATTCCTTATTTTTACTGACTACATCAAAAGTTGTAGCTGTACCAAGATCAATTACCACAGTATCAGTTTCAGTTATGAGATATCCTGCTACTGAATTAGCAATCCTATCTGGACCAAGTTCTTTTGGGTTGTCGATATTAACTTTTAATCCAGTCTTAATTCCAGGACCAACAATAACTGGTTCTAAATTTAAATATTTACGAATAGCTTCACTAAAGCTATTCGTAGCCTGTGGGACAACAGAGCAAATGATAGCGCCTTCAATATCTTTCTTAACTTCACTTTTAATTTGAAAAGTTGAATTAAAAAGAGCTAATAATTCGTCTGGTGTATTTGTGTCTCTCGTTGTAAATCTGTAGGAATCCCAATTATCTTTACTTCCTATCCCTACTGTGGTTTCTGTATTGCCAATATCTACAGCAATTATGTTCCTCATTGTATTACCTCCATATTGTCAATTAATCGAATTCCTTCTACATAAGCAGCAGTAATTAACAATAATTTCTCGTGATTTTTATCTGGTGTTTCAAAATATTTTGGGTCTACAAAATTTAAATAATCATACTCAATATCATTTTCATTGAATAATTCTTTGCCAAAAGCTTCAGCTTGTTGAATGTCTTGATTTTGAAAGAAGTGTTCTTTTGTATTCTTGAGAATTTGAAAAATATTCCTAGCAATATTAATACCGCTTTTAGATAGTAAACGATTTCTACTACTCATAGCTAATCCATATTTATCTCTAATTATTTCTGCTTCTATTATTTTTAAATTATTGCTTTTATTAGCAAAAAATTCTTTAACTAAATAAAGTTGTTGAGCGTCTTTTTTTCCAAAAACTGCTGATGTTGGGTTTACTAATTCAAACAACCTGTTGACAACAGTTAAGACCCCATCAAAATGACCTGGCCTGTGAGCGCCTTCAAACAAACTTCCTTTTTCTCCAGATTCCATTCCATCTAGTTCTACAAAATCTTTTGGGTAAATGTAATTTTCATCTGGTACGAATATATAATCAACTTCCTCTTTTCTTAAGAGTTCTATATCTTTATCAAGGTCAATCGGATAATTATCGTAATCACTTTCATCATTAAATTGCCTTTTATTAACAAAGATCGAAACAATTGTTTTGCCATTTGTAGACTGCTTTCCAAGTTTAACTAATGACAAATGTCCTTTATGCAATGCCCCCATTGTTGGAATAAAACATTTCTCTTCAAGAAATATTTTTTTATCGATTTCATTTATTATTCTTGTCATATCGTGCCCTAAATATGGTGCCCGTACTTACAAATTTATATTACCTACTCTTTTAACTTTTTGACCATTAATTTTATATTCAGATTTATTCAACTCTAGCTCTAAAACTTCATATAAAGGCTCTATTACAAATAATCTATTTTTCCAGTCATAATGTGGAATAGTCAGGTTATCTTGATTAACTTCGTAATTGTTAAAAAATATGATGTCTATGTCAATTAATCTAGGTCCATACCTAAATGTGGATTCTCTCCCCATATCATTTTCTATTATCTTTATACTTTCTAACAATTGGTCTGGTGACCCTTTGTATTCAACTTCCAAAATCATATTTAAAAAACTATTTTGATTTTCAAAAAGTAATGGTTCTGTTTCATAAATAGAGGACGATTTAACAATTTTCATTTTTTTAGAAAGTTCCACTATTGCTTTAGTAAGGTTGTCAGCTCTATCTCCGATATTTGATCCTAAAGAAAGATAAATACTATTTAAATTTTTCACTGTAAGTAACTGATAAATTATTTGTTTTGTCTTTCAAAATAGTATCTGGTTTATAAACTGTCACAATGATTTCAAATATTTTTATATTACTTTCGGAATTATATTTTTTATAAATATCTTGTGTAATTTTTTTTGATAATGTCTCAATGAGGTTGTAGCTTTCGGTTTTGACAATTTCAATTACATCATCCACTACGTTTTCATAGTTAATTGTGTCATATATTTCATCACCTTGAAAATTATCTATAGTAATTTTTACATCTACTTGGAGTTTTTGATCACTTGACTTTTCAATTTCATAAATACCATGTTTCCCAAAGCATTCTATTTTATGAATATTTATGTCAAATGACATTTTACTCGTCTAGTGTACCTAGCTCTGAAACAGTTTTTGGTTTTGTATCTGAAACAGTTTTTGGTTTAGTAGTAGTAGCAGTATAAGTAACAGCACCGAAGTTAACGAAAGATGACTCTAGAGGAGGTATTAAAGCGATAGATTCCGGTGAGAGTGGTTTCCCCAATATTCTTTCAAGAATTGTTCTTGCTAGAATTGGGTCATTTAAAAGCTCAGAGTGTATTAAGTAACCAGCAAGTATCCCTGGTACATATTCATCTAAAGTTTCTCTATGGATTAATAATTTTATATCTTTGTCTGATAAAGCTTCTTTTATCGCATCAAAAATAGTATAAAGAGAAGTTGTCGGATGATCTCCAACCGCAGGATAATGATAAGTCCTAAATCCAACCTCTTGGTAGTTTTTTAGATTGAAATCTGAGTCTAACAAAGAGAAAATTGCATTTATTCCTTGACTCTTAATCCACTGGATTTCTTCTTCTCTTCTAATTTTCCTTGGTGTTAATCCACCACCACCAATACATTCAGAAACTGCTAGTTTTCCTTCAATAATCCAGTTAAAGTCATTTGGTTTTAAACCAGCCATAATTCCTTTCTGTAAACACAATAATAGCTTACACTAATTACTAATTTGTTAGATGCATTCTCACTAGTGAAACCCCAGAATCAACGCAGTGTTTAAATAAATCAGAATTTGACATTGGAATATTTTTAATAAATTTCTTTTTTGAATACCCAACAATCAAGGGAAAGTTGTCTTTAAGTTCTTTGATATTAAGCAATAAATCAACAGAGTCAGACAAATTTTTACCAAACCCTAAACCTGGATCAATTGCGATTTGTTCTTCCCTAACTCCCAAACTTATTAGTGATTTTATTTTTGAATTTAGGTGTTCCTTTACTTCCTTCACGACATCTTTATAAATCATTTTATGATGCAAAGATTCTGATTTAGGATGTCTATGAACTAAGATGATTTTTGATTTTGAATCAACGGCTAATCGAATCATTTCTTCTTTCATGAAGCCACTTACATCATTGATTATTTCAAAGTTATTTTCAACTGCATGTTTTGTAACAATTGGATTAAATGAATCAATTGAAAATGAAAATTTATTTTGATTTATATTTATAAAATAATTTAACCTTTTAATCTCCTCTTCAGTTGTAACACTATCAAATCCTGGTTTTGTTGAAGCACAACCAACATCAATAAAATTGATATTTTTTTGTTTTGCTGAATTCAATAACTTATTTAATTTAGCGTCCTTATTAAATACACCATCACCTGAAAATGAATCATTAGATAAATTTATAATTCCTAATATTTTTGAATTATCTAAAGATAATGCACGATTCCAATTGGACAATTTCTAAAAATTTAATATGGCTTCATTACGAAGCGTGTGGTCGATTTCGTAGATTCCAGTACTGTAAGTTGTTTCAAATTCAGTTTGGGAATTTTCAATATTTAACAAACTTGAACACATGTGATTTGCACTTATTTTTACCATTACTCCTTTAGGATCAAGTGCATTTTGGATTTCAATTGCTATATTTTTTGTTAGAGTTTCCTGCAAAGTTAAATTATTTGAAAGTATATTTACGAGTTCACTAAATTTAGAAACTCCCGCTATTTTGCTATTTGGATAAACAGCTATATTGACCAAGCCTGTAAAAGGAAGTAAGTGATGCTCACATAAGCTAACAAAATTTATTCCTTTTAAGTAGATAGGTTGATTATGTTCTACGTTGTCAAGATTAGTTAAAACTTCAGATGGTAAGTGTGATTTGTGTAATTTTAACTCTATTTGCTCAAGAAATTTTTTGGAAAGTTTCATTATTTCCTCTTCTGATTTGTCAGTCTTTGTTTTTAAAAATTCGAAAAGAGCAATCTCAATATTGCTCTTAGTTTCATTTATAGAACTCATTAAGCAAGCCTTAGGCTTTTTCCAGAACCGGTTATTTTAACTTTTGCAATAGTTTTAAAAATATCTGCTACTTCGTCTTTGTTTAATGTCTCTTTTTCCATTAACTGTTTGACCATTGCATCCATTTGTTTCTTAAATTTCTTCAGAATCTTTCCAGCAATTACATGTGCATCGTTTAACAAATTTCTTACTTCGTCGTCAATAGAAGAAGCTATTTCATCGGAGTAATCTTGTTGTCTTCCGTAATCTCTTCCTAGAAATACTTCATTAGATCCTTTTCCGTAAAGCATTGGCCCTAGCTTTTCACTCATCCCAAATTCCATAACCATTCTTCTTGCAATGTCTGTAGCTTTTTCTATGTCGTTTGAAGCACCTGTTGTAGGGTCAGCAAAAATTAATTCTTCTGCCACTCGACCTCCCATCAACATTGCAAGCCTATCTTTAAGCTCAGCTTTGGATGAAAGATACTTTTCACTATCAGGAAGTGCTTGAGTATAACCTAAAGCTCGACCACGGGGAATAATGGTAACTTTGTGGATAGGATCAGCATTAGGAAGAGCCCATCCAACTAAGGCATGGCCTGTTTCATGATAAGCGATAATTAATTTTTCTTCTTCGGTCATTACTTGGCTTTTCTTTTCTGGACCAGCCATGACCCTATCTATGGAATTTTCAATATCTGCAATACCAATCGTTTTTTTATTTTTTCTTGCTGCTAATAAAGCTGCTTCATTTAATAAATTTGCTAGATCGGCTCCAGTAAAACCGGGTGTTTGTTTTGCTAATGTTTCAAAATTGACATTTTTTGCTAATGGCTTATCTTTTGCATGAACTTTAAGTATTTGTGTTCTTCCAGATAAATCTGGCCTACCAACAATGACTTGTCTATCAAATCTACCGGGCCTTAGAAGTGCAGGGTCTAAAACATCTGGTCTATTAGTCGCAGCCATAAGGATTACGCCCTGATTTGCTTCAAACCCATCCATCTCAACTAAAAGTTGGTTTAATGTTTGCTCCCGCTCATCATGACCTCCGCCTAGACCTGCCCCTCTCATTCTTCCAACTGCGTCAATTTCATCGATAAAAATTATTGCTGGAGATGCTTCTTTAGCTTTTTTAAATAGATCTCTAACCCTACTTGCTCCAACTCCGACAAACATTTCGACAAAATCCGATCCTGAAATACTAAAGAATGGAACTCCTGCCTCTCCTGCTACTGCTTTTGCTAAAAGAGTTTTTCCGGTTCCCGGTGGTCCAACAAGTAGAACTCCTTTTGGAATCTTTGCTCCTAACTTATTAAATTTTTCTGGAGACTTTAGGAACTCTTTAATCTCTTCAAGTTCTTCTTTAGCTTCTTCTACACCAGCGACATCTTTAAAAGTTACCTTTGGTGATTCTTCATCTAGTTCTTTTGCCTTTGATTTTCCAAATTGCATTATTTGATTTCCGTTTGATCTAACCTGAGAAAACATATAAAACATGAAAGCAGCTAAGAATAGCCAAGGTAAAAATGCAAAAAAGTAGTCCTGAAATCCTGCAGGTTCTGTGTCTGTGTTCAAAATAATATCTTGATCTACAAGGAGTTGAAAGACTTCTCCTTCAAAACCTTCTGGATATTCTGTTTGATAAATTGTGTCATCATTATTTAATTTAAATTCAACAAGATTGGACTGTTCTTTTATAGTTGCTTCAGATACATTTCCAGACTGTATGTCATTTTTAAATATTGTGAAAGATTTACTTTCTGGTGAGTTTACAGTTGAATTATATTGCTGTACTCCAAAAAATATTAAAAGACCAAGCCCAACATAAAGAAGAAAAGACCTGTTGTTGTTTTTGTTTTCTTTTTTATTTTCCATCTTCTTAATTTAATACTGTTGAGTTTAAAAGCAATAGTGAGATTTATGACAAAACGCCAAGGTAAGGGAGTTCTCTATATTTTCCTTCATAATCGAGACCATATCCAACAACAAATTCTGGTCCTATCTCAAATCCTGAATATTTTATTTCTACTGGTTCAGTTGCAACATCTTTTTTAATAAACATACACAATATTTCAATGGTTTTTGGGTTTCTAGATTCAAGCAAGTTTTTTAAGTGAGATATAGTCAAACCTGTATCAAAAATATCTTCAACAATTAATATATTTTTTCCAGTTATATCTGTATCTAAATCCTTATCAATTTTTATTTGACCAGTAGATTTTGTTCCTTCATAAGATTGGATGCTCATAAATTCGAATGTTACATCTACATTGAGCTGCTTTGCTAAGTCGCTGATCACAATAAACGCACCTTTTAGGATTCCAACTATTACAAGTTCTTCTCCCAAGTAGTCTTTGTTGATTCTTTCAGCTAGTTCTTTAACTTTTTGTTCAATTTCATCTTGTTCAATTAGGACTTTAGATACTTTCAAAATTGCTCTTTTCTATTGAAGTTGTAATTATATGTTTGTTGTCTTCTGAATCAAAATCTTTTACTAAATCACTTTTTCTAACCCCTGGAATCCATATGACTTCATTTTCAACTTTTGCAATAGGCCAAACTTCTCTGAGAGGTTCTTTAACTCCAAAAGACCTCAATACCTCAGATACTTTCTGTGATGAACCATTAATTGAAATCTTGTCACCACTAGAGATTGAGGATAGATTGAAATTTTCCACGAAATTTTGCGGTACTCCAAGTTTCCAGTTGTTTGAATAATTAAATTTTGTAGCATGTTGAAAATTAAAATAACCAAAAGTCATGTCTTCATCAGAATTTAAATTCCACATTTCTTTTTCAATAAATACAACTAAACCAGATTGATTAGAAACCACCCAGTTTTTGTGATAACTTACATGGCTTCCACTAGTAATTGATAAAAATATTTTTTTCAAATCATCTCCTTGGAGACCACTTTGTCCAATAGATGAAGAGATTAAAGAAATTAAGTAATTTGATTTTGAATCATTTTCCTGAATAAGTAAAAGCGGTACTTCAAAATATCCTTTTGCAAACTTAATAAATTTTCTTACTTCTACTTTATTTTCAAGCAGCACCTCTATTTCCAAAATTAAATTGAAAATTTTTTTATTTATCTCTCCTGGAAACCTTTCATCTACTTCTGGTATTAATTGATTTCTAATCCAATTTCTAGAAATTTCATTATTTTGGTTTGTAGTGTCTTCAGTAAATGCAATATTATTTTTTATTGCATAATCTTGGATCTCAGACTTCTTTGTATTTATTAGTGGTCTTAATAAATTTTCATTTTCAGCTTTGATTGATGTTAGCCCTTTTAGCCTGGTGCCTCTAAATAGATTAATCAAAAAAGTTTCAACTTTATCATCTTTATGATGACCTGTTACTAATATTTCATTTTTTTTAAGATTATCAAATAATAAACCATACCTTTTTTCTCTCATTTTTGTTTCGGAGGCGTTTTCTTCTAAATCTGTAATTATATTTTCATGGCTTGTTTCAAGATTTTTTGCAATTTCTTCAGCAGATTTTTGTAATAAATTAGAATCTTTCTGATTATGATTAACAAAAATTGTTCTATAAGACAGATTTAGTTCATTAAAGATTGAAGCTAATACCGCACTATCAACACCTCCACTAAGTGCTAAAACATATTCATTGTTCTTATTAACTAATTTGAGTATCTTATTTTTAATATCTGTCATAAAGAAAAAGTTTTTTTATTTCTCTATAACCTTATATCTTTTTCGAGTTACTTGTCTGAAATATTGAATAACGTTTCCAAGAATTACTAATGTTGCTATAGCAACAGTTGTTGGAATTAAAAATCTGTAGGTCCATGCTACATCTTCAATTTGCTCTGGTGGCTCTTCAACCACGATCGCAGGAGTTGGTACTTCTCCTTCAGTATGGTCATCTGCAATTACAATTCCTGCAGGAGAGAACAAAATTAATAAACCCAAAATTAAAAGAAACTTTTTCACAATATGAGACTACTAAAAGAAATTAGAAATAAGAAGAATTTAATGATTTTTATTTACCGATTGCTAAATATTTAATCTGTATTTTTCAGAAAATTTAATCAACTTATTTTGATTTATGTCTTTTACTTTGTAATCTTCAATGTCTTTTGGAACATTCACAGATTTTTTTAGTGTTGTTAGTTCTTTAAATAATTTTAAAAGTTCAAAATTGTTAGATATAGTTTCAGCATGCCTCTCACCACCTCTAACTGTCTTTTTCCAATTGTCTACATCATTTAAAATTGAATCAATATTTTCATATTTTTGAAGAAGCAAAGCTGCAGTCTTTTGACCTATTCCCTTCATTCCTGGAATTCCATCAGAACTATCTCCTGTAAGAGCAAGAAAATCCGGTATTTGATTTGGCAAGATACCAAATTTTTCTTTTACTCCTTTATCGTTTGTAAAAGTTTTATACCTAGTCGAGTACATTACAACTTCATCTCCTTTTACACATTGCATTAAATCTTTATCTAATGACCCAATTATGATCTTTATATTTTTGTCACTAAATTGTTCACATACCGAAGCAATTCCATCATCAGCTTCATATTTCTTCATAGACAAAAGGGTTATTCCAAGTAATTTTGTTACTTCCTCTGCTAGAGGAAATTGATTAAGGATATCCGGATCAATATCGTTACTGGATTTATAACCGTCATAAAGTTCATTACGAAATGACTCAACTGTTGAATCAAAAGATACGCACAAATATTTATATTGTTTTTTTAAGGAGTTGAGGTGAGTTATATATCCCTTTAATGCTCCAACTTCAGATCCACCTGGTGAAATTCTACTTGGGTAACCAAAATGCGACCTAAATAATTCATATGTACCATCAACAATATATAGCTCCATAATTTGATTTTACTTCATGAAAATAAACCGTGGAAAGCAAAAATCCCGATTGATCTTGCGACCCTTCGGGATTTTCTGTTCTATCTTCTTTTCTATCTTGCGATTTCTTTTCCGATAGTGTTCTATAAATATACGTTAGTTTTTACTCTTATGCAAGATATTTACTAATCTATTTTTCGCGAGGTTTATAAGAAGTTTTTAATTATTTTTTTAAACAATTGTGGCTCTAGAAGAAAACAATCATGGCCTTTAGTAGATTCGATGATTTTATATTCAGTGTCTATTTTATATTCTCTTAAAATTTCAACAAATTCTTTTTGCTCTTCAGGATAGAAACAGACATCTGAATCAACAGAAATTACAAGGGTTTTAATATCTTTTAGGTTATATATGCTTTCTGTTTCTAAATTAAAATTTTGCCAGCCTTTAATTATTGAGTTATATGATTCTGGAGTAAACCTCTCAATGAATTTTTCGCCTTGATGCATCATATAAGATTCTTGTGAAGTAGCTAAAAACCCCTCAATTGTATCTTCACTATATAAGCTTTTATTTTTAGCTCTTGTAGAAAGCAACTCCAAGGAAATATATGTTTTATGAGCAATCATTCTTGCAAGAGATAGATATTCATTCTGACGATTTCTTGAATCCTTACTTAGATCTAATATATATCCTTGCTCAAGATTATGTAAAAGCTGCAAAGTAGATAGCTTATATCCACTTGATATTGATATAAACTTGTTTACAAAGTCAGGATATAAAGTACAAAACTCAAGAGCCATTAACCCTCCAATAGAAGGTCCAATTACAGCCTCTAAATGGGTGACTCCAATATGGTCTAGGAGTAATTTTTGCGATTTTTCAATATCTTTAAAAGAAATATGTGGAAAATCATATCCATAATTATCTCCTGTGGTGGAATTTTTAGAGTTGGGACCAGTAGAGCCGTAACACCCACCCAAGTAATTGGCACAAACAACAAAGTATTTGTTGGTATCAATTATTTTATTTGGTCCAACGAATTCGTCCCACCAACCTGTTTCTAGTTCTTCATTCCAAGGAATTTCTGGAAAATCTTCACTAGAAAAGTTGCCCGACAATAATTGGCTTCCAGTTAAAGCATGGAAGATTAAGACACCATTTTTTCCATCTTTTGATAATTCTCCATATGTTGAGTAGGCAATTTCAACCTCTTTAAGTATCTCACCCGTTTCAAGTGTAAATTGTGGAATGAAAAACTTATTAAAGCTATTTTGTACTTTCAAGTGCTTGTGAAAGGTCCTCAATGATATCGTCAATATCTTCAATACCTATTGAAAGTCTTATTAGTTCAGGTGGTGATCCTGCTGCAATAAGTTGGTCTTCATCTAATTGGGAATGTGTAGTTGTTGCTGGGTGAATAGCTAAAGATCTAGTGTCTCCAACATTAGCAACATGTCTGAACATTTTTAAATTGTCTATAAATTTTTGTCCAGCATCTTTTCCGCCTTTAATCCCAAAGACCACCATTGTTCCACCAGTACCTTTTAAATACTTTTCTGACAGATCATATGCTGGATCATCTTTGAGTCCAGGAAACCTAACCCACTCAACAAGCTCGTGTTCAGTCAAATATTCCGCAGCTTTAATTGCATTTTCACAATGACGCTCCATTCTTAGAGCTAGTGTTTCAAGGCCACTCATAACTTCAAAAGCAGTATCTGGAGACATATTTGCACCAAGATTTCTCAAAGGAACTGTTCTCAATCTGAGTGAGTATGCAACATTTCCTAAATCACCAAGGTCATGGCCCCATCTCATACCTCCATAGCTGGTATCGGGTTTATCATAAAGTGGGAAATTACCATTGCCCCAATCAAAGCCACCTTTTTCAATCACTGCACCTGCAATAACTCTTCCATGACCAGACATCCATTTAGTTAATGAGTAGACAACGATGTCCGCACCATATTCAAAGGGTTTTAGTATGGCTGATGTTGTGAAGGTAGCGTCAACAATTAAAGGAATTCCCTTTGAATGTGCGATATCTGCTAAAGCAGATATGTCAGCAACAACTAATCCTGGATTGGTTATTGTTTCACAATAAATTGCTCGAGTCTTTTCATCAATTGCTGCTTCAACAGCTTCTAAATCAGTAATGTCGACTTTTTTAGAATTGATACCATATTCTGGCAAGATATTATCAAACATTGTATAGGTTCCACCGTAAAGTTGATTAGCAGTAACAAAGTTGTCCCCCTGACTCATGATGTTGATTAGCGAGTACATAACAGCAGAGGTTCCTGAAGATAATGCTACACACATAGCACCTTCTTCAAGGGCTGTTAATCTGGCTTCCAATGCTCCAACTGTTGGGTTGCCTAATCTGGAATAAATATTGCCAAACTCTTTTAAGCCAAATAGGTTTGCAGCATGTTCGGTATTGTTAAATTGATAAGCTGTTGTTCTGTAAATAGGAACTGTTATTGATCCTTCAGAATTTTCATCAGAATCCCAACCTGCATGTATTAGTTTTGAATTAAACTTCATATATTTCTCCTTAAATTTGGAGAAGGACTTTGACTATTTAGTTGCATTTCTGCCACATCTTCAGGCACCTTGGATAGTCTTCCAGGTTGCCGAGGTCTTAACCTTCTCTATATGCTTATGAAAATTATATCAAAGTATTTTGATTTAACTAAATATTTTCTATTTTTTCCCAGTTTCTATTTGAATGTCCAAAATGAGAAAAAAGTGTATCAGTTTTATAATTAACGCTTGTTAAATTTAGTCTTTCAATAATCGCACCGGGTTTCATATCAAAAGCTCTTACAAAATCATTAAGTTTCTTTTCATCAACTTTAAGAGTATCGAAAGTTTCAATAGTCAATTCATAAGGTTCCGCTTTTCCAATTGCATAAGAAACTCTCACAAGGCATTCCTCTGCAAGTTCATGGGCTACAATATTTTTAGCTAAATGCCTAGCAGCATAAGCTGCAGATCTATCTACTTTGCTAGGATCTTTGCCTGAAAACGCTCCACCACCAACAGGTACTGAAGGACCGTATGCGTCAACAACTATTTTTCTTCCTGTCAAACCTGTATCCCCAGCTGGTCCTCCTTTGACAAATGAGCCAGACGGATTTAAATCTAATTCATACTCTCCTGAAACATGTTTAGAAACAATTTCAGAAACTTCATTATGAAGAGCTTCCATGTCGATATCTTTGTGGTGCTGAGTTGAGACAACAACTTTTGTTTTCTCTCCTCCACTTGTAACTTGTACTTTTGAATCAAGATCTAGCAACTCATTTGAGTTTTGAAGGTCCCATAAGTCTTTTTGTATATTTCTTGATTTATCAAATGTTGGTGGCATAAATGATTCTGTCTTATTTGTGGCAAATCCTACCATGATTCCCTGATCTCCAGCACCTTGATCTTCATCGTCTTCAACTGCTGCGCGGATTTCCTCGGACTGTGGCGTTAGCTCATTAAAAATAGATAAATTTTGTAGATCAAAATCTTCGAAACTCGTTTTTATTGTTTTATTTAAAGCTTCATTAACAATGTTGATTACATCTTCTGTTGTAATATTGGCAATTTCACTTATTTCTCCTCCAACGAGAACTAAACCGCCTTTTTTTGTACCAGTAAGAAAAGTCTCTACTGCAACTCTTGATGAACTGTTGTTTTCTAATGCCTTAGTCAAGACATAATCTGAGATCAAATCTGCAATTTTATCTGGATGGCCGGGTGAAACTGTTTCAGCTGTTACAAATTTAGTCACTTTTCCTCCAATTAAATTTTTTGCAAAAGTTTTGGAAATACCATTTTTTGTTGTAAAACCACATCAAAAAGCACCTTAGTTGGTATTCTAGGTTGCTGAGGATTTCCTCTCTATATGCAAACCTAATGGTAATAAAAGAAATTTTTTTTTCAAAGGACATATGTAAAAGATTAAATTACTAAATTAGGTAACCTTCTTATATGTTCAGCGAGATAAAAAAAATATCAAGCCTTCTTTTATCAGTAGCTTTTTCTTCGATAGGTTTTATAGCTTCAATAACCGTTACTGTGCTGGCGGCAAGAGAGGTATCTAGTAATCCACTTTTTGTCGGCTTTCCAAATGCTGTCGGAGTGGGTGGTGCAGTCCTTGGGACAAGAATGATATATTTAATATCAAAAACTAATTCTCAACTTAATGCACTGGCTTTTACCTTTTTAATAGGTGCCTTTGGGGGAGCAATTATGTTTTATAGTCTTATAATTGACTCTTTTTTGCTTCTCTTGCTTGGAGCTTTCATCTTAGGAATTGGACAATCAGCAACACTTCAAACCAGGTACGCAGCTTCATTTGTGGCAGGTACGAAATTTAAAGCTACTGCATTGTCTCTAGCAGTTTGGTTTTCAGTTTTTGGTTCTGTATTTGGACCACGTATGGTTGGAAGCTATTCAAATTTTTTTGAAAATATATTTAACTCTGACCTAATCGTTGGTTATGTAATTGCGTTCGTTGGAATGCTATTTGCAGCGGCCTCTCTGTTCACATTTACTTCAAAAAAAAGTATTTTAAGGAGCCCAAGTGATTTAGAAAGTGAATCAAGTGATCAAAGTTCTGAAAGAAAAAATGGTAACTTATTATCGCTTCTCTTAGTTTTAAATCATTTCACAATGGTTGTAATAATGTCTGCTACACCATTGCATATACAAGATATAGGTGAAACCGTTCAGCTAGTTGGAATTATTATTAGCTATCACACTTTAGGGATGTTTCTATTTTCACCCATTCTCGGAAATTATGTAGATAAATATGGATACAAGAAATTTACATATGTAGGAACAGTAATTTTATTTATAAGTTGCTTAATTACTTTAATTAATTCTGGACCTACTGCGTTAAAAATAGGTTTATACCTATTAGGACTTGGATGGAATTTTAATTATGTTGCAATTAGTGCAGCTATTTCAAAATTTTCAATCAAGTACAGAACTCCTCTAAACATAAAAAGTGACTCTTTTGTTTTCTTAGGAAGTTTTGTAGCTCATACATCTTTAGGTTTAAGCTACTTGCTAATTGGATTTAAAGGCTTATCTTTTGTAGGAATTGCTGTAAGTGTTTTTTTATTTTACAATTTAAAAAATTTAAATAAGTTAAATATTGAATGAATAAAAATTTTTCAAAAGCTGAAAAAAGTTTGATAGAAACTGATCCAAAATTAGGAAAAGTTATTGAAAATAACGGTCATTTACAATTTTCAATCAAAAAAATAGACCCGTTTAATGAATTAGTAAATATTGTTATTTCACAGTTCATTTCCACAAAAGCTGCCAAAGGCATCAAAGAAAAAATGTTAAAGCAACTCAATGAAGAAAGTTTTAAAATTTTAAGTTTCAAAAACCTTACTGTCAGTCAAATAAAAAGCCTCGGATTAAGTAAAAACAAGGCTAAATCTATTAAATCGTTAGTGTTGTTCTTTAGTCAAAATCCAAATTCTAAAAATCTCTATAGGCTGTCCGAGGAAGAACGATACGATAATCTAATTAAAATTTTTGGAATCGGTAAATGGAGTATTGAAATGTTTGAGATGTTTTGTGTTAGAAACAAAAATATTTTTTCTAGCGGAGATGCTGCTATAAGGGTCGCAATGGAAGAACTTAAAATGGTCAAAAAAACTAGCGATTTTGAAAAATATGATAAATATGCAAAAAAGTGGGACCCTTATAAAACTATTGCGTGCTTACATCTTTGGCATTTTATTGAATCTTAGGCTGAAACAAGCACATCTTTAACTGGATGTGGTATCGGGGTTGGCCTTATTTCAAGGGATTCATCTATCTCAAAATTGTCAATATTTTGAACAAATTTGTAGATTACATTTTTGTAAATATAACTTGCAAAGAACTTACCTAAACATGTATGAGCCCCTCCAGCAAATGGAAAATAAGCTTTGTTATGATAGTTTGGATCAATAAATCTATATGGATCAAAAGCATCTGGATTGTCCCAGTACCTATCATCGTGATGTAAAAGTAATGGGCTTATCGTCACATAAGTGCCTGCTTTAAGTGGGTAACTCTGAATTTCGGTATCCCTTACAACATATCTGATTGAAAACGGCACTGGTGGATAATATCTCATAGCTTCTTTAAATATTGATTCCCCTACTAATCCATTCTTCAATGAGGAGATGTCAGAATGATTAACTTCATTTGCTTCTTTAATTAGGTCATTCCTGAAATCTACATTTTGAGACAAACTATAAATTGAATTTGTAAGAGTGATAGTTGTAGTGTCATGAGCTGCCAACAGTAAAAAAATCATATGTTCAGCTATCTCAAAATTTGTTAACCCCGCATCCCCTTTATTTGTATTTACTAATTCAGCAAATAAAGTCTTTTTACTGTCATCATTAATAAGTCCTGCTTTTGATTCAAAATAATCAAGCAAAAACTCACGTGCTTTAAGTCCTTTTTTCATTTTGGTAAATGGCAGTGGCCACCTTATTGCAGAAGTTGCAGAGGCAATTGAATCCATAAAAAGTTTGTTTAACTTTTCAGATTCGTCTTGTTTTACATCAAGAAAAAAAAGACTTAGAGAAATATCAAACATGAGCTGTTTAACAGATTGATACAAATTAAAACTCCCCGCTTTCTTTAAGTTTTCTACCCATTGATTAATAATTGGTTGAATGATTTCTAAATATCCATGAATTGCATCGTGTCGAAAAGAATCTTGCAGTAAAGTTCTATGATATTTGTGATCATCAAAATCTCTTAACATTAACCCATTTTCAAAAGTTGGTCCTAGTGATACAGCCCAACCTTCCTTGGAAGAAAATAGATCGTCTTTATCTAAAAAAATATCTTTTGTAGCCTCTGGGGTTAAAAGTGCAATAAACTTTTCATTTAACAATGAAATCTGAAATACATCTCCATATTTTTTTTGCATTTCAGAAGTAAATTTAAGCGCATTACGCTGAAAAGGTAAAGAATGACCAATGATAGGAAGGCTTGGAATTACTGGAACTGTCATGTAAATATTTTACAATTTAAAATTAAAGTTTAAAAAGAAAAAAGCATATTTCTATTAGATATCAAACTGCATCAAATCTTTACCAACTACAATTTCCCCATCAAAATGTTTAGCAATTCTCTCTACTAATACATCTTCATCAAAAACAGGAGGTACAAAATGGTTTAAGATTAATTTTTTAACACTTGCATTACTGGCTAATACCCCAATTTCTTCTGGGGTGGTATGATAATCACTTATATTTTCAATCGTGTCCGATGACATTCGTACTGGATCATAATCCAAACCCACAAACACTTCATGTACTAAAATATCGGCATCTTTTGAAGATTTTTCTAGAACCTCACAGTATCGAGTATCTCCAGAAAAAATTATATTTTTTGGTCCGAGAATAAATTTATACCCAAATGCAGGATCAACAGGATGGTGGTCCACTTTTACACTTTCAATTGTTGCGTTATCAAGCTTAATTTTTAATTCATTATTAATTTCGGTAATTTCATATGCTAATCCCTCTATGTTAGGTCTTTTCTCCCATTCTTTTCGTAAATCTAATTCTTCTTTATAAGCTTCAAAGATTTTGTCGAAATGGCTTTTAAGACCTTTCGGGCCAAATACTTTAAATTTAGTTTCTCGCCCAGTGTGCCAACCAGATATAAATAATTGATATAAGTCAACAATATGATCTGAGTGTAAATGGGTAATAAAAAAATAGTCTATTTCTCCTGGCTTTATTCCTGCTTCACTAAGCCTTTGAGTGACTCCCGAACCAGCATCAATTAAATAATTTGTTCTTTCATAGGACACTAAACTACTTGGTCCATATCTTAAATGACTTGGACTTGGACAACCTGTACCTAAAAGGGTTAATTTGTTCATATTATTAAACCTCTAGTGACAAGTTGCTTAAGACTACTTGCGGCCTCATACCAGAACTTATATCTGCCATAGCTATTTCAACTTTGACCGCAAATTCGTACATCTCTCTTGATATGTTCTGTTGAATGATTATTGAGTTAGTTAAGTACTCAAGACAGCTAACAATAAGTGAATTAAGAGTTAAAGATACATCATCAAGATTATCAATGACTTTCTTACATTCGTTTACTAGAGCAAATGAGTGGATCAAATTACTTAACTCTTTTTTTTGGATATTTAAAATGTCTAAAATTTTTTTAAAAGACTGATTTCCATCAACTATTTCAAAATCTAAAAAATCAATAAAGTCTTCATCTGAATAATTAAACTTTATATCTTTATCAGTATCTACAAAAATAGTTCTACATCTACTTTTTATAGTTGAGAGAATCATATTGTTTGAATCATCTCTACTGTGAGACCAAAAATTCCCAGTAGACAGTATCAAAAATACACTTGTTTTTGATGGCTCTTCTATGGTCTTTAATAGTGCATTTGATGCTTCCTCAGTCAAAGATTTTAGTGGTGGAAATATGACGACCTTATATCTTCCCTCAATTGGAGAAAGATTATCTTGTGTTATAACTGTCCTAATATCTTCAACACCTAATGTACGAAGATTGTCAGATTCAACTATTTTAATATCTGGATGGGCATCTATAGATTCATCGTTAAACGCAATAAGGCCCGCAAATTTTTTTGCTTGTTTGATAAGTTCTCTTGAAGAGTTTGAAAACAGAAGATAGGCATGGAATACGCCATCTAGTTCTTTTTCAAGTGATTTATTAAGCTTTGTCAATTCCTAACCAGTTACATATCTTCATCAAATTTTCTTCTAAATTTTTTTCAGCGTCTAATACTAAGAAGCTGTCCGAAAATTCTTCTGAAAGCCTCAAATATCCTTCTCTTATATTTTGAAAAAACTCTATTTTGTCACTACCAATTCTGTCTGCAACTTTTTGACGATCTAAAGAAACTAATGGATCAATATCAAGTAAAACAACTTTTTCTGGCCAGAAACCTCCAATAGCAATATCGTTTAACTGATAGATTTTTTCATAGCCCAGTTCTCTTCCAATACCCTGGTAAGCAACAGAGGAATATGCACTTCTATCTGACAAAATTTTTATTTCATTTTGAATTGATGGTTTTATAAGCTCGTTTACTAATTGAGATCTTTGAGCACAAAATAATAAGGCTTCTGTGAGGGGGCCAACTTTGTAGTCATGGCTTAATAATAACTCCCTAATACCTTCACCTACTTTAGTTCCGCCTGGTTCTCTGACTATCTTATTTTCTATTTTGTTCTTATCTAAAATTTTTGAAAGCTGTTCAATGATGCTTGACTTTCCAGATCCATCAATCCCTTCAAAAGCTACATAGTCACAATTCATAATGGTTCATCTTCATCAGTATCAAGATTTAATCTTAACTTGTTAAAATTGGAATTTTCAAATCCAAAATCTTTAATTATCGTTCTGTACCCTTTAACAAAAGTAATTAAACCCGAAAGCAATATAAACCCAGAGCTTATTCTTAAAACAAAAAGTACTCCATCAAACTCAAAATATTGATTAATAAAATTTGCGGCAAATCCAGAAATAAATAGTGAAAGTAGAATTGACAGTCTCCCAATTGTATAAAAATTACCAAATACTCTTCCTCTTAAATTTTTATCTGTTGTGCTTTGAAGATAACTTATAGTTAATAAGTAAACAGATCCTGATCCTATTCCCGAAATAAAAATAAAAAATAAGATTGTGGAAAATTCTGATGAGTTAAATGCAAATAAAAGTGAGAGGCCAGTTATTACCATGCTTATACCAATAAAAAATGGAATTCTACTGAACGAGGTTACAAAGTAACTTAAAATTACCATTGTAAAAATAATCCCAAACCCAAACGAAGCAATCATAAAACCAAAAGAGCTCTGAGTAAACTTAAGTGACTCTGTCAAATATGTGTTTCCTAAAACAAAAAGAGCTCCTGCCCCAACAAGACTTAACGATATCGATGTTGTCACTGTTCTGAGTTCTTGAACAGAAAGAAAATAATTTAAGCCTTCCTTAAGATCACCAAGAACATTCGATTGCTTTTCTATATTTTTATTTGGAGAATCTGTTTTAAGATACAAAAGTAAAAATGATGAAATTAAAAAAGTGACCGAATCAATTACAAATATTACAGACCCATTCCAACCATTTCCATAAGAAACAATTCCTTCAATTAAAGAATTATCAGAAATTACACCAAAAGCTAATGAAGCTAGTGGAAGTGACGCATATGTGCCTACTGTAAACAAAGAATTTGCTTTAACTAAATATTCATTGTCAACTACTTCAGGAACTACTGATTCTCTTGAAGGTTGTCTGATAAGGGAAAAAATTTCAGATAAAAAATTTATAAGAAAAAGTTGAATTAAGGTAGTTGTAAAAAAAAGCCCTAGAACTATAACCATTCTTGATAGATCACATATGATCATCACATTTTTTTTATTAAACCTATCAGCCAGTATTCCTGCGAAAGATGACATGAGCGCAGGGATTATCCTTGCAACTATTGGAATAACGGCGGTAAGCTCAGAATTGCCGCCTTCAGATCCTAAAGAACTTGCTAATGCGACAGAAGCAAATAATGTTGCCCAGTCTCCAAAGCTTGACAAAGTGCCCGACCACCATAGAACTGAGAACTGAGATTTTGAAAATATTTTTATTGATTTCATTGCCTTATACCCATCCTAGTTTATGTTTAGAATACTTTTTTTCTTAAATCCTGTACATATGACAAAAATAGTGTTATCAATAAGGACATGTCAAAACCTTTAGTTATTGTTGAGTCGCCAACAAAAGTAAAAACTATTTCTAAGATTCTAGGTTCTGAATATATCGTTAAATCAAGTGTTGGCCACATAAGGGATCTTCCACGTAATGCTAAAGCTATACCTGCTAGCTATTCCAATAAGGAAATCTTGTGGGGTGCTGTTAAGCCTAAGAATTTTGAGAATATATATGTAATACCTGAAGACAGAAAAGCAATTGTTAAAGAACTAAAAGACATAGCAGATGAAGCGTCGGATGTATATCTAGCGACTGATGATGATAGAGAAGGTGAAGCTATTGCATATCATTTGATGGAATCACTTGAACTCAAAAGTGAACCAAAGAGAATTAAGTTCAATGAAATTACAGAAGCAGCAGTAACAAACGCAATCAATAATCCTGAAACTATTGATATTGGCAAATTTAAATCTTATGAGGCTAGGAGAACTCTTGATCGGATGATTGGATATGAAATTTCACCAAAAGTTAGGGATCTTGGAGGAGCATTCATCTCTACAGGAAGAGTCCAGGGTCCTGCTATCAGGTTAATTGTTGAGAGAGAAGAAGAAAGACTAAAATTTGTAAAATCAAAATATTTTGAAATCAAGGCATTATGTAAAAGTAATGATTATGAATTTACAGCAAATCTTAAAAGAGTTAGTGGAAAGAGGTTGGCTTCATCTTCGGATTTTAATGAAAAAGGAAATAAGACTAGTAAGGATAAAAAATACCTAGATGAAAATGAAGCTAACGAAATAGTTAGTATATTAAAAAATCAAACTGCATCAATCTCATCCATTAAAGAGTCGTCTCGGAGTGGTAAGCCTCCAAAGCCATTTAAAACAACAAGTTTACAATCTTCCGCAAGAAGTAATTTAGGTTTTCAGCCAAGAAAAACTATGAGTGTGGCCCAGCGACTTTACCAAGAAGGTTTAATTACATATATGAGAACTGATTCAATTAGGTTATCAGATGTCGCAATTAAAGCCTCAAGAGCGTATATTAAGGATAATTTTTCTGAAAAACACTTACCTGATTCTCCAAATCTATATGGTGACAGCAAAAATGCGCAAGCAGCTCATGAAGCAATTAGGCCTTCTGGTGAAAGCTTTACTACTCCTCAAGAATTACTGAAAACACATAAAGAGGACAGCGATGAGTACAAGCTTTACAGTTTAATTTTTAACACAACAGTCGCATCTCAGATGACTGATGCTCAAGGAATTACGAAAACTATTGAAATAGAAGCAAAAGAAAATACTTACTCTCCATTAATTTTGGGAATCTCAGGAACAACTTGGATATTTGGTGGCTACAGGGATTTAATTAAAGATTTGTCAGAGAAGTCTCAAGAGCTTCCAGACTTGAGAGAAAATGATGAAATAAAAATTATTGAATCAGAGAGCGAAGAAAAATATACAAATCCTCCCAATAGGTATTCTTCAACTTCACTTATTAATAAATTGGAGGAATTAGGTATAGGTAGGCCATCAACATATGTGTCAATTATTGAAAGCATTACTTCCGTATTTATAAATTCTGAATCTAGTCTGAAACCAAGAATTCTAGCTATGGCTTTAATCAATAATTTCATGAAACCTTATTTCAATCAATACATTGATTATGAGTTCTCAAAAACTATGGAAGATGATTTAGATTTAATTCTTGAAAGTAAAAATCCAGAGGAATCAAAAATTGAATTTCTCGAGAAATCTCATGAGACAATCAAAAGCCACGTTGAAGATTATGGAGTCCAAGACCCACTGGCTTTGACTACTGTAAAATTACCATTTGAATCAAGGTATGTCGTAAAAACAGGAAGAATACAGGGGAAAATACCATATCCATATTTATTGAGAGATGATGATTTTAAGGTTGGATTACCCCCCGAGATAACCATAGAAGAAATAGAAGCTGAATATATAAGTGAAGTTGAAGCCCAACAAGAGAAAAGCTTAAAAAAAGAGAGAATAGTTGCAAAATGCCCTGAATGTTCTTCATCTATATTTATAAAACTTGGACCAAATGGAAGTTTTTATATACAACATGGAATAAAAGAAAAAGGTGTAAGGCAAGAAAAATGCGTTTATAAAAATTTAATTGGACCTATTTTTGAAGATGAAGATCCAGATAAATTAACAGAAGAAGAATGTATTAAAAGATTTTCGCTATCAGCTAAAAATCCTAGATATGTCACATCGTTAAATGAATGGACTTATTCTGCAGCAGTTGGACCCTATGGAGGTTATGCAATGAAACAACGAGACAGAACGGTATTTGAAAATTCGGAATTAGCGGAAATGAAGAAGGATGAAATAAGAGAGTTGATAGAAAATGAAAAATCAAGAAAAATATCTAATTTTCTTGGTGGTGAAATATTGAAACTTCCAAAAAATGCAAGCAAAGAAAGTATGATTGATAAAATTTCTAAACATTTTGAACTTAATGAAAAAGATATAAAGACATTATCGAAAGAAAATTTAGTTGAACTTGCCAAATCGTTAGAGATTGTATTTTATAGAGGAAGATTCAGAATGAAGCCTGAGGATGCAACTAAAGATAATCTTATTAACAAAATTCTTTTTGAGAAAAAAAACAAACCACTTGAAAGTCCAAGAAAAGCTCTAACTGTTTCCCCTTCAGAAGTTCTTGAATTGTTTGGAGATACTGAATCTAGTTAGTGTTTATTTTAAATTTTTCAACTACAGATTCCCATGAAAAATTTTCTTCGACAAATAACTTTGAATTACTTCCAAAATCTTTAATCATGTCCTTGTTTTCATAGAAATATCTAATAGCATCATATATTTCGTTTCTTGAACCAACAATAAAACCAGTTTTTCCAGGAATAATAGTTTCGAAAGCCCCTCCAGAACTTCCAACAAGAACTGGTAATCCATAGCTTGCAGCCTCTAAATAAACTAACCCGAGACCTTCATATTCTCTTCCAAAAAATCTAGATTTTGCAGGCATGACAAATAAATCTAAGTCTTTGTAAAAACTATCCAACGCATTTTCATCATCATCTGAGTAAAAATTTACCTCTTGAGATGAAATATCGGAAAGTTTTTTTAAATACTTTTCTAGTTTTCCATAACCGAAAATATTTAATGTAACGTCATATCCATCCATTTGTAAATCATTTAAAGAATCAATAACCCAATCAATTTTTTTTCTGGATACAAATCGACTACTTACTCCTACAATTAATTTTTCATTTTCATTAAATTCTTTTTGATATTCATTTTTTTCTACACCTGCACCCATAAGTACAATCTCAGTTGAAGTAATTTCTTGCAATTTTCTACCTGTAAAGTAGCTAACAGTAAATATTTTTTCTAAGGATTCAAGTGATCTTCTAAATATTTTTTTGACAATTGGAATCGAATCAATCACATTGAATTCCGCTCCGTGAATAATCATATACTGTTTCAATCCAAAATTTTTTAATTTATTAACCAAGTAGAACTGTGGATTGCTTGATGCGTGTAAAATTATTTCGATGTTGTGCTGATTAATTATTTGATTAATTTCTCTTAAATGAGTTCTACTACCAAAGATAAACCTTGATTTAGATTTAACAACATTAGGTCCTTCTGCCCAATTTGGGGCATATATTATTTTTTCAAATTCAAGATGGTCTTCAAAAGATTTTATGTAAGTAGAAATTCCACCTTTTTTTGGAAAATAATCATTCGTTATAACTAATGTTTTCATATCCTATTTTTCCTACATTATACGACCATAAAGAATATTTGTTGTCCTTGACCTCCAAACAAGATACTCCTAAATTATTCGGAATCGTAAATGATGAAGCAGCTTTTAGTTCTGGACAGTTTAAAAAGGTTGTAATTGCAGCTTTAATAGTACCGCCATGACTAGCAACTAACATTTTGGCTTTATCATAATCGTTTAGTAAATCTCTAACTCTAATGCCGGCATCATTCATTGACTCTCCATCTATTCCGTACTTAACTCTAAAGTTAATGAACAAGGACTGAATAAAATTTTCTCTATAATTTTCCATTATTTCTGATGTGCTTAAACCTTCCCACTGACCTAAGTCCATTTCAGCTAAAAGTTCAGTTGCGATTATATCTTTATCATCAACTATTAATGAGATAGTTTCAAAAGCTCTTTTAAATGATGAAGATAAATATAAATCATAATTTGAAAATTTACCTTTGAGTTCTTTTGCAGTTTCAACACCATATGTATTTAAAGGATTGTCAACATGACCCTGCCATACGCCTTGAGTGTTAGAATCGGTCTGACCGTGTCTAATAAAAGTTAAAATCCTACTTTTATCTTTAGCTGGATAATCAATATATGAATTAGGTAGGTGAATAGCATCGTTGAATTTATTAACTTGCATTACAGAGTCTCTTTTTATAACTGTAGAAACAGATGTATTTTGAATATTGCCAATTGGATATGGATACTGATTAAACCCTAAAACTAAGCCTATAGCTGTACCAATAAAGAAACCATGTGTAACTACTATGCATTCAGAGTCTTCATCAATATTTTCAAAAATATAATCAACCTCTTGTTGGACTCTTTGTTTAAACTCCTGAACAGATTCTCCATTTGGAAAAACATACGTGTCATCTTGTAAAGCATCAAATATGTCTAAATTATCTGAATAAGTTTCTTTTACAGACTTTCCTGTGAAGTCTCCAACATTTATTTCTCTTAAATTTTCTCTTACCGTTGGTGAATCTGATAAGAAATAAGCAGTTTCTTTTGCTCTAGCCAGATCTGAGGTGAAAACTGTTTGATTTTTTAAATTTAATCTATCTGACAAAAGCTTGGCTTGAGCTTTTCCAATTTTACTTAATTGTGTATTTGTATGACCCTGCCAAATTCCATCTTTATTTTGCTCTGTTTCTCCATGACGAACAAAATGAATTGTTTTCAATTAAATTTTAAAACGCAGAAGCGAATATCAGACTTACTATAGTCATAACTTTTATAACAATATTCATTGCCGGACCAGAGGTGTCTTTAAATGGATCACCTATAGTGTCGCCAATTACTGCGGCTTTATGTTCTTCAGATCCTTTACCAGCGCCGCCACCAGCTTCAATATATTTTTTTGCATTGTCCCATGCGCCACCTGAGTTAGCCATAAATATTGCAAGTAAGAATCCTGTTACTAAGGCACCAGCTAAAAAGCCGCCAAGAGCTTCTTTGTTCCAGAAACCAATAATTAAAGGCGATACAATTGCAAGACCGCCTGGAAGAAGCATTTCTTTTAAAGCTGCTGAAGTTGCAATATCAACACACTCTTCATATTCAGGAGTTACACCTTCTTTTCCTTCACGCAATCCAGGTATTTCTCTAAATTGACGCCTGACTTCTTCAATCATTTTAAATGCAGCTCTTCCTACTGCATTAATTGTCATTGCAGCAAATAAGAAAGGAAACATTCCACCTAAAAACAATCCTGCTGTAACTTCTACCTGCGTAATATCAAGTTCAGTCAGACCTGCACTTTGCACAAATGCAGAGAATAAAGCTAATGCTGTTACAGCAGCAGACCCAATTGCAAATCCCTTTGCAATTGCAGCTGTTGTGTTTCCTAATGAGTCGAGTTCATCTGTAGCTTTCCTAACTTCAGGATCAAGATGGGCCATTTCTGCAATACCACCTGCGTTATCTGCAATAGGACCATATGCATCAACTGCAACAGTTATTCCGAGTGTTGCCAAAACACCAATTGCTGCAACAGCAACGCCATAAATTCCCCCAGACTCTCCTAAAGCCCATGCTCCAGATGTGTAAGCTCCACCAACACCAATAACAACTACTATTACAGAGAATGCAGCAGATCGCATTCCTTCAGAAATTCCAGATAAAACTACTGTCGCTGGTCCAGTTTTAGCTTGATCTGCAATATTTTTAACAATTGAATAGTGGTCAGAGGTAAACCATTCTGATATTTGACCAACTGTAATACCAACGAGCAAACCGATGATAACTGATATAAATAATCCCATTGGGTTTTCTGAAAAATCAGCAAACATCGTATCTGATAGAAAATACACACCAATAGCAGTTATTCCTGCAGCTGAGTAGGTTCCTCTGTGAAGTGCTTGAGCTAATTTGCCTTCCTTAGGTACTACAAGAAAAGAGGAGACGATAGATGCCAACATACCAATAGTTCCTACTGCTAGCGGGAAAAATAGTAGCGAAGGTAAAACATCAGTTCCAGCAAATACAATTGCTGCATAAGCTAATGGTGCAACTAGAGATCCAACATAGCTTTCAAAAAGATCTGCACCCATTCCTGCAACATCACCAACATTGTCTCCAACATTATCTGCAATTGTTGCCGGATTTCTTGGATCGTCTTCGGGTATTCCTGCTTCTACTTTTCCAACTAAATCAGCACCAACATCCGCTGCTTTTGTATAGATACCGCCACCGACTCTGGCAAAGAGAGCAATTGAAGATCCTCCTAAGCCTATTGCAGCTAAAATATCATATCCATTTTCTAAATCCATTATGTCGATAAATACCCAGTAACCTAATGCCACACCAAGAAGGCCTAGTCCAGCAACAGAAAATCCCATTACTGCTCCACCTCTGAACGCCACTGGTAAAGCTTTGAGTGTACCTCCGTCTCTTGCAGCTTCTGTAGTTCTACCGTTAGCAGCTGTTGCAATTCTCATTCCGATAAATCCTGCTAGTGACGAAAAAAGAGCACCTCCGATGAATGCTATTGCTCCATATGGATAGCCCCAATCAGTTAAGGTTGAAATTAGAACTGCAAGAATTACAACAAAAATACTTACCCAGGAATATTGTCTTTTAAGAAATGCCATTGAACCTTTTCTTATCGCATCGGATAGGCTTTGAACTTTACTATCTGTTACCTCTATTGAAAGTATTCTGTTAGCAAAATATGCTGCAAGACCAAGTCCGAGCAAGGCTGCAATGATTGAACCTTGGTAGTTTAATAACATTTAATTTTCCCCTTTTTTGAACAAATTAATAATAATAAAGTTAAATTATTTTGTAGTAAAAAATTACTCTACTACTGGAGTTTCGAACCTTTCATCATCATCTCTCTCAGATGAAGGCACTTTTTGCAGTATTCTATTAAGTAATATAGGAGCGATAACTGTTGTTACTATGACCATCCAAATAATTATTGAGATAATATCACCTGTAATTATGTCTGATAATGTGGTTGTAGCTACAGCAACAAATATCAGACCAACCTCTCCTCTTGGAGACATTCCAATTCCAATTAAAGAAGTATTTAATCCTTTGCCCATAGCTCCTAGAGCTGATACATATTTACCAACAAACGCTAAAAGACTTACCAACATTCCGTATAAAAATACATCAAGAGAAGCTAAAGTTTGAATATTTACTTCTGAACCAATATATACAAAAAATATTGGAACGAGTAAAAAATTTAGAGGCTTCATCTCATCTCTAATTCTATGAGTCATGCCTGATTCACCAGCAACTACGCCCCCAGCAAAAGCACCTACAATAGGATGAAGTCCAACAAAGTGGGCTGCTGCACCAAGAAGCATTGCAAAAATGAAACTGCCTGTTACAAATGTTCCTGGAGATGGAATTTTTACAAAGAAGTTAAATATTGGTTTTGAAAGCTTTCTTCCAACAATTACTACTGCAACTAAAAAACCGATTGCCTTTGCGCTGATTATCCCAAGATCAACTATTGAGAAATCTCCTGAACTTCCTAAAACTCCTGCAACAACAGTAAGGATTAATAAACCTAAAATATCATCTACAACTGCTGCTCCGATAATTGTTTTTGCTTCTCTTGATTTTAAAGCGCCCAAATCTCCAAACACTCTAGCGGTAATACCTACAGAGGTTGCGGTCATTGCCGCACCTACGAATAAAGCTATTCCGAACTGATCTTCTCCTCCTAAATTGAGTGCATAGATTGAGCCAAAGCCCAAAGCAAACGGTGCTACAACACCTATCAATGCTACAAGAAGAGAAGTTGAGCCTAGTTCAATAAACTCGTCCAAATTAGTTTCTAATCCTACTTCAAACAGCAAAAGAACTACACCAATCTCAGCTAAAGTAGACACAACATCTCCAGATTCAAAATGTGGAAGGAGGCCAAGTCCGTAATAACCAATAATGATTCCGATCACTAACTCTCCTATTACTGCAGGTTGATTAATTCTTCTCATTAATTCAGCACCGAACTTAGCGGCAACTAATATAATCGCTATTTCTAAAAACTTTTCAATAATTGTTTCCATGATGTTTTATTCTAAATGAGCATAGATTAAATGATAAGAAAATAGAAATATGAAAAAAGAATCAAATAAAAACTTTAACTTGTTATTGACTGCATCAACTTTTAGTAATCTTGCAGACGGAATAGCAGGATTTGCTTATCCATGGTTGTTTTCGCTTTTAACAAGAGATCCTCTTTTAATTTCAATTGTCTCTGTATTAGTTAACTTACCTCGTTTGATTTTTGTTTTGTATGCGGGAGTAATTGCAGATAAATTTAATCGTCAGAAAATTTTAATTTACACAAGGTTGGGTCAAGTATTTTTAACTGCAATATTTATAATTCTAATTTATATAAATTTAGATAACATACCAAAAGTAGTTCAGTTCGATGAACCTCAATTTGATTCAAAATTTTTAATTATATCGGCTGCATATTTACTGGCAATCATGTTTGGCTTACTAGAGGTAACAAGAGATAATGCTGCTCAAGCATTCCTGCCGCAAATAGTGTCTAAAGATAATCTACCTAAGGCAAATGGAAGATTATTTGGAATCGAAATCGTTACTAATAGCTTTCTTGGAACACCTGTTGGTGGTTTTTTAATTGGCTTCAGTTTAATTACACCTTTCATATTTGACACTTTATTAATGTTGGTATCTGTTTTTTTCATAACTGGAATAAAAGGTAAGTTTGAAAGGCCTGAAGGTATTAATAAAGAACAAAATACATCAGAAATGATTAAAGAAGGAGTGGAGTGGCTTAAAAATAATACGTTATTAAAAAGGTTGGCTATTTACACAGGGATTGCGAATTTTTTTGGTTCGATGCAATTCCCAATAATGATTCTTTTCGCTCAAGAGTTAATAGGCTTGAATGCTATCCAGTACTCTTTTCTTGCATACGGTGCAGCTATTGGTGGTTTAGTTGGAAGTCAGGTAGCAAACAAAGTAAATGCTAGATTGGAAGAATCTAAAACTCTGTTGATTTCTGTTGCTTTATTTGGAATTGGAATGTTTGCACCTTATGTAACAACAAATCCTTTTATTGTTGCTGGATCATTCGGACTTAGTAGCTTTGGAAGTGTTTTGTGGAATGTTCAAGCAGTTTCAATAAGACAAGCATTGATTCCAGACAATCTATTAGGAAGGGTCAATAGCGTTTACCGTCTTTTAGCACTTGGATTAAATCCCATAGGTGCAATTTTTGGAGGTGCTATCGTTAAAATTCTTGATAGTTCATTTTCAAGAGAATTTGCTCTAAGATTTCCCTTTTTATTAAGTGGTATTTTTATGTTTATTCTCTTTTTGACCGCACCTAAACTTTTATCTCAAAAATTAATTGATAAAACAAAAAACATCCCTATAGATTAAATGTAGAAAAAAATATATAATTTATATCTGAAATGGGAAAAACATTATTTGAAAAAATCTGGGATAGTCACTTAGTTGCGTCTATAGATGAGAGTACAAATTTAGTATTTATAGATTTACATCTTGTACATGAAGTAACATCACCTCAAGCGTTTGATAGCTTGAGACTTGCTGGTAGAAAAGTTAAACATCCTGAAATGACTCTTGCAACAGTAGACCATGGTGTCCCAACTTCAAATAGGCTACTGGGAATAAAAGATCCTCTCTCTAAAATCCAGATTGAAGCTTTAGAAAATAATTGTGAGGAATTCGGAGTTACATTATTTGGCATTAATGATCCACGCCAAGGAATCGTACATGTTATTGGACCAGAACAAGGAATAACCCAACCAGGAATGACAATTGTTTGTGGTGATAGCCATACAGCAACTCATGGAGCGTTTGGTGCACTAGCTTTTGGTATAGGGACTTCAGAAGTAGAACATGTTTTAGCTACACAAACATTAGCAATGGAAAAACCCAAAACAATGAAAGTTGAAGTAATTGGAGATGTATCTAAAGGTGTAGGACCAAAAGATATAATTTTAGGAATAATCAGAAAAATTGGAACTGGTGGTGGAGCCGGTCATGTTATTGAATATGTAGGTGATGTTATTCAAAATATGAGCATGGAAAACAGAATGACTATCTGCAATATGTCAATTGAAGGAGGAGCTAGAGCAGGAATGATTGCTCCAGATGAGGTAACTTTCAATTATCTAAAAGAGAAAAATTATGCTCCTAAGGGTTCTGACTGGAATGATGCAATTGCTGAATGGGAAAATTTATATTCTGATGAAGATGCTGAGTTTGATAAAGTTGTAACAATAAACGCTGATGAACTTGAACCATCTATATCATGGGGAACAAATCCTTCACAGGTAATTTTTGTTAACGATACCATTCCTCATCCAGATGATTTTAATGAAGAATCTGAAAAAGAAGCGGCATCAAGAGCTTTGGAATATATGGATTTAAAGCCTGGAGAAAAAATTAATGAAATCCAATTAGATAGAGTTTTTATTGGTAGCTGCACCAATGGAAGAATCGAAGATTTAAGAGAAGCTGCAGAAGTAGTAAAAGGAAAAAAAGTCTCATCGACAATAGGCGCGATGATTGTTCCTGGATCAACACTTGTTAAAAAACAAGCGGAAGAAGAAGGGTTAGACAAAATCTTTATTGAAGCCGGTTTTGACTGGAGAGAAGCAGGTTGCTCAATGTGTTTAGGAATGAATCCAGACATTTTAAGTCCCGGTGAAAGATGTGCCTCTACATCAAATAGAAACTATGAAGGTAGACAAGGTGCTGGAGGGCGAACCCACTTAGTGAGTCCAAAAATGGCAGCTGCTGCAGCTTTATATGGAAAATTTGTTGATATAAGGAGCCTGTAGATGAAGAAACTAAGCACTATTAATTCAACAATGCTTCCACTTAATATGTCTAATGTTGACACTGATCAAATAATGCCAAAACAATTTCTTAAGCGTGTTGAACGCTCAGGTTATGGTGAGTTCTTGTTTTATGATTGGAAGAAAGAGCCTGAATTTCCCTTAAATAATGAAGCATATCAAGGATCAAAAGTTTTGGTTGCAGGAGATAATTTTGGAACTGGTTCTTCTAGGGAGCATGCACCTTGGGGCTTACAAGATTGGGGATTTGATGCGATAATTTCAACTAAATTTGCTGATATTTTCAGATTAAATTCAATCAATATCGGTCTTGTACCTATAGAAACAAGTCAAGAAAATGTAGATGCTCTTTTTGCGAAAATTGAAGCTAATCCAAGTACCAACATAGAAATTTCTATAGAAAATAAAACAGTTCAATGTGAAGAAATAGCATTTTCATTTGAATTAGATGATTTTTCTCAAAAACGAATCCTTGAAGGTTTAGACAAAATTGATATAACATTGGGGTACACAGATCAAATAGATAGCTTTAGTAAATCTAGAAAGAAATGGATGCCTAAACTAGCTTAGACAAAGTCAAACTTAAGCTATCTGCGACCTCTTTTGATAACAAAAGTCCATTGTGTATTTGCAGTGAAGGTCTTAAGCTTTCATTATTTTTATATTCATCAAACCAGTTTTCAATTAAAAGATTATCAACATATTTTTGTAAATTTGTAGATAGCTCAATGGAAGAGGTTCTAGGAACTGCTCCTGGTAAGTTTGCAATTGCCGAAACGATTACACCGTTTCTTATTTTAAAAGGATCACTGTGAGTATTAGGTGTGACACCTTCAACACAACCACCTTGATCAATAGCAACATCAACAATGACTGTTCCTTTCTCCATTGCGCTAATGTCTTCTTCTGTTATGACTACTGGCGGCTTCCTGCCTGGAAGTAAAACAGCACCGATTATTAAGTCAGCTGATCTAATTGCATTTACAGCTTCATCAGTTCCACTAATTATTGTCGAAATATTTTCGCCGTATTTATTTTTTAAATCCTCCAAAGTTTTCTCGTTTACATCAATAGCAGTTACCGAAGCTCCAATTTGAACAGATTTGTGTATTGAAGCTCGGCCAACTTCACCACAACCTATAATTGTGACTTTTGAATTTTTCTCTCCTGAAATTGAAGATAAAAGTACCCCTTTACCTTGAGATGAATACTCTAAAAACTGCATACCTTTCTGAATTGCTAGGTTACCTGCAATCCTCGACATTGGAATCAACAAGGGGTATTCATTTCCATCCATAATCATTTCAGTTGCAATACCGGTTAATTTTTTATCAAGCAATGCCTTTGTTAATGATATATTTGATGACAAATGAAGGTACCCAAACAATACATGAGATGAATTCAACAATTCCAGTTCTTGAGGTTGAGGCTCCTTAACTTTACATATAATTTCAGAAATTTCATAAAGCTCTTTTGCAGAATGTATTATTTTTGCTCCGGCATCCTCATAATCTTTATCATTAAATCCAGACCCTAATCCTGCTTGTGTTTCAACAAAAATATCTGCTAAACGGGTAAATTGGGTAATGTGCTCAGGTATTAGTGCAATTCTTCCTTCATCCTGTTTTACTTCTTTTGGAATTCCAAGCTTTTTAATCATTTGCTGGAACTGTCTCCTGTAAATGTTTGTCTAAATACTTCATGAATGGAGTTCCCCCTGTACCAACAATGTTAGAGTTCGAATTGTTTGTTAATGACTGTTCGTAAATATAAACTCTCGCATACTCTAGGTGCTTGTCCCTAAAAGTATGGACCTCTTTTATTAATTCGTTGATAATCTCAACTGATTCTTCATTTATATTTAATTTTGTTCTTTCATTATTTGACCATTCATCTAAGCCATTTAATAGTTCCCTATGTTCTTTTGGCATATAAAGTCTCATCTCATCAAGATACTCTCTTAAAGGATCATTGGAATGAGTAACTCCGAGAAGAGCATCTAATGCAGGAACAATTGAACTTTGGGCACCTGTTTCTCCCCTGAAAAGCTGTGATTTTCCATTGTATGCATCAACACCTTCGTAAATTACACCATCAGGTGTTGCAGGATTATTTTTCCAGCCAAATATGTAGGGTCTAACTCGATTGTAATAAATAAATGGATCACATTTTTCTGGCATCCTGTTCATAATCGAATTTATTTTTCTGATACTATCTAAAGCTTTTAGTAAATATGATTGATCTAAATTTTTTTCAAGAAAATAAGATTTCAAATTTGATAATATTTCTTTCGCTTCATATTCAATGGCAACATGAATCATGATAAACCAGTCTTCATCTACTCCACCTAGAAAATTTTGCATAATTGATATATTTTCAACATCAAATGGTTTGTCTGGGTCTGCTATCTTCCAGTTATTTAAAGCATATGAGGCATAAGAAAGTATTGGAGGTCTATCTAGTTTTTGTGAAATCTCATACCAGGTTTTTGAGATTTGAATAGGTATTACGTTTTCGACTTTACTTTTTCCCCACATGTAAGCATGGCCAATATATGAATAAAGAAGCATTGCTCTCTCAAGTTCGCTTAAAGATAGTTTTGAGATATCTTTTTCTATTTCAAGCTTTGATACCCTATCTGTTATTTGTTCGTTAGCCAAAACTTTTGGTAACTCTTCTGCGAGCAATTCTATATCTTCGAAGCCCCCAGGTAGTTGTTCACAAATAACTTCTGGAATAAATCCACTATTTAAGATATCTTGATTCATATTTCCCCCATGGCTATAGATTTATTACTTGTACATTACAATGGTAAACTATGTTCGATTAACATGGAAAGCAATTTTTTTATAATACTTGGCAATCAGCTCTTTAATCCAAAAATACTTAAGAAAAATAATTGTAATGAAGTTTTCATGGCCGAGGACCTTGGATTGTGTACTTATTTCAAACACCACAAAGCGAAGCTATATTTATTTTTAACAGCAATGAGAGAGTACAAAGATGAACTAACGAAAAATTCAATTAAAGTCAATTACTTTAAATTAGATGAAAGAGATGACGACGATAAATATTCCATATTTTTGGCTAAATTCTTAAAATCAAAAAAAATAAACCATATTTATATGTTTGAAATAGAAGATAAAGAATTTGAACTTGAATTAGTTTCACACTTAAAAAAAGAAAATATTGAAATAACATTTGTTAAATCGCCAATGTTTTTATTTAAAAGAGAAGATTTTGTACCTATGGCTAAAGGTAAAAAAGTTTACAGAATGTCTTCTTTTTATCAAAAGGCTAGAAAAAGTTTAGATATATTGGTTGATGAAAATCAGAAACCCATTGGAGGTAAGTGGTCTTTTGATGAAGAGAACAGAAAAAAAATTCCTAAAGGAGTAGAACCACCAAAAAACTTGAAATTTAAATCGTCTAAACATCACAATGACATAATTAATTTGATTAACAAATACTTTAATAAACACCCAGGAAACTTAGAAAATATTTGGTTTCCAGTCAACAGGAAGGGCGCTGAAAAACAACTCGAAGATTTTTTAAAAAACAAATTTACAAATTTTGGTATTTATGAAGATGCGATGTTGGAGGGAAAAAATTTCCTATTTCATAGTTGTATAAGTGCTTTGTTGAATATTGGTTTACTTGATCCAGAAACTGTCATTAAGAAAACCATGAAGTTTGCATCAGATAATAATATTCCCATTAATTCACTTGAAGGTTTTATTAGGCAGATAATTGGCTGGCGTGAATTTATAAGAGGTATTTATCATGAAGAAGGCAAGTTTCAAATTAAACAAAATTATTGGAACCACGAAAAAAAGTTGACGAAGTCTTGGTACGAGGGAACAACTGGCATAGACCCTCTTGATGATTGTATCAAAACTACTTTAAATGATGGATACATTCATCACATACCAAGGTTGATGGTGATCAGCAATATCATGAATCTTGCTGGAATCGCTCCTAAAGAAATTTATAAATGGTTTATGGAAATGTATATAGACTCTTCAGACTGGGTTATGGTACCAAATGTATTCGGAATGGCAACATATGCCGATGGTGGTCTTATGTCAACAAAGCCTTACACGTGTGGATCGAATTATATTTTAAAAATGTCCAATTATAAAAAGGGTGATTGGTGTGATGTTCTAGATGGACTTTATTGGAAATTTACGGAAGAAAATAGAACTTTTTATGAAAATAACCCAAGACTTGCACTATTAACTCGTTCACTTGACAAAATGAATCCGGAAAGAAAACAGCATATTTTTAGTCAAGCAGAAATGTTTATAGAAAAAAATACAAATTAAGTTTGTGAATTTATATATTTTCTAAACAATATCGGTTCATCAGTAATAATTCCATCACATCCTAAATCCAAACATATTTTTAAATTATCTAAAGAATTCACCGTCCAAATGTGAAGTTGTAAATCGTTTAATTTACAAAAATCAACTAATTTTTTAGAATAAATCTGCATACCTCTCCACTTAAATGGAGCTTGCAAAGCCTGTACTTGAAAATTTCTTTTTTTTACCGGCAGGAATCTAGCAATTGCATTTTCTCTAAAAGTACCTGATGTAGCAATTTGACCTTTACTTTCAAGTAAAAATTCATCAAGCCTTGATGGGCTAAATGAAGAAACTAGAACTCTGTTTTGTGCGTTTAATGACAATACAATTTCTACAACTTTTTTTGCGAGACCTGTTTCTTTCAAATCAAGATTAAATTTTAAAACTTGGCTCATCAATAAAGCATCCTCTAGTCTTACAAAACTTGTTGTATTGCCTTGTAAATTGTTACTATTGTAAAATTTGTACCCAGCATTAATAGTTTTTATTTCAGACCAATTGAAATCTTTTACTTTTCCTTCAACGTCAGTGGTCCTATTAAATGAATCGTCATGATGCAAAAATATTTCTCCATCCTTCGACATTCTCAAATCAGTTTCAAAATGGGTAAAGCCTTCAGATATTACCATTTGAAGACCGTGAAGTGTATTTTCAGGAACTATATTTGAACCACCTCTATGAGGAATAATTAATGGCTTTTGACCGTCAAAATAACTTAGGTTATCCAGAAACACCGCCGGTGAAATTAAATTCTTTTAAATGGAGTTGAGGAACTGAAAGAATGCCTTCTCCAAATTCTGAATCTGCATACCTTGAATGATTACCTACTGATTCGACATTTCCATTTGCTAATGCTGAGATAAAACTTTGAGTAAAGCGTAGTCTTCCAACTGGTTTGGTTATTTTTCCATTTTCTACTAGAAATGAGCCATTTCTATTCAAACCTGTGACTACTTGCGTTATTGGATCTAGTACTCTGCAGTACCAAAATTCATTAATATAAATTCCTTTTTTTACATCAGATATCATATCCTCAAAACTTTTATCACCATTCAAGAGCTTTACGTTTGTTCCAATTCCCCCAAAGTTTTCACCCCAACCAAAAAGTTCATGGAATGTATTTTTCATTCCAAGCTCGTTAGCAGTTCTTCTTGTATGGAAATAGGATTGGGGAACACCATTATTAATAACATCTAAATTTAACTTTTTGGAACCCGATGCATCAATTTTAAAACCAATTGAATCTTGATCTTCAGGAGTATCAATCAAGCTAATTTTTTCATCAAATTGTTGTTCTCCAATAATTATTGGACTCATGCCGTCGATTTTACTTTTTGCGTTAAAACCGTAGACTCCTAAAAAGACCAATATTGTACTTACTGCTTCGTGTCCTAAAACAACTTCATAATTTCCTGGATCAATATCGACTGGATTTTGTGAGTCAGTAGCAAGTTTGGCTGCTTCAAATCCAGCAGCTGTGCCTTCAAGAGAGGCAAGAGTTTGACCGCCTCTGTGTGAAGATCCAGCAGATGTATCCGTTCTAAAGATGCCATCTATAAATGCACTGCTTGATGAGTCACAAGAATTTAACCCATTAGAGTTCCAAACAAAATAATTGTTAATATAAGTTGAACAATATCCAGCTGCATTCATACTTTTCCCCTCTTCAATAAACTCTTTAACAACTTTTGCTCTGTCGTCAGGAGTTGACTCTTCAAGGTCTTTGAATCCTTCATAAGAATTAGATTTATCTGGAAGTCCTGACCATCCCTTGTCTATAGGACTGTCCTCTAAAGAGACTAGGGCTTTGTTAACAAATTCTCCTACATCCTTAATAGCTGTCAGATTATTAGAGATTGTTGTGGTTTTTGAATCTTTGTGAATTGTTAAATAAATTTCTGCTGATTCTTCATCTACATTTTGATGAATTTGGGAATTAGCAAATCTTGTAAGTGCGCTTTTTGAATGCATTAATTTTAGTTCACACTCTATTTCGTCTGGAAGATTTTTTTTAACCTCATCGAGTAAGTCATTCCAAATATTCATCCTCTAACTCCAATTCTTGTGTCTTTAAATCTTGCGGGTGATGCTGGATGACCAGTATGTCCTACTTGGCTTGGTTGACCTTTTCCACAGTTTGGAGTTCCCCAAAAAACCCACTCTTCTTCACCAGCTAACATATCCATATTTCCCCAAAATTGAGGTGTGATTCCTGTATAAGTTGGGTTTTTTACCATATCTATAATTTTTCCGTTTTTAACAAGCCAGCCAACTTCACATCCAAATTGAAAATTTAATCTAAGATCGTCTATGGACCAAGACCTGTTTGTCTCCATATATACACCATCTTCAGTTGACTGAATTATTTCATCTAATGAAGATGTACCAGGCAACAGCCCAACATTAGTCATTCTTACCATAGGAAGTCTACCGAACCCATCTGCTCGAACCATTCCCCCAGGTTTGACACCTGCGACTGCTGCACTATCTCTCCCTGAAAGAACTCCAGTCCAAATTCCTTCTTTTACGATGTCTACTCTTTGTGCAGGAGTACCCTCGTCATCGTACTTAAAAGTTGCAAGTGCACCAGGCAAAGTTGCATCAGCAACAATATTCATTAATTCTGAACCATATTTATGTTGGTTTAATTTTGTTAAATCTAAATGCGATGTACCTGCATATGCCGCTTCCCACCCCAGGATTCTGTCTAGTTCTATTGCATGACCCACAGATTCATGAATTTGCAGAGCAAGTTGACTTCCTTCTAAAATCAAATCCATTGTTCCTTCAGGGCATTGTGGGGCTACTAATAATCTCTGAGATTCTTCGGCTAATCTTTCAGTGTGATTTTCAAATTCAAAACTTTTTATTACTTCCCATCCGCCAGTTCTGTATTCACCAAAAGATTGTGGATATGAACGAATTTGAGTTTCTCCATCTCCAACTGCTAATGATGAAATCCCTCCTCCAGACTCAATAATATTTTGATAAATTTTATGGCCCTGGCTTGATGCAAACCATTTTTCAGTATCCCAAAAATCTAATCTGCCTGAAGCTCTAGAACTCCCAAGTTTTTTCATTTGTTCGGTAGATCTAAGTAGTAAATCAACTTGATCTGTGCTTGAAATAGAAAAAGGATTTTCATCATGAGGAGTTGTATAACTATCTTCAACTACTGGTACATCTGCAAAGGGTAAATCATCACCCGAAACCATAGATGAAGCTTTTGCAGTTTGAAAAGCTCTAATACCGGCATTAGTTAATGAAGGTTTCGACAGATCATAAGTTGAGTAAAAACCCCAAGATGACCCCACTAAAGCCCTTATTCCTATACCTATTTTTTCTGATTCATTGTAGTTTTCTACTTCACCATTTTTAGCTGCTATATTTCTTGATTTTGAAATTAAAATTCTTGCATCAGAGTATTTTGCACCACTATTTACTGCAGAATCGATAGCTAATTCAAGGTATTCAAACATGTATTTAGCTTAACAATGATGAATGGAGTAAAGCGAATTTCTTATGAAAAAATTAGACTAAATCTTGTTCTCTAATTCCAAACGATGGATGTCTTAATCTACAAAGAGCGAGTTTTTCTAATTGTCTAATTCTTTCTCGTGTTAAATCAAATTCTTCACCAATTTCTTCAAGGGTTCTGGGAACGCCATCATAAAAGCCATATCTAAGTGCAAGAATTCTTCCCTCTCTCTCGGGTAATCTGCTTATGCTGTCTCGTAAACTTTCAGCAACATCAAGATCTTGAACAATCAATGAAGGGTCGCTTGCATCTTCATCTTGAATAAAATCTCCAAGTTGAGCACCATCTTCACCAACTGGCTGCTCTAGAGAGACCGTATCAGCAACACTTAAAGCAAGTTCAACCTTATCTACGCCTACACCAGCTTCTTTTGCAATTTCCTGAGGTTTTGGATCTCTACCTAACTCAGCTTTTAATTGTGCTTGTGCTGCTCTAACAGCTGCCATTGTGTCATGTAAGTGAACAGGAATTCTCACAGTACGAGATTTATCTGCTATTGCTCTTGTAATTGCCTGCCTAATCCACCAAGTAGCGTAGGTTGAGAATTTAAAACCTTTTCTCCAATCAAATTTTTCAACTGCTCTAATTAAGCCTAAGTTACCTTCTTGAATTAAGTCCAAAAAGTCAATTCCAGATGTGTTTGCATATCTCCTAGCATTTGCAACAACAAGTCTTAAGTTAGCTGTTAAAAACGCATCTTTCGCTTCTGCGCCTTTCTTTCTATCTCTTTTGAGTCTTATCTCACCTTTTTTATCTTTAAATTGTTTTTTATGAAGTTTGACAGCAGCTTTTTCACCTGATTCAATTTTTTGGGCTAATTCTACTTCTTGCTCAGCAGTCAATAAGTCAAAGTTACCAATAGCTGTAAGGTATTGACTTACGAGATCAGTAGTAAGTTTTCCTTTGTCGTCAGCTAATTTTTTTGTAAGAGATTTAGCTTTTTCACGAGCAGCTTTTTCCTGTTCAGGTGTTAAAGTCGTGTCTTCATTTGAAAAATCGACCTCTTTAGCCTCAGGTTTTGGTTTTGAAGGAATTGTTTTAGTTACCATCGTATATTTTGACTTTTCCTTTTCTCATCTAGTTACAAAGATGAAGTCTATAACCATGTTTAATTTAAAGCTAATTTGTAGGTAGATTATTTTTTACCTTATCCAAACTCACATATATATAGGTAATCCATAGTAAATCAGCCATTGCTAGGTGAAAAATACTAAGAAATAGAACAATGTTTGATAAAACATTAGTAACACCAAGAAAAATTGCTGCAAAAATCAAAAATTTAAGAAAATTTGTGTTTATATTGAATCTTTCTTGAAGTTGCCTGGATTCAATATATAAACCTATTGATAAAATTGTTGAAACTATAGGATGAAAAATTCTCAATCTGGTCAATAACTCAGAAGTTTTATCAAAATCATCTAGAAAACCTTCGTAAAAAGATGCGCTTGGATATAGTACATCAGCAAGTGCAGTTATTGATCCAGTAGCCCCAGTAAGAAGAAAGAAAATAGATATAATAATAAAATTTCTATCCCAAAGATTTTTTATGCTGTCTAATTTGTTTTCAAGTATTTTATAGAGAATTACATAGCTAGCTAAAAGGCCGAAAGTATTAACTAGGTGGATTGGTACAGCAATGATTCTAGGTAGTGAACTATTTAATCCTACCCATTCAAATACCACTATTACAGCACCTATTAATGCCTCAAATACTACAAAAAATGTGAGGTAGTTTACTGCGGTTCGTGCAATACTGTCTTTTTCTAATTTTCTTGAATTAATAAAAATATACATAGTAACAATTAACAAGACTCCACTAACGCTTCGATGTGAAAACTCAATAATTTCTGATGTATCTGAAAGTGTTGGAATTATTTTTCCTTTGCAAGTTGGCCAAGTTGCACCACATCCATCCCCAGATCCTGTTGCCCTTACAAATGCACCAGCAAGGATAGAGAGTACTGAAAGGACTAAACCTAGTTTTGTGTAAAAAAGTAATCTCACAGTAAGTTATCTAAAAATAAGTTAAAAGAGTCCCAAAATAGTTGAAAAAAACTAAAAATAATTGCACCTAAAATAGAAAGTAAACCAAGAGTTTTTAAATTTCTCGAAAAATAAAAACCTATTTGATTTTCATCATATATATATGGTTTTTCTAAAACATTCTGTTCAGATGCAACTATGTCCTCTTCAAAATAGTAATCATCTGCTATGTGTTCAATTTCATTATCAAATTGGTACTCCGTAGTATTTTGAGGTTGTTTTTGAAACAAGTTTCGTAACTTATCAATTTTTGTATTTGTAACATCTATTTTTTCATTTTTTACTTTGAAAATATCATCCTCTGCAGTTTTGACTTGGCTATTTATTTTACTTTGCGAACTGTACCCTTCTAATGATTCGCTAATTTCAGTTCCTAGTAATCCTTCTAGTGCATCAACTACCTTGGTTTCAATTGGAAAACTGGTTCCTGCTTCCCATTGTTTAACTTCTTTTAGTTTTACACCAGTAAATGAAGCAATCTGTTTATTGCTTAATCCTCTATCTTTCTTAAGTTCATTAAATATTTGGTGAAAACTTTTCATTACATTTAATTCTATTCAAATAATATTTTTTTATATAACTAGTCTTAATAATGGAGGTGAATGAGCGCCTGGTGGGCTCCACAGTCTTCAAAACTGTTGAAAGGTGTAAAAGTCTTTGGCAGGTTCGATTCCTGTCCACCTCCGCTAATTTATACTTTTTTTGTGTTTAATATAAGAAAATGACAGAAGAAAATACCTTAGATAACATAGATTTTGCACCACCTGGATTTAAAGTTTCACCAGGTTGGAGAGTGGGTCATTTAAGAGAAGAAACTTTTACTAAATCTGGATTATTAGTTCCAGCAGGTAGCGAAAAAACTTCTGAAGCACTTCCTTTAATCGATGTTGATTCTGGAAATCAATTTTGGGCAGTTGCAAGTGGTGCATGGAAATTTATATGGCCACCAACAGGTAAGGTCGTATTAGCAGTAAGAGAGTCTCAAATTATTGCTGAAGAAGAAATCTCCAATAAATCTGATAGTGGACAACTACCTATAATGAAATAATTGAATCAAAGAAATAACCCTAACCAATCCGATAGAAAACTACTAACTGTATCAGACAGAGATATATTTGTAACTACTCAAAAAGCTTTACTAGTCGGAATAATCCTGAAAAATGAAATCAGAGCAGATAAAGAAGAATCTCTCAAAGAGCTTATGAATTTAGTAAAAACAGCTGGCTCAAATCCCACAATTATACAAACAAAAAGAGTTGAAAGAGTAGACCCTAAAACTTACATAGGAAAAGGTTCTATTGCAGAATTAGTAGATATTTCTGATGCAAACGATATAGATGTTGTCATATTTGATTGTGAACTTACTCCAAATCAACAAAAAGAACTTCGTGCATTATTTAAATGTGACGTTGTCGATAGAACTGGTTTGATCTTAGATATATTTGCATTACATGCTCAATCAAAGGAAGCAACTTTACAGGTCGAACTTGCATTATCAATTTATTTAAAACCAAGATTAGCTGGCTTGGGAAAAACTTTAAATCAGCAAGGTGGTGGCATAGGTACTAGAGGTCCTGGTGAGACTAAGCTAGAAACAGATAATCGATTAATTGACAACAGAATTAACAAATTAAAAAAAGAAATAAAAAAAGTAGGTAAACAAAGAGAAGTTCAATCAAGTTTTAGGAAAAAAAACAATACTCCATTAGTTTCAATAGTTGGATATACAAATGCTGGTAAATCTACTTTACTTGAAAAAATAACAGAGTCTAAAACCTATGTCGCTAATGAGTTGTTTGCGACTGTAGATTCCCTTCAACGAGAATTAAAAGTAGATGATTTAAGCGAACCAATTATTATTTCTGATACAGTTGGTTTCATACAAAACCTTCCTACAACATTGATCGATTCTTTTAAATCAACACTTACAGTAGTGAAAGAAGCTAACCTGCTAATACATGTTGTTGATGCTGCATCTGCAATTCCAGAAATGCATATTTCTACAGTACATGAAATTCTGAAACAAATTGAATCAAATGTAGAAGAGCTTTTAGTCTTCAACAAGATAGATAAAATAGATAAAGCATCTCTAAATTTTTTACAGGAAAAATATGAAAGTGCAATTTTTGTTTCTTCGATAAAACAAACAAATCTTGATCAATTGATTTCAGCAATTACTTATAAAATTTTTGGAAATTTAATTGAAGTTAAACTTTTAACAGGCCCTAAGCATTTAGATACACTGCATAAGTTTTCAACAATCAAAAATGTAGTCAATAAAGAAGATCAATTAGAAGTTGAGGTATCAATAAGAAATTATTATCTAAATAATTTAGTTAAAAAGGAAGTTGTTAAAATTCTCTCATGAGTGAAACAATAGGTATTGTTGGCATCGGAGTAATGGGGAGAAATATCGCATTAAATTTTTCTGATAATGACATAAATGTAGTTGTATTTAACAAGTCCAAAGATAAGATTGATGACCTTATTCATGAGGGTTCTAAAAAAAATATATCTGGATTTACTAGCCTCAATGAATTTGTAAAAAATATTGAAAGTCCGAGAAACATTCTTTTAATGGTTCCATCTGGTGAGGCTACTAATAGTGTGGCGGAAGAACTATTAGATTTGCTCGATCATGACGATATTTTAATTGATGGTGGAAATTCTTTTTATAAAGATAGCCTTGAACTTGGAAATAAATGTAAAAAGAAAAAAATACGCTTTGTAGGTATGGGTGTTTCAGGTGGAGAAACAGGAGCAAGGCACGGACCTGCATTAATGCTTGGCTCTAATGACAACATTCCAGAAAATTTATTATCAATGATCAAATCTATATCGGCAAAAAGCAGTTATGGGGATTGTGTTGGCGTTTACAAAGGTTATGGCGCTGGACACTTTATAAAAATGCTACATAATGGAATTGAGTATGCTGAAATGCAAATACTTGCAGAAATTTATAGTATTTTAAAGAGTTCTAACCTTAGTAATATAGAAATTAGTAATTTTTTTGAAAGTCTTAAAGAAAAAAATCAATCTTCTTACCTAATTGAAATATCTTCAGAAATTATAAAAAAGAAAACAAATAACGAATATCTAATTGATAATATTAAGCCTGTTGCCAATAACAAAGGTACTGGTAAATTAACAGTAGAAACGTCTCTAGAATACAACTTTCCTTTGCCTAGTATCTATGAAGCTTTTAACGCAAGAGTAGAAAGTCATTTTCAAAAAATTTGGCCCAAAGTTACACATTCAAAAAATTTAAATGTCGATTTAAATAAAATTGAAAATACAATATATTTTGCACGTCTATCAACTTTGATTCAAGGAATTTTATTTATTGAGCATTTCAGCAACAAGGAAAGCCTTGAAATTAAAATTCCAGAAGTATTACAAAATTGGCTATCAGGTTGCATAATTCGATCTGACTTACTTAAAGATATTAAAGAAATTTATGAAGAAATTTCAACAGATTCATCCATTGTTGAAATAGATGAAATACAGAACCAATTAGAAGAGAAATTAGATGACATTAAAACAACAATTAATAAATCTGTTGAAAGTCAGATTGCTCTACCGGTAATTTATTCCTCATATAATTGGTATATCAATTCCTCGAATAATTTCAACCCTTCATCATTAATCCAAGCTCAGCGAGATTTCTTTGGTGCACACATGGTACAACTTTTAAATGAAGATGAATTTATACACTTAGACTGGGTTTGATTCTCATATAAACTACAATTTGTTAATGAATCAAAATATTTTACTTCCAAAATTAGCAATACCTAACAGATATGAAATAAGTCTTGATATCGACCTTAAAAATTTTAAATATCTTGGAAAAGAAATCGTATTCATAGAGGTTGTAGAGGACACTGACGAAATACATTTACATGCAGTCGGTTTAACAATCAATTCTTCTTTTATAGAAGACGATAATGGCGCACATATTGACGGATCTGTAAATTATCTCAATGAAGATGAAAAAATAATAATAAACTTTGAAGAAAAAGTTACTTCTGGTGATTGGAAATTATATATTGATTTCGAAGGTGAAATTGTTGATGATTTAAGAGGTTTTTATAGAAGCAAGTTTGTAGATGAAAATGATGAACAACACTGGATAGCTACAACCCAATTTGAACCCACCTCTGCAAGAATGGCTTTTCCCTGTTGGGATGAACCAGAATATAAGTCGGTTTTTTCAATAACTCTTACATCTGATAAATCAGATATAAGAGTTAGCAATGAAAAAGTTATTAGCGAAACAACCTTGAACGAGAAAACTACAAGTAAGTTTGAAGACTCCATGAGAATGTCTACCTATCTTGTTGCTTTTGTGGTTGGTCCTCTAGAAATTACTGAAATAGGAAAATCTAAAACAACAGATGTTAGAGTTGTTCACAGGCCTGGATTTGGGCACCAAACAAAATTTGCAGGAGAAGCAGCCATAAAAATTTTGGACTTTTTTGAAAATTATTATGATATCAATTACCCAGGAACGAAATTAGATTTAATTGCTATCCCAGATTTTGCTATGGGCGCCATGGAAAATGTCGGTGCTGTAACTTTTAGAGAAACTTTGCTGTTAATTGATGTTGAAAAGGCTACAAGAGCAGAGTTGTCTAGGTCTGTTGAAGTT
>CACJPC010000004.1 GCA_902595195.1 uncultured Candidatus Actinomarina sp. | reverse complement strand
TTCAGACGTAGCTGAGGGTATGTCTGCCTTTTTTGAAAAAAGACAACCAGATTATAAAAATACATTGGATGAATAAAATAATTGTATAAATATTCATTTAAGTGTATTTTTATGCAATAATTTGTACTTAAGAAATTGGAGGTTTACTAAGTGAAAACTAGAAAATCACTCCTTTTAATTTTTGTTCTAGCATTGGTAGCTGCTGCTTGTTCAACCGCTGCAACTCCATGTGATGAAGTAGAAATTACAACAGGAGAAAACGGATTACCTGATTTAGGTGGTTGTGAATTTACATTTGCTGTAGAGAATGCATATTTACCATTCAACTATATTGATGCAGCTGATGGAGAAGCTAAAGGCTGGGACTATGATGTATTTAATCATATGGGCGAACTTATGAATTTCGTTCCTGTTTATGTACCAGCAGCTTGGGATGGAATGATACAAGCTGTAGCTGATGGACAATTTATGATTGCTGGTGACGGTATCACAATTACAGCAGAGAGAGATGAAATTATTGACTTTTCTAATGGTTACATCAATCTTGCCCAAAGAGTACTTGTAGCAGTCGGTAACGACGAAATTACAAGTATTGATGATCTTAAAAATGGAGACTATACAGTTGCAACTCAAAAAGGAACTACAAACTATGAGTTTGCTGTTGCTGAATTAGGTGAAGACAAAGTTAAAGCATTTGATGATTTTAACTTTGCTATCCAAGCTGTTATCTCTGGCGATGCAGATGCGTCTATTATTGACGAAACTGCTGGTTTAGGATATATGGGTGCAAATAAAGATCAAGTTAAATTGGTTGGTGGAGATTTAACATCTGAACAATTAGGTTTCGCATTTCCTAATGGAAGCCCGTTAGTAGATGTTGTTAATCAAGGCCTTGCGGCTATGGAAAAAAGTGGAAAACTTGCAGAAATAAATGCAAAGTTCTTTTCACCAGATTTTACAGTTACTTATGATGATATAGCAGAGTGTGATGAAGACATTCCAGCTGAATATCTTCCTGAGGATTGTGACGTATAAATAAATAATTTATTTATATATAAATTTGTAATAGGCACGGAAAACCGTGCCTATTGCTTTATTATTAGAAAAATATATGAAAATTAAAAATTTATTCAAACCTGATAATTGGTGGTTACTGATATTGATTGGAATCATTTCTTGGATGATTTATGTCATCTTTTCTAATCCAGAATATAACAAAGCCTTCAATTTTATTCTTCCTGGTCTTTCCATAACTTTTTTATCAACAATTATTTCATTTGTAATTGCATTATTTTTGGGCTTGATATCAGGAATTGGGCGTATTTCTAATAATAAAATTGCAAGTACGATTTCCAGAACTTATATAGAATTTATAAGAGGCGTACCTGTTCTGATTTTAATTTTTACTATTGCATTTGTTGTAGTTGTAAGAGGTGCTGAATTCTTCAACATTAATAATGGGAATGTTCCTATGCTTGTAAGAGCAATAATTGCCTTATCAGTATTTTACGGTGCATATATTGCTGAAGTCTTTAGAGCTGGTATAGAATCTGTACCTGTAGGTCAGAGAGAGGGTGGAGCATCTCTAGGTTTAACAGACAGGCAAGTTATGAGATTTATAGTCTTACCTCAAGCTTTTAGAAATATGCTTCCAGCTTTAGGAAATGATTTCATATCAATGATGAAAGACTCTTCTTTGTTATCAGTTCTAGCTGTTGAAGATTTAACTTACAGAGGAAGATTGTATTCAGGAAGTACATTTAGATTTGCAGAGACATATCTTGTACTTACTGTTTTATATTTGATAATAACTTTGATACTATCAGGACTACAGAGAAGGCTTGAGAAAAGACTTGAATCTAAATAATCAATCAGATAGAAACAAAGTACTTGAAGAATATTTAATCTATATCAATAATGTGAAGAATTATTCACAAAATACAATCAAATCATACAACTCTGACATAAAACATTATTTTGAAAATACAGAAAGTGTTGGAGAATTCTCGAGTTATCTAAAACATTTAAACAAGAATAAATATTCAAAGACTTCTATTAATCGTAAAATCACTTCAATCAGGACTTTCTTATCTTGGGCTGTTGACAATAATTACTTTAATCAAAACCAAATAAAAATTGTAAACAATTTAAAAGTAGAGAAAAAACTGCCAAATGTTTTAACTTCATCATATATAAATAGACTCCTAGACAATCTTCCTGAATCTTCTGAAAAAGATATAAGAGATAAAGCAATTTTAGAATTAATGTATTCATCTGGTCTGAGAGTCAGTGAAGTTTCAAATTTAACTTCAAACAGTATTAACAAAAATAATTCTATAAGAGTTTTAGGTAAGGGGAGTAAAGAAAGAGTTTTACCTATGACCAAAAGAGCATATGTTAGTACAAAAAAATATATTGAGACTTCAAGACCAAAATTTGAGAATGATAAGTCAAAAAATTATCTTTTTCTTGGTGTAAGAGGAGGTCAATTAAGCGACAGAGAAATTAGAAGGATCGTTAAATTTAGAACTGGAACATTTCCACATAGCATTAGGCATACTTTTGCAACACATTTATTAGAGGGCGGTGCTGATTTGAGAATAGTTCAAGAACTACTTGGTCACAACGACCCTAGTACAACACAAATTTATACTCATGTATCTAAAAAGCAACTCCAAAAAAAATATAAACAATCTCATCCGAGGGGTTGAATAATATCTTTTTGATATTAGAATTCAAATGAAAATAGACACCATATTTGCAAGTTTCCTTGGTGAACGAAAGTTTGGAAACCGCTTAGGCAAGGAATATGGGATGTATTAACCAAAGGAGAAATATTGAGTACAACAATGAAAGACCTGCTTGAAGCGGGCGTACATTTTGGTCATCAAACACAAAGATGGAATCCCAAAATGGATAAATTTATCTACGGAGCTAAAAGTGGTATTCACATTTTAGATCTCAGAATCACTTATGACGCTATTGAGCAAGCTCAGGAATATGTACAAAAGTTAGTTGCTAATAGTGGAAAAGTTTTATTTGTAGGAACTAAACCACAGGCTCAACAAGTAATTGAAGATCAAGCAATTCGAGCTGGCATGCCTTATGTGAATTTTAGATGGTTGGGTGGTATGCTCACAAATTTTAAAACAATTATAAAACGGGTAGTTTATCTAAAGGAATTAAAATCTTTAGAGTCTTCAGGTGAAATAAACGCATATACAAAATCTGAAAGATTAAGGATTAAAAGAGAAATTGAAAAACTTACTAAATCAATTGGCGGAATTGTAAATTTAAACAAACTTCCGGATGCAATTTTTGTCGTAGATCTTTCCAATGAATCTACAGCCATTACTGAAGCTCAAAAATTAGGCATTCCAGTTATTGGTTTAGCAGACTCAAATGTAAATCCTGAAGGAGTTGAAATTGTTATACCTGGTAATGACGACGCAATTAGATCAATTGAGTTAATTGCTTCAGCAATTGCCGACGCTTGTCTTAAAGGTTCAGGAAAAAGAAGTGAAGTTGAGAATAAGGAGAAAGAATAATGTCAATTTCAGCAGCTGATGTAAAAAAACTACGTGATATGACTGGTGCTGGAATGATGGATGCCAAAAAAGCTCTATCTGAAAGCAATGGAGATTTTGATAATGCTGTTAAGTATCTTAGAGAAAAAGGCTTAGCAGACTCGAAAAAAAGAGCTGATAAAGAAGCCAACCAAGGAACTATTGGTGACTATATACATTTTCAACAGGATAGAGCTGTTGCTGGTGTACTAGTCGAACTTGCATGTGAAACAGATTTTGTTGCTAAATCAGATGAATTTAAAAATGTTGCTAAGCAAGTAGCTATGCACATAGCAGCTCTAAAACCTGAATTCTTAGATGTTGAAGATGTTCCTTCAGAAAGAATTGAGGAAGAAAAAGAAATTATTAAAAAGCAATCCGAAAATGAAGGAAAGCCAGCAGATGTTATAACAAAGATAGTTGATGGAAAAATTTCATCTTTTTACAAAGATTATGTTTTGAATGAACAAACATTTTGCAATCCAGAATTTTATGAGGGTCAAGTTGGTACAATGATTGAAGAGCTATCTGGAAAATTAGGTGAAAAAATTTATATTAAGAAATTTTCGAGAATTGAGGTTGGTACTTAATAATGAGTAGGGTTCTACTAAAACTTTCTGGAGAATCCTTTTCTAATCCTGAAACTAATTTTGGAATTGAACCAAAGGTAATTGAAAGAATCGCTTCTGAGATAACAGCAGCTAATAATGAGAATATTCAAATAGGTGTTGTTGTAGGCGGTGGTAACTTTTTTAGAGGCGTACAAGAATCTGCAAAAAACATGGCACAAGCAAATGCAGATTACATGGGAATGTTAGCAACAGTTATAAATGCTGTTGCTTTAAAAGATGCTTTAGACAAGAACGGTACACAAACGCGAGTCCAATCCGCTATAACCATGACAGCTGTTGCAGAACCTTATATTAGACTTCGAGCAATAAGGCATCTTGAAAAAGGTAGAGTTGTTATTTTTGCAGCAGGTACAGGTAATCCATATTTTACAACTGACACAGCGGCCTCACTTCGAGCAGCAGAAATAGATGCGGATTTAATGTTGAAATCAACCAGAGTTGAAGGTGTTTTCGATAAAGATCCAGAAGTTGAAGAGCAAGCTGAGCTTTATAATGAAATTTCATATAAAGATGTGGTCTCAAGCAAATTAAAAGTTATGGATTTAACTGCAATAACACTATGTGAAGAAAACGAAATGCCCATAAGAGTATTTGATGGTACTAAAGAACAAAATATTTACAAAGCCATTACAGGTGAGAAACTAGGAACTTTAATACAATAATGAGCGAAATACTTATAAAAGATATTGAGCAAAAGATGATTAATTCAATAAATCACTTGGTAGATGAATTTTCAACGATCAGAACCGGCAGAGCAAATCCATCACTAGTCGATAAATTAAATGTAGAATACTACGGAACTAAGACACCACTTCAGCAATTAGCAACTATATCAGTACCAGATCCAAAGCTATTAGTCATACAACCTTTTGACAAAACAGCTCTAGAAGAAATTGAAAAATCAGTTTTAAATGCAGATATTGGATTAAATCCAACAAATGATGGAGAAGTAATTCGTATACCAATACCACCTTTATCAGAAGAAAGAAGAAAAGAACTTGGTAAAGTAGCTTCTAAATCATCAGAAGATGCAAAAGTTTCAATACGATCACACAGAAGATTTGGCATAGATGAAATTTCCAAATTAAAAGATGAAAATTCTGCTGATGAGATAAAAAGATTGGAATCAAAAGTACAAGAGTTAACTGATAAGTATGTAAATAAAATTGATGAATTACTTTTGATAAAGCAAAATGAATTACTTGAGGTTTAAAAAACTATTTCAATCAGATAATGATGGTACGTTTTGGCCTGGATACATTGAGCTTCCTGATGAAAATGATTCATCTCAGATAAGTAAAGACCAAGAAAATCCTTCATTTTTCTCATCGAATCCAAGAGTTGTGACTGGTTTAGCATTGATAATTATTGTTGCTGCAATGTTTATTAATAAAACTTCAGCACTAATTTTGTTGGTTATCGTTGGTCTTCTTGCTACTAAAGAATGGTTTGATATGTTCGAATATGAAACAATACTTCCTTATCCGTTACTACTATATGCAGCTCTTGCTCCATTGTTTGTGGCATATTTTTTTGGTTTAAACAATTTTCACATTCCATATTTAATTTTTCCTATAGGTGTAATTGTTTACACAGGAACTTTTATAAATTATGGAGTCTATGATAAATTCGGAAGCTCATTTTTGTTTCTTATTTGGTTTGGAACAGGTTTAGCTTCAATTGGCTATTTTTTAAATAATTTTGGGCCATTATTTACTTTTCTTTTATTAATTTCAATATCAATTAATGATGTTGCTGCCTATGAGTTTGGTAGGCGATATGGCAAAAAGAAGCTTTCAGAAAACATATCACCTAACAAAACAGTAGAAGGCTTTGCAGCCGGATTATTTGTTGGATCTATTTTTGTTTTCTTTGTTTTAAATTATTTTTTAACTGTTACCTTAACGCAAAAAATATTAATTTCTATTTTGTTCGTGTTATTTGGAACTTTGGGGGATTTGTTTGAATCAAAAATTAAACGATCTATTGAACTTAAAGACACAAGCACTTTGTTGCCAGGTCATGGTGGTGTATTAGATAGAATTGATTCACAATTATTAAGTTTTCCAATTCTTGTTCTATTCGTTCATTTTTTAGATTTAATCCAATAAGTGTAATAATTAATATATGAATGCTATTTTAACTATTTTATTGCTTACATTGTTTGTGGTACTTCATGAGCTTGGTCATTACATTTCTGCAAGAAGATCAAAAATTGCAGTATCTGAATTTTTTGTTGGTTTTGGCCCAAAACTATTTTCTTTCAAAAGAAACAATACTGAATATGGCTTAAAAGCTATTTTGCTGGGTGGATACGTAAAGATACCAGGAATGGATGAAAACGAACCTGTATCAGACTATAAACATGAAGAATTGTTTCATACTGCATCTTGGACTAAAAAGCTTTATATTGCCTCTTCAGGAATATTGGTCAATTTTTTTGTAGCATGGATAATTTTATTTTCTATATTTGCTTTTTATGGGATAGACCAACCAACGCTGGAGGTAGCTACAATTGGAGAATCAATAAGCAATCCAAATGATGATGCTCCATCAAAAAAAGCAGGTTTGATTCCAGGAGATATAATTTATTCATTTAACGGTTCAGAGGTACAGAGTTGGGAAGAGTTAGTTTCAATTATCGAAGTTAATCCAGATAATAATGTATCGATAGGATATATTCGAAATTCTCAAATGTACTTAACTACAACTACATTAGAGTCAAGACTCTTAAACAATGAACTCTCAGGTTACTTAGGGGTCTCACCTGTTTTAGAAAGACAAACTCTTGGTTTGCTACAAGCCATACCTGCAACAACTCTTATAGAAATTGATATGACTAAGGCAGCTATTGAAGGGATTTTTACATTATTTAACCCATCTACTCTTGAAGCTTTACTTGGTACTTATACAGGCGAAGATGTTCCTGATGAAGTAAGACCGTTGAGTCCAATTGGTTTAGCACAAGCTGGAAACCAAATAGCTGAGGGAGGTTATGTAAATTTATTTAGTTTGCTTGCTTTTGTTAATATTTTCTTAGCTGTTTTTAATTCGATACCGCTAGTTCCATTAGATGGTGGAAGAATTGTTTTAGCGTTGTACGAAGGCATTACAGGTAAAAAAATAGAAGATAAAAAATTATATCCAATAGCTGCTCTTGTAATTTTTATTTTTGTATTCTTAGGAATAACAGCATTTTATCTTGATATTACGCAGCCAATAAGATTATGAAATTTAATAGAAGAAAAACACGGCAAATTCAAATAGGTAAAGTTGGAATTGGGTCAGATTTTCCTATATCTGTTCAATCTATGACTACAACAAAAACTAAAGATGTTGAATCTACGCTCTCGCAGATTTATGAACTTGCTTCTAATGGTGCTGATATCGTAAGAGTAACTTGTAATGAAGTAGATGCTGCTACAGGGTTGGTTGAAATCACACAAAGAAGCCCGGTTCCAATAGTTGCTGATGTACACTTTCAATACAAACTAGCACTTGCAGCTATTGATGCTGGCGTTAATGGCTTAAGACTTAACCCTGGAAACATTAGAAAAGAACAACAGATCAAGGAAGTGGCCAAAGAAGCTTTGTCAGCAAACATACCAATTAGAATTGGTGTTAATGGCGGGTCTCTTGATAAAGATTTACTCGAGAAATATGGTGATGCTACACCTGAAGCTCTAGTTGAATCTGCTCTAAAAGAATTAAAGTATCTAGAAGATGTTGGTTTTTTCGATATAAAAATTTCCGTTAAACATTCGAACGTACCATTAATGATTGAATCATATAGGCTTTTAGCTGAAAAAGTAGATTACCCTCTGCATCTTGGCGTAACAGAAGCAGGACCACTACCTGGTGGGTTAATTAAGTCAACTGCAGGAATTGGAACCTTATTAAGTGAAGGCATTGGTGACACAATTCGTTACTCTTTAACAACTGATCCAGTTGAAGAAGCTAAAAGTGGAAGAGCTTTATTGGAGTATTTAGGTCTAAGAGAAAGGAACTCTTTAGATTTAATTGCTTGTCCAAGTTGTGGTAGAGCAGAGGTTGATGTTATTAAAGTTGCAGAAGAAGCACAAGATGCATTAAATAATGAAAACATTCCATTACAAGTTGCTGTTATGGGTTGCGTTGTGAATGGTCCTGGTGAAGCTAGATCTGCAGATTTAGGTATTGCAGCTGGCAAAAATAAAGGGCACTTATTTATAAAAGGTGAAGTGGTAAGAGTTGTTAATGAAAAAGAAATGGTCGATGCTTTACTATCAGAGGCAAAATTAATTATTGAACAAGGGATAGATGCAAGGCTAGCTGCTGCAGATAAAAATGCTGCAGAAATCGCACGTAAAGATGCAAACGACCTCATAAATTCTCAGGGAGATATTAACAATTTCTTGGAAAGAAAAAAATCAGTTGTGGAGATATCTTCAAATACTGATATTGAAAATTAAAACCTTTAATATATAGTCATGGTTGAAAAAATTACACCTATGTCAGAAGACTTCAACGAGTGGTACACTGACATAATTCAACAAGCACAATTGGCAGACTATTCTCCTGTAAAAGGAACGATGGTAATAAGACCATATGGCTACTCTCTTTGGGAAGGAGTTCAAGCCTACTTAGATAAAAAATTTAAAGAAACAGGTCATGAGAATGCATATTTCCCACTTTTTATTCCCAATTCTTTTATTCAAAAAGAAGCGGAGCATGTTGAAGGTTTTTCTCCTGAATTAGCTACGGTCACACATGCTGGCGGAAAAGAGCTTGAAGAACCTTTAGTCGTAAGACCAACATCCGAGACAATTATTAATCATATGTTTGCAAAATGGATTAAAAGCCATAGAGATTTACCAATGTTAGTTAACCAGTGGGCAAATGTTGTTAGATGGGAAATGAGAACGCGATTATTCCTAAGAACTTCAGAGTTTCTCTGGCAAGAAGGTCATACCGCACACAAAACTCAAGAAGAAGCAACAAATGAAGCTTTGCAAATGTTAGACATATATGCTGAATTTGCTGAAAATGCAGCCGGCGTTTCTGTTGTTAAAGGTATCAAGTCTGCTAATGAAAGATTTGCTGGTGCTATTACTACTTATTCGATCGAAGCAATGATGAAAGATAAGAAAGCATTGCAAGCAGGTACATCACATGAGTTAGGACAGAATTTTTCAAAGGCTTTTGAAATTCAATATTCTGATGAAAATAATGAGTTACAACATCCATTTCAAACTAGCTGGGGTGTTAGTACTCGTTTAATAGGTATGATTATTATGGCTCATGGTGATGATAAAGGATTACAACTCCCACCAAAATTAGCACCTACTCAATCAGTACTTATTCCAATAATTCCTAATGAGGATAGTAAATCAGTTGTATTAGAAACTGTTAATAAATTACACGAAGAATTGTGTGAAAGTTATCGAATGAAAATTGATGATAGGGATAATATTTCACCAGGTTTCAAATTCAATGAATGGGAATTAAAAGGAGTACCATTAAGAATTGAAATAGGGCCTAAAGATATAGAAAAAAATTCTGTAGTTTTCTCGAGAAGAGACGGTGTTGATGGCAAGAACTCCATATCAATAAATGAAGTATCTCAGAAATTAAAAGATAATTTAGACGACATTCAATCTAACTTATTAGAGACCTCAAAGAATTTTAGAAAAGACAATACAATCCATGTAGACAGTAAAGCAGAACTAATTGATACTTTGAATTCAACTCCAGGTTTTGTTACATGTTATTGGGATGAAAATACTTCTGATGAGATTGAAATTAAAGATTTAACGAAAGCTACACTCAGATGCTATCTCTTGGAAAATGAAGGTTCTGCCAAAGCTGTAAACAATGAGTCTGTTGAGGGTAAAAAGGCAATTTTTTCTAAAGCATATTAAAAAAGGCTTTAAATAAACTCCAATGTTTGTTACAATTAATCAGAGACAATTTAACTATGTATAGTGGGTTTCAAGCCCGCTTTTTTTATGAATGGAGGTTTATATGGTTTCTGAAAAAGAAATCTTAGAGGCTTTCGATCTATATCTAAGTGAAGAAAATCTTGAACTTTATGACCTAAATATTGTAGATTATCCTTCTATTTCAAGAGTTGAAGTTTATATAGTTAGTGATAATGAAATTGACATTGATTTAACTTCAAGATTAAATAAACAATTTCAAAGACTACTCGAAAATATGGGTATTGAAAAAGGTTCATATGAAATGATTGTTTCAAGTCCAGGGATTGAAAGAAAACTAAAAACAAACAGGCATTTTGAATTAGCTTTGGGTGAATTAGTAAAAATTAAATTATTTGAACCTATAGAAGATGAATATGTATTAGAAGGTTATATTGAATCGTCTAACGAACAAGACATCAAATTAATTGTTAACTCAGTAGAGGTAGTAATCAATTTTTCTAATATTAAAAGTGCAAAAATTGAATTTAAGCAATTTAAAGAAAAAGTAAAAGGATAAAAATGAAATTAGGTAATGAGAGCAAACAAGCAATAGAGGCATTAGCACTAGAAAAAGGTGTAGCTGTTGAAAGCATGTATGAAGCATTAGTTTCAGCATTTAGGTCAGCTTATATGAGAATACCTGGAGCTGCTGAAGAAGCTCGAGTTACATTAAATCCAGATTCAGGAGAAGTTCTTATTTATGCACAAGAATTAGACAATGAAGGAAATGTCATTGAAGAGTGGAAAGTTGAGTTAGATGAAGACGAGTTTGGGAGAATTGCCGCACAATCCTTTAAGCAAATGATGACAACAAAAATTAGAGATGCAAAACGAGCTACAGTCCTTGATGCTTATATTGGAAGAGAAGGAGAGCTTGTCACTGGTATAGTAACTCAATTTGATCCAAGATTTAATCAGACAATACTCGATCTTCAAGATGCTGAAGCAGTAATACCTGCTGGTGAAAGGGTGCCCTTCGAGAGACTTGAGAGAGGCAATAGGGTCAAAGCACTGATCACAGAGGTAAGAGAAGATGCTAAAGGAGTACCTATCATTGTTAGTAGGAGTAGAGCAGAATTTGTACAAAGAATGCTTGAACTGGAAGTTCCTGAATTGACAGATGGAACAGTTGAATTAAGAGCAATTGCTAGAGAACCAGGTAGTCGAACAAAAATTGCTGTATTTTCTAATGATCCAAATGTTGATCCTAAAGGAGCTTGTGTGGGATCAAGAGGTAATAGAGTTAGACAAATTGTAAACGAGTTAAGAGGAGAGAAACTTGATGTTGTTGAATGGAGAGAAGATAAAGTTCGATTTATAAAGGAAGCATTAGGTCCAGCAGATATTGATGAAGTTGAAATTGATGAAGATTTAAAGTCAGCGAGAGTTGTTGTCAAAGACAGCCAACTTTCACTTGCTATTGGTAAAGAAGGCCAGAATGCAAGATTAGCTGCAAAATTAACGGGTTATAAAATTGACATAGAAGGCTTAGGAGATTCACCCCAAGAAGACATAGAGGAAACAGAAGAAGCTAAAAACGAGGAAGAGTAAATGGCAAAAAAGCGAATTCATCAAATCGCCAAGGAGTTGGATATTGCTTCAGCAGATGTACTTTTTCATGCAAAAGAGTTAGGTTTTGAGGTTAAAACAGCATCATCTGGTTTAACTGAGGAAGAAGAGGAACTACTTAAGTTAGCTTTATTACCAGAAGATGAACCTGAGTCTGAGTCTGAAGTTGTCCAAGAACAAGAAGAGACAATTCAGGATGCGTCAATAACAGAAGTTGAAGAAGTTCCTGAAGATGATGTTCAAATTATAGAGATTTCTAGGAATTCATCTCCAGAAAAAATTAGTTCTCTTATAGATGTTGATGCTACGCAAATTGTCGGTGATTTGATGGGATTGGGAATTATGAAAGCTATTGATACACCATTAGAAGATAGCGATATAGAAAAGCTTTTTGAAAAATACAATCTTATTCCTGATTTAATAGATGAAATAACAATTTCAAGAGAAGATATTATTGAATTTCAAGAATTTGAAGACGATCCAGATAAATTAAATTTAAGAGCGCCAATAATTACTGTTATGGGTCATGTTGACCATGGAAAAACTAGCTTATTGGATTATATAAGAAATGAAAAAGTTGCAGACGGTGAAGCAGGAGGTATTACACAGCACGTAGGTGCTTACAAAGTAGACGTAGGAGAATCAGGAATAACTTTTATTGATACACCTGGTCACGAAGCATTTACACAAATGAGAGCTAGAGGAGCAAACGTTACGGATATAGTTGTCTTGGTTGTTGCTGCAGATGATGGAGTAATGCCACAAACAATTGAAGCAATTAACCACTCAAAAGCTGCAAACGTACCAATAGTTGTTGCCATAAATAAGTGTGACCTACCTGAGGCCAATCCGTCAATGATTAAAGCTGAGCTTACAAAATATGAAGTAATTTCTGAAGATTTAGGTGGAGACACTCCTGTAGTTGAAGTATCTGCACTTAAAGGTGATGGAGTTGATGATCTGCTTGAAACACTTGCACTTGTAGCAGAAATAGAAGAACTAAAAGCAAATTTTAATACAAATGCTTCTGGGTATATTGTTGAATCACGAATGGAAGTTGGTAGAGGAAATGTAGCTACAGTCATAGTCACAAGAGGCACTCTAAAACAGGGTGATTTTCTTTATGCTGGACAAGCATTCTGCAGAGTGAAATCAATGTTTGATCACAATAATAAAACAGTAAAGTCTATAGAGCCGGGATCTCCAATAGATATTATAGGATGGGATGAATCACCAACTGCTGGTGACCAATTTGTTGCTGTTAAAAATCAAAAAGATGCCAAGGCAAAAGCTGAAGAAAACAAAACTAAATTAAAAGAACATGACAACTCATCATTTTCAGTTGAGACTCGAGTTAGCGATATGATGAAGCTCTTACAGGAAGGCGAGTTAAATACAGTAAATGTAATATTAAAAGCTGACACTAATGGTTCAGTTGAAGCTATTAAAGATGGTATAAACAAGTTAGCAACTGATGATGTAAACATCCAAGTTGTTCATTCAGCTGTAGGGGGAATTGTTTTATCCGACGTAGATTTAGCTAGTGCTACAGAGTCTTTAATTATTGGTTTTAATGTAAGACCTGATAGTCAGGCCAGGAATATGGCTCAAAGTAAGGGAATAGACGTAAGAACGTATAATATCATTTATGAATTGTTAGATGATATCGCTGAAGCAGTACTTGGCCAAATGACTATTAAAACTGAAGAAGCAATTATCGGAATGGTTGATGTTAAAACTACTTTCCGTGCTCCGAAAGTTGGCGTGGTTGCTGGTTCAATAGTTTCTGAAGGTAAAGTAGAACTTGATGCAAAAGCACGCTTGCTTAGAGATGGTGTTGTTATATATGAAGGAACCATAGTCTCACTTAGAAGGTTTAAAGACAATGTTGAAGTTGTCAACGAAGGTCTTGAATGTGGTATTGGTTTATCTGATTATAAAGATATAAAAGAAGGCGATACAATTGAGATACTTGGAGAAGTAGAAGTCTAGAAGCTAACAATGAGTAATCAAACACGTGGTGGAAGAATAAACAGAATCAATCCTCTCATTCAAAAAATCATTTCAAGTGCACTCTTAAGAAGTTCTGATCCAATACTTAATAAAGCAACAATCACACATGTTTCAACATCTCCAGATCTTAAGAAATCAATGGTTTTTGTTTCTACATTAGATGGAAATGAAGGATCATTAAAAAATTCACTCGAAAAAAATAGAATAAAGATTCAGAAAGTATTGGGAAGAGAAATGACAACAAGAAATGTTCCTAAAATTATTTTTGAAGTAGATAATACATTTAATAATGTACAAAGAATAAACGAACTAATTGATAGGACTAAAGACAATGAGTGATCTTTTTAAAGATTTAAAAAATTCTTCTAATTTAATTACAGGTCATATCAATCCTGATGGTGATGCTTTAGGTTCTGCTTTAGCATTCAAATTGATACTTGATAGTAAGGGAGTAGAATCAGACGTTTCTTTTGATATGAAAGGTAATGTGCCTTCTAATTTAAATCATTTACCTATTGATTTGATTCTTGATAGTCCAAAAAAAAATTATGACAACGTTTATGTTTTTGATTGTGGAAACTCAGAAAGGCTTGGGGATTTAGAAGAGATAGCATTAAATTCTGCGAGAGTCATTGTAGTAGATCATCACATCAATCCATCTTTTGGTGATATTCAAGTTATTGACTCTAATGCTGCTAGCACTACACAAGTACTGTTCAGAGAAATTCTGTCTGCAAAGATAGCTATTGATAAGAATATAGCTAACTGTCTTATGACAGGATTAATTACAGATACAGGTAGATTTCAATATTCAAATACAGACAATGAAGTATTTGAAATTGCCTCAAAACTAATGTTAAGTGGTGCTGAACTTACCAGTATTAGTGATAATATTTACGGGTCTATTCCATTGAATGCAATAAAGCTACAAAGTGAAGTGTTAAACAGGATTGAATTATATGAAGATGAAGAATTGGTTGTATCGTATGTTTTACAAGAAGATTATCAAAATTACAATATTGATTCCTCTGAAACAGACTTTTTAATTGACTCTATTAGATTGGTAAAAGAATCAAATATAGCTTTATTACTAAAAGAACAGCAAGATAAATCATTTAAAGGGAGTTTAAGGTCTCGCAATGAATTAGATGTTCAACAGATCGCTTCTTTATTTGGTGGTGGAGGACACAAAGCAGCTTCTGGATTTTCTACAAATTTAAGTATGGAAGAAATAAAAAATAAAGTAAAGAATGCAATTAATTCACAAATCTAACTTTTATTTACTAGTCAAACCAAAAACATGGACCTCTCAGGATCTGTGTACCAAATTAAAAAAAAATTTTAAATTTAAAAAAGTAGGCCATTCAGGCACCTTAGATCCAAACGCTGACGGTTTAATGCTTCTTGCTACCAATGGTTATACAAAATTATTTGATTACATAAGCAACACAAATAAAACATATAAAGTAATTGCAATGCTGGGCTACTCTTCTCCAACTCTTGACGTAGACTCAGAAATTACAAAACATGATGATATAAATGCACACCAGCTACAGACTCAAATACAAGAATTTCTTACTAATTTGGTTGGTGAGTCTACCCAGACTCCACCAATTTATTCAGCAATAAAAGTAAAAGGGAAACGATTATACAAATATGCACGCCAAAATCAAGATGTAGAAATCCCTGATAGAACAATATTTGTTGAAAGTACTGAATTGTTAGAAGTAAATGAAAATAAAGTTATTTTTGAGATAACAGTAAGTAAGGGAACATATATCAGAAGTATTGTTCAACAATTAGGTGAATACGTAAATACTCATGCAATAGTAGAAACTCTCACAAGAACAGCTATTGGTAGTTTAAATATTAATCATAAAAGTCTAAATACAAATGTTGAATCATTAAATCATAATTCAACAATAATGTCATTAGATTGGGCAGAGGTTATAAATTTACCCAAAATTGATCTAGATGTTGAAATGATTGAAACAATAAGGAATGGTCAACTTCTACCTAGAAATATGTTTTCAAATGAAGAAAATTATATAATATCTATCGAGAACAATATTGTGGCAATTTATAAACCTTTTAATGAGAAATATTACAAACCAGATAAAGTACTCGTATGAGAATATATGAAAATTTTACTTCCGACAATTATATTGATGATGATATTCCAGCTGTGTGTATCGGTGGATTTGATGGGGTACATTTAGGTCATCAGGAACTATTAAAATATACAAAAGAATCAAGTAATTTATTTCAAATAGTTACTTTTGATACACTTCCAAAAAAATACTTCAATAATGAACATATGTTACTTACAACCAATAATGAGAAGATTGAATTATTCAAGAAATTTGAACCTAGTAATTTACTTTTTATTAATTTTGAACATGTAATGAAGTTTTCACCTAAAACTTTTTGCGAGATGTTACAAAACAATATGAAAGCTAAAAATATTTATGTAGGTAATGATTTTAAATTTGGTGCAAACCGTGAGGGTGATGTAGATTACTTAGTCAAATACTTTGGGGAAGATTCTGTACATACTATTGAAGATTATGAGCACAACAATGAAAAAATATCTTCAACCTTAATTAAGTCATTTTTGAGTGAAGGTTTTGTTGAACAGGCTAATGAAGCTTTGGGTTATGAATATTCATTAAGCGGTACCGTTATCAAAGGTGATCAAAGAGGTTCTCAGATTGGATTTCCTACTGCAAATTTGAACATTGATAAGAATATTCAAATACCTAAAAATGGCGTATACAAAGTAGAAGTGCTCTTAAATGGCAATCTTTATCAAGGAATTATGAATATTGGATATAAACCTACTGTATCTGAAGGTGCCAAGAAAAGTTTAGAAGTACATATTTTTGATTTTAATGACGATATTTACGGTGCTGATTTAACTGTACATTTTAAAAAATTTATAAGAGATGAAATAAAATTCTCAAGTATTGATGAATTAACTCAACAAATATCAAAAGATATTGAAGATATTAATAAAAATTAAATAATCTCACATTAGATATAGCAGCTACTATTATTATCTCGAATGAAAACAAAGCAAGAAATTATAAAAGAATACGGTAAATCCGATACAGATACTGGTTCTGCTGAAGTTCAGGTTGCTTTATTGAGTAATAGAATCGATCATTTAACAGATCATTTGAAAACACATAAAAAAGACCACCACACAAGAAGAGGATTATTAATGCTTGTTGGTAAAAGAAAAAGACTTCTTCAATATTTACAAAACCAGGATGTTCAAAGATATCGTGATATTATAGAAAAACTTGGCTTAAGAAGATAAAAAATAGACCTTGCGTTGTTAATTGAGAGCTTTTATTGAAAGCTGACAATTAATAACCTTGGTCAAGAAAGAGGTTATATGTCGATTGATAATGTAAAAGTTGATATTGGTAAAGCAGAGATTGGATTTGAAACAGGTAAATTAGCTCTGCAAGCACCTGGTTCAGTAGTAGTTACTTCAGGTGACACAACAGTTTTAGTCACAACAGTTGCTAATAAAAGTGTTAGAGATGGAATTGATTTTTTTCCTTTGACAGTAGATGTAGAAGAGAGAATGTATTCCGCTGGAAAAATTCCTGGAGGATTTTTCAGAAGAGAGGGAAGGCAAACAGAGAAAGCTATATTAGCATGTCGTCTAATAGACAGACCACTTCGACCTTCCTTTAAAGATGGATTTAGATGTGAAACCCAAATTATCGCAACAGTTTTGAGTGTTGATAATGAAAATGAATACGATATTTTAGCGCTTAATGCTGCATCATTAGGTCTACAACTTGCAGGAGTTCCACTTGAGTCAGCAGTTGGAGCAGTAAGAATGTCTTTAATCAATGACAACTGGGTAGTTCAGGCTACAAATTCTGAATTGGAAGATTCAGTATTCGATATGGTTGTCGCAGGAAGTTTAAATCCTAAAGGTGAAATAGACATCGTAATGGTTGAAGCAGGTGCAACAGACAATGCCTTTGCCAAAATTGATGAAGGCAGTGCTGCACCTTCAGAAAATATTGTTGCAGATGGTATTGATATGTCTAAGGAATTTATTTCGAAATTAATAGAAGCTCAAAAAGAATTAGTTGCTAAGAGAGATGTACCTGTGATCGACTGGCCTATTATTGAAGATTACTCTGAAGAACTAAAGTCACAAATTAGTGAAGCTTTTGGCTCAGATATTGAAACAGCAATGGCTATAACAGATAGAGCTGAAAGAAGTGAAAAACAAAGTGAGCTTCAAGAGCAAGCTGTAGAGAAGTTCTTAGATGAAGAAGATGACAATACTAAAGCAATTAAATTAGCTTTTAAGTCGATCGTTAAAAACACAGTTAGGGATAGAGTTTTAAGTGGTGGTGCTAGATTAGACGGAAGAACCCCAACTGATATTAGAAATATATCTGCTGAGATAAACTTACTTCCAACTGTTCATGGTTCTTCATTATTTTTAAGAGGAGAAACACAGGTTTTGAATGTTACAACTTTAGGTATGTCAAGGCTTGAACAAATGCTAGATACTATTGATACAGTCACATCAAAAAGATATATGCATCATTATAATTTCCCTCCATATTCAACTGGAGAAGCTTATCCAATGAGAGGTCCAAAGAGGAGAGAGATTGGACACGGTGCATTAGCCGAGAAAGCATTAGTACCTGTTGTTCCACCAAAAGTTGACTTTCCATACACCATAAGAGTTGTAAGTGAAGCAATTTCATCCAATGGATCTACTTCTCAAGCTTCTGTATGTGCATCTAGCTTGTCGCTAATGGCTGCAGGTGTTCCTATCAGAGAACATGTTGCAGGTATTGCTATGGGATTAATTTCTAAAGATGACACCTACGTTACACTTACGGATATATTGGGTGCGGAAGATGCTCTTGGAGATATGGATTTTAAGGTTGCAGGAACAAGAAATGTGATAACTGCATTGCAATTAGATATGAAAATTGAAGGTCTCCCTGCAGATGTATTAAGAAAAGCATTAAATCAAGCTATGGATGCGAGACATCATATACTTGACATTATGGAGGATACAATTGCTGAACCTGCAGAAAGTCTTTCTGGTAATGCACCAAGACTTGAAACTATTGAATTACCAAAAGATAAAATTGGTGAAGTTATCGGTCCAAAGGGAAAGAATATCAAGAAAATTGAAGAAGAAACAGGATGTTCTGTAGAAATTGATGATGATGGTATTTTAACTTTAGGTTCAACAGAAGAAGAAGCTATAGCTGCTGGTAAAGAAATGGTAATGATGATTATTGATCCTCCAGAAGCTGAAGTTGGTGCTGAATACGATGGTGAAATTGTTAGCGTTGCTACTTATGGTGCTTTTGTAAATATATTGCCAGGTAGAGATGGACTATTACATGTGTCAAAATTTCATTCATCAAAACGTGTTAATAATACAGAAGCTGTTGTTTCAGTAGGAGATAAGGTAAAAGTCAAAGTAGATTCCATTGAAAATGGTAAAGTAAGTCTTTCACCAGTTGAAGATCTTGAAGTTCCTGATGATGCTGTAGGTGATGGGAATAATAAATCTAATGATCGAAGGCCTCCAAGAAACAAATCAAATAATAGAAATAACAGAGGTGAGAGAAAGCCTAAAAATGGTGGTAAGTCTTCAAATCGAAAAAGAGTTTCATTTGAGGATGAATTTGAAAAAGGGCTTTAAGCTACTTTCTATTTCCAGTTAATTTTGTCGGACTTGTAGGTTCTGTTGTTAGGTATGCTTCTGGGCAAACTTTTTCAACTAAATTAATAACTTTTTTAAGTTTTTTTCTAGGTGTAACGCACCACAATATAGCAACTTCACCTTGCATTCCTTCTCCATTAATTACTGTTACGCCAAAACCAGCATCTCTTAATTCATTAGATAATTTCACACTTTCATCTGTTTCGGAAGTGAATATTCTTACGACTACATCACCAATAGCTATTGATGATTCTATATAAGATCCAACAATAGTTCCTGCAGCAAACCCTAGTGCATAACCAAAAATTAAAAGTGGATCATTTAGATCTTGAATAACTCTTGAAATTGCAACAACCCAAATTGCTGATTCAACAAACCCTAGAATTGCACCTAAACCTGGCTTACCTTTATTGACATACAGCAACCTAAGAGTTCCCAGTGTTTGATCTAATAATCTAAGTAAAAATATTGATAATGCAGCAATGATAATGTTCATAATTTTATTGTAAGTTTTTAATTATTTTATCGAAGCAGTTAATTCTTTATATACTTTTGACATTCTCTCTTGAGTATCTAATACTAGTTGATCAATTGATTCTTTTGAATATTGTGAAACATCAATTGGTTCTAAAGTATTGATGATAGCTTTACCGCTTTTCATGAACTTACTACCTCTTGGCCATATGTCGCCTGTTCCTGCAATTACAACTGGGAGTATTGGTATATTGTTATCTAGAGCTATATGGAATGCACCACTTTTAAATGGTAAAAAATTATCTGCTTTAGCTCTAGTGCCTTGCGGATAAACCATCAGAGACCAACCATTTTTAAATAGCACTTTTGCTTGTTCATTTATGCTTTTACGATCATTTTTGTCTGATCTGTCAACCTTAATAAAATTAAATGATTTTGCTGCTGTCCTAAAGAAGGGGAGTTTGTACACTTCTTTTTTAGCCATAAACACCCACTTTATTTTAAGATATCTAAATTGCATCATTGGATCTAAATTAGATAAGTGATTTGATATCACGACATATGGTTGATTTTTTTTATAGTCGTAATTTTTAATCAATGTTACTTTCGATCTTGCAGCCCACATCCAAGGAATCGTCCAGCTTTGAGCTATATAGTATTTAGCTTTTGTAAATTTATTAAAAAGACCTACAAACCAAATTGAGTAGGCAACCGGAATTGTGTAAATACCCATGATTAATAAATTGAACCATGTAAGTAATTTGTTCTTCAACATGTTGTAAGTGTAATGTAGAACTATCTAGATAATAAATTATGTTAGAAAAAATTGAATTAAGAACGAAACTAAAAAAAATTTCAATGGTCAATGCTGATTATTCTCAGATGGTTATTGATAACCTACAAAATGTAATCAAAGATAAGTTTGTCTGTACTTATATTCCTCTTGAAAATGAGCTCAACATAAATATGCATCTGAAGGGTCAGTCAGTTTTAGCAACTACATGCCATCAAGAAGGGGAAATGCAAATATGCATTTATGAGGGCCCACTCGAGAAAAACATCTTTAATGTTTTTCAGCCTATTAATTTAAAAATAATTGATAAAGTAGATATTTTTCTAGTTCCTGGAATAGGTTTTGATAAAAAAGGTACTAGGCTTGGCAGGGGTAGGGGTATATATGATCAGCTTTTATCTCGACATTTAAATGCAACATTTATTGGTATTACAGATAAAGATCATTTAGTAAATGAAATTCCATCTGAAAGTCATGATATCAAAATGCACATTTTGATAACTCATGATGAATTTATTGAAGTAGATTTATAGTATCCTATAAATATGGAAGTAAGTGTAAATGTTGGGTATTTTGGACCTCATATATCGAGTGAAAAATCCTTAATTAAAGAATTAGATGAAATAGGGATATCTTGCATCTGGACAGCTGAAGCTTATGGTTATGATGCAGTCACCCCACTTTCATATTTTGCTGCATTAACAGAAAATATAAACCTAGGTTCTGGCATCATGCAAATTCCTGGTAGGTCTCCTGCAATGACTGCAATGACAGCAGCTACTTTAGATAAACTCTCAGGTGGCAGGTTTAGACTAGGGATTGGGGTCTCAGGTCCTCAAGTTGTTGAAGGTTGGCATGGTGTCGCTTATGGTAAACCATTAAAGAAGACAAGAGAATATGTTCAAATAGTTAGAGATATATTACGAAGAGAAGGTAAAACATCTTTTGAAGGAGAGTATTACAACTTACCATACAATGGAGATGATGCTTCTGGTTTAGGAAAGCCATTAAAGCTGATTGAGCAACCTTTAAGAAGCGTCATTCCAATATATCTTGCAGCTATTGGCCCAAAAAATATTGAACTAACAGCTGAGATTGCAGATGGGTGGCTTCCTTTCATGTATTCACCAACCCTTGGGGATAAATTTTTTAATCAATTTTTAGAAAAAGGTTTTGAAAAATCAGGTGATGCAAACAAAAAAGAAAAATTTCAAATATCAGCTCCAGTATTTGCAAAAGTTTGTGATGAATCAGAAAGGGATGCATATCTCGCACCTGCTAGAAATAATTACACACTGTATGTTGGTGGTATGGGAGCAAAAGATAAAAACTTTTATTTTAATTTGATGTGTGAATATGGCTATGAGGAAATCGCTACACAGATTCAGGAATTGTATCTAAAAGGTGAAAAAGCAGAAGCAGAATCAATTTTTCCTGATGAATTGCTTGATGACTTAACCCTTGTTGGTTCTAAAGAACGAATAAAAGAAAAGCTTGAAGACTGGAAGAACTGTAACGTTACTGAACTGTCTATAGCAATCCCGTTAGATATAGAAACTATAAAATTTATTAAAAGTTGTTTTTAAATGGATGATCTGACACCAGAAAGTATTAATGTAGCAACTTGGAAGATTCCTAGTCCACTAGGCATAATTGGAAGTCACGCTAATGGAGAGTTCAATGGTATGACTGCAAGTTGGATAACCCAAGTTAGTATGGACCCACCATTGATCGGTGTAGGTATAGATAATAAAAGTGTTACTTTTAATTTAATGAATCAAAGTGATTTTTTTACTATCAACATGTTTTCACCTGAGTACACAAAAGTTTTTGTTAAATTTTCTAAGCCTGCAGAATATTCAGAAGGCTATTTAAATAAAGAGCCAGTCACTTTAACTGAAAATTCAGTTCCAATATTTGATAATGCAACTGTTTGGTTAGAACTTAAAACCGAACAAAAAATAGATTTTGGCACCCATACTTTGTTTGTTGGTGAAATCATTAATTGTAAAACATTAACACCTGAAGAAAGAGTAGCGTACATGGGGGATACACGCATGAAGTACGGGGGAGTTCCCCGAGGAGGGCACGAATAAGTAGGTGAAGAAATATATCTACTTATTGATTTCAAATATTTCTTTATTTATTGTATTTCCTCTTATTCGATTAATAAGTAAATCATTCTATGAGAAAAAGATACTGCCTTATGTTCTCAACTTAACATGCAATTCAAGGCCGATAGACTACCAAAGAAAAAAGGTTATTCCTGAAGCAAGCGGTAAAGTCTTAGAGATAGGAATAGGACCTGGATCAAATCTAAAACATTATGATAATCAAAAAGTAACAAGTATTTTAGGCATTGATCCGTCAGAAGAACTAAATCAAATTGCTCAAAAACGAGCAAAGAAGAATAACTTAAATGTTGAATTCTTAATTGAATCTGCAAGTAGTTTATCAGTAGAAAGTGATTCTATTGATACTGTAGTAAGTACTTATGCATTATGTTCTATTCCAGAACCGCAAAAAACTCTGCATGAAATTAAAAGAGTTTTAAAGGATGACGGTGTATTTATATTTAGTGAACATGGATTATCGCCCAACAAAAGAGTTTCATTTATACAAAATATAACTGACTTCTTTTATCCTAAAATAGCTGGCGGTTGCCACACTAACAGAAATATTGAACAATTAATTTCAGATAGTGGTTTTCAATTTCTTGATTTAAATAATATATATCTTCCTGGAACTCAAAAATTTCTTGGTTACAACTACTGGGGCAAGGCAAAGATTAGTTCTTAGCAACAGTTAATATTGCTTCAATACAGTCTTCTGGGTTATCTTCTTGGACAAAATGTCCACCTTGAATAGTCTTGTGCGGTTGATTTTCACAACCGGGAACATTTTTAGTAAATGCTTTATCAACACCTTTGAATACATGATCTTGTTCACTAAAAACACATAAAAAAGGTTTGTCCCATTTTTTTAATTCTTTCCATGCGTTTCTGTTAATTTCTGAACTTGGATCATCTGGTGTAACAGGTACTAACATTGGAAACTGTCTTGCAGCTTCTTTATATGACTCATCTGGAAACGGTGCGTTATAAGCATCGATTACATATTGCTCTAGACCGTTGACGGTACCACCTTTTACAATTCCTCCAGCATGGAAATTTTCTACTGTCTGGGAGTAACTTTTCCAGCTTTCAAATGCTTCACCCGGTGGTACATCACCTGTTGGTAGTCCAGTATTACTTAAAACTACACTATCAAATTTATCTTGGTTTTCTACAACAAGTCTTAAGCCGATTAATCCACCCCAGTCTTGTCCAAACAGAGTTATGTTGTTTAGATTTAAATCCCGTAGCCAAGCATTCATCCACGCTACATATTTTTCATATGTGTAAGCCGTTCTTTCAGATAGTTTGTCTGACTTACCAAAACCAGGAAGATCTGGAACAATAACCCTTAAATTATTCTCAACTAAAGGATCAATAAATTTTCTATAGATATAACCCCAGTCAGGTTCTCCATGAAGTAATAGTACTGTTTTATCATTTTCTGATCCCTCATCTATATAATGAATTCTTAAATCTCCGTACTCAGTATTTAATGTGTAGAAATATTCTTTATAATCCCATTCTTTAATGTCTTCAAAATCTGAAGGACTGTTTTGTAGTATATTTACCATACTTTTATTTTACAGATTATGAATGACGTTTGTTACAACACCCCAAACAAATGCTTCACTTTCATCTGCAATGATAATTGGATCAAACGCTTCATTTTCTGGTTCTAAAATGATTCTTTTACCTTTTTTACGATATCTTTTCACTGTAAGTTCATTATCTACAACAGCAATAACTACTTTTCCATCTTCAGCTTTTAAGCTTCTATCTACAACTAAGATATCGTCAGGAAATATTCCAGCATTGATCATTGATTCTCCAGAAGCTCTTACTAAAAATGTTGATGCAGGATGCTTGACTAAATATTGGTTTAAATCTATTTTGTCTTCTAAATAGTCGTCTGCAGGGGATGGGAATCCAGCTGCAACTTTATTACTATACATTGGTACTTCATACAGCCCTTTGTTGATGACCTCAGAGATATACTTAACCTTACTTACAGGAATACGGACAGCTTTTGTCTGCTCTCCATACTTGCCTTGACCTTTTGGTCTACCGGCTCCTTTTCTTGCTCCACCTCGTGGCATAAAAATGTCTTTCTTTTTTCTTAGAATAGTGTACAGTATTCAAAGGAGTAAGTAAGTGAATAATAAAATTTTTGCCCTAGTGGACTGTAATAACTTTTATGCGTCTTGTGAGAGAGTATTCAACCCAAAGCTAGAAGGAAAGCCCATTGTTGTTTTGTCTAACAATGATGGATGTGTTGTTGCTAGATCAAACGAAGCAAAAGCTTTAGGCATACCGATGGGAGCCCCGTACTTTAAATACAAACAACTTATCAATAGAAACAAAGTTCATGTATTTTCATCAAACTACACTTTTTATGGTGATATGTCGGCCAGAGTGATGACTTCACTGAAATCTCTTGCCAGCGATATAGAGATTTACTCTATTGATGAAGCGTTTCTCGATATCAGTAGCTTTTACTACTGTGATTTAGAAGAGACGGCTCAAGAAATACGAAGATTAATCAAACAGTGGACAGGGATTCCAGTTTCTATAGGTATAGGCCCAACAAAGACATTGGCAAAAGTAGCAAACAGACAAGCTAAAAAATACACAACATCTAATATCTTCGATATACGAGATCAGAGCGTAAGAGACGAGATTTTAAAAGATCTACCACTTGAAGAGATATGGGGAATCTCGACAAGATGGGGAAGAAGGCTTCGAAAAATTGGAGTAGATACTGCTTACGATTTAACACAGGCAAATGCTCGTCATGTCAGAAAAACGATAAGCATTGTAGGGGAGAGGATACATCATGAGCTGAATGGGATTTCCTGTATTGGCATAGAAGAGGTGAAGAATAAGAAAAACATCATATCCTCTAAGTCATTTGGTAGAAAAGTAATGCTAGTAAGTGAGTTAGAGGAAGCTGTTTCTAACTATGTTGCTAGAGCATGTGAGAAGTTAAGAGTACAGGGTTCTAGAGCACAAGGCTTGTATGTATTTTTAAGAACTAGTCCATTTGTCGATCCAGAGAAAAGATACAGCAACGGTATGAGCACATTTTTTTCAATACCAACAAGCAATACGTCAAAGATAGTCAAAGAAGCAAAACATCTAACACGAAAACTCTTTGTGTACGGATATGAATACCAGAAAATTGGTGTAATGCTGCTAGACATCACCGACGCAGAGAACGAACAGTATAGTTTTTATGAATATGAGAACTACGATCAATCAGACCGTGTAATGGAGGTACTGGATGGCGTTAACAGCAGGTATGGATCAAGCACATTGACACTGGGAGCACAGGGTATAAAAAAAGACTGGAGAATGAAGTCGGAAAGAAAGTCTGCTGCTTACACAACAAATATGCTTCAAATACCAGTTGTGAAGTAAGAAAAGTATGAAGTAATCTGTTTAAATTAAAGTTATGGTTTTAGAGAATCCATATGCACACTCATTAGATGGTCTTGAAATAGAGGACCCAGTACAAAGCTTTTTTGATTACTGTAAGAGACGTGAAGCTGTACGTGTAAAAAGAGAGTCAGGAGAAGCATATCCTTGGAGCGATGATCCAATTTTACAAAAAGGTCGTTTTCTAAATGTTTTTAGAGAAGATGACAAAGTAAGTAAATCCATTATTAAATTTGCTGAACCAGCAAAAGATGACTTACCTTCATTAATCCAAGCTTTATTTTTTAGTAGGTGGTGCAACAGAGATTTAACTATTGATCAGTTAACGATAAATGATTTAGATAATCCAGAAGCTTTAAAAGAGAGACTTCTTGGATTAGAGCAGTGGGAGAATTTCACAGCATACCCAGTAGAAGATTCCTATTGGAATGATAATTTGTATAGCCGTATAGATGCAGCCACATACAAATTTTACGAAAAAAAAGAAGAGTTAGCTGAAATAGTTTTAAATTCTAATAGAGATGCTATTACTGCTACAAACAATGTAAATAAGCAATTTAGGATGAATAATGACTTCCCAATATTTATGGCTTTGATAGATATTGCCTGGTTTAGAGAAGATGTTATACCAATTACCACTGATGTTCCAACTGGCATTGGTGCAGAACCATATTTAGATAGGCTCCAAAATTTTCTTAATTTAAATAGCCACCAAGATGTAGGCCTTAAAATGATAGAACTTCAAAGAGAGTATTGGCCTGAAGCTAAAAGAGAGTTTTATCCTATTGACATAGAGTATCAATCTTGTGAATGCAGAAAGTACTTTAGCTATGTGAATGGTACAAAAAAATTTGAAGGAAAAAATCTTTTTTCCATGTGATGAACTTTTTTAGGATTTATCTTAATTCTTCCATATGTTTCTTGTGGATAAATACCAGACAAATCCGAATAAAAATCCTATTACTGGAAACAGTTTAAAGACAAAAAGTACACCATATACAGTTGCAAGGTATCCAATCATAAGAGTAGAAATTGTATTCATTAGAAAATAAAGTGAGTAATCAATCCCAGCAATTCTTCCCCTGAGCCTATCTGGCGTGAGTACTTGTAGTCCATATGTAGAAAATGCCCACTGAGATCCACCACCAGAGTGTCCAAGGATTAATAACAACACTGTTAGATATAGAGATATTGAGAACGGTATAAAGAAATAAAACAAACCCCAAGCCATGATAGTTATGCCGATTGTATTCAGCAGTTTTCCATCTGTGCTTCCAAAAAAATATCTAATCGCAATTGGTCCAATAAGTGCACCAACGCCTCTTGCACCGAACATAAGGCCCGTTCCAAAGTCTCCAGTTTTATAAATATCATATGACAGAACAGTAAACAAAGAAAGTAAACCGCTAGCTGAGATACTAAATGTTGCTTTTGTAATAATTAAGGAAAAAATTTCTCTCTTAGATGCAGCGTATTTAAGACCTTCTTTATAACTAATATCTTCTTCTTCATCTTTATCTTGAGATTTTTCGCTCAAATTTTTATTTATTGAGAAGACAATTAAAGCTGAAAGAACAAAGGTTAAACTATCGATTGCAAATAACAAATTTCTGCTGATTACTGTTGTTAAGTATCCTCCAAGACCAGCACCTAGACCGGCCATCACACCCCAACTTGAAAAAAATATAACATTTGCCTCAGCTAAATTTTCCTTTTTGACAACGTTTGGCAAAGCTGCATCAGAAGTTGGCATGTATGGAGAACCAACAACGGATAGCAATCCAAATGAAAACAAAATAAATGCGACATTTTCAGTTGTTACTGCGTAAAGAATTAACAACACTGTCATTCCTGATAAGAACTCTGAAATTGCGATTATTTTTTTTCTATCAAATCTATCTGCTAAGTAACCACCAAAGCTTCCAAGCATAAATAGTGGCGCACTCTGAACCACTAACACAAGAGAGGTGATAAATGGATTTTCAGTTAACTCGTAAATTATACCTAATAGAGGCACGGTTAATAACCAGTCTCCACCTAATGTTATTAAACGGGCAGCAAAAAGTTTACGGAAGTTTTGGTTTTGCGTGAGAAGTACTCTATATTTTTGAAAATTTTCCATTTGCAGTTCAACTGTAACTGAATTGAGAAATAACTACTATACTTTAACAATAATGAAAACGGCACTTGTAACCGGGGGAACGAGAGGTATAGGTCTTTCCACTGCTCAAAAATTTATTGATCAAGGATGGAATGTTTACATCACATCTAGAAAAGAAGAAAATCTAGAAGCAGTACTTTCTAAAAATTCACAGTTAAAGGGTTTTGTTGCAAGAGCAGATGATCTTGCTGCTGCAACTGAAACTTGTGAAAAAATCCTTGATGAAACAGGTTCTTTAGATGTTTTAATTAACAATGCTGGTACAAATCCTTCCGGCGGTAGCTTGCTTGATGTTGATTTATCTGCAGTGCAGAAAACATGGGATGTAAATTTAATGGGTCCTTTAATGTGGACAAGAGAAGCTGTAAAAGCCGGATTAAAAGAATCGGTTCTGAATGTTTGTTCTGTTGGTGGAATAAAACCAGCACACTATATGGGAGCTTACAATATTTCAAAAGCAGGATTAATTTATATGACAAAACAATTAGCAATGGAACTTGCTCCTGACATCAGAGTTAATGGCATTGCTCCAGCTGTGGTTAAAACTAAGCTTTCAGAAATGCTCTGGGCAGGGGATGAGCAGGGAAGTGCTGACCTTCATGCTCTTAAAAAACTAGGAGAACCGGAAGATATAGCTAGTTTGATTTACTTTCTTTCAAGTGATGATGCATCTTGGATTACGGGTGAGGTTGTAACCATCGACGGAGGGTTCCTTCTCTAATCAGCCAATAAAGTATTTGGCTAATTCGTTATACAAAGGTATTCCAACAATGATATTAAATGGAAATGTGATACCTAAACTGAGTCCAAGGTATATAGCTGGATTTGCGTTGGGTATGGCATCTTTTACAACCGCTGGTACTGCAATATAGCTAGCACTTGCAGTTAACACCATAAGTAATGTTGCATTGCCCACAGAAAAATTAAAGTTTAGGGATGCCAGTAAAGCGATGAGTGAACCCATTAATGGTGTGAGTAAAGCAAAAGCAATAAGGCTAGCTCCTTTACCTTTAAGTTCTCCAATTCTTTTAGCAACTCTTGTTCCCATAACAAATAAAAATACGTACAAAACATAATCAAATATTTCAACAATTATGAAATCTAAATTAGATAAAAGTGTTTTATTTAGAAAATATCCAATAAACAATGATGAGATCAAAATAATATTTGGTATTTCTAAAAATGCTGTTTTTATAGTTTCTAAATTATTCCCTTTATTTTGCTTATTATGGGTTACTAAATAAAGTGCCATAAATATTGCCGGAAACTCCATTACAACCAAAACAGCAGACATGTAGTTATCAAACTCTTGATTAGTAGTTGATAGATATGCAATTGCTGTCACAAAAGTAACAGCACTTACTGATCCATAAGTGCCAGAGAGTGCGGCAGCATCATCGCTATTAAGTAAATTTTTAAGATAAAAATAAGCAATAAATGGAATTAAAAGAGCAAATACTACACCCAGTGTTAATGCACTGATAACTTCATTTATAAAGCCATTTTCTTGAAGGCTTGAACCACCTTTAAGCCCTAACGAAAGAAGTAAATAGTAACCCAAGTATTTAGAAATAGAGTTTGGAAGGATTAATTTAAATAAAATTCCAATCAGAATTCCTGAAAGGAATAATAGTAGTGCTGGATTAAGTATTGCTTCCATTCAAATAAAAATGATAGTTAGGTAATAGATTTGTATTGTAGTAATAAAAATTATTTTATTTTTCTTACTAACTCTTCAACTCTGTTGATGTCAACTTTTTTAGCAACATCATTATCAAATTTAAAACTTGTACCTACAATCAGTATGTCTGCCAAATCTTGATAAGCGTCAACATTTGTTGAAGTCACCCCAGATCCAATAGCTAGTTTTCCAGTTGGGACTATGTTTCTTACTTTTTGTAAATCTTCAAGATTTATTTCATGTCCAGTCCCATCTCCAGTAACAATCACTACATCTGCACCAGCTCTATGAATCAACTCATCTGCATGGTTTTCAATTTTTGAACCGGGAGGAGGTACAGCATGTTTTACAAATACATCAGCATATATTTCTACATAGCTATTAAGGCTTGATTTAAACTGATTAACTTCGTGAGCATCGCCTTCTATAACGCCTTGATCGGTATACATAGTATTATTTAAAACATTAATTCTTACAAACTGAGATTTAGTCGCTTCGGCAATTGCAAGAGCTGCTAAACCGTCATTTCTTAAAACATTTATTCCAACTTTGATATCTCGTTCTATTGATAGATTTTCTACAACTGTAGTGAAGCTTGCAAGTGTACGTTTAGAAATATCATTTTTTACAAATGGTGTATCTCCAAAATTTTCAATTATGATTCCATCAACACCACCATAAACCAAGCTATTTACATCCTCTTGAGCAGCGTCAATAATTTCATCAATAGACAATCTATTAGAAGGGGAGCCAGGAAGGCTTTTTAAGTGAACTACCCCATAAACTTTCATTATATTTTTACGTGATCAAATTTAAGGAATTTTTTAGCAAAATCACCTTCAGTTGAAAGTGTAAGTTTATGACCTTTAGGAACCCTACCAGTGACAACCCTGCACCAGTCACTTGCATTTCCTTTTATACTGTTTTCACTTTGCTCGTCTCCAAATTGCCAAGCTTTGTATTCAGGTCCGATTAGTTCTATTCTTAGATCTTGATATTTAGCTTTATTAACTTTACTTGCTTGTTCTGCATTTAACCATCCAAAAAGAGCTACATGTTCAACTCGTACAGTGTCTTCATAGTCTTTTTTCATTGCATCATAAACATCTAAACTGTGCGCCCATGTTTCAGCTAATTTTGTAACTGCGAACGTTCTACAATCGATTTCATTTTTCCACCAAGTTAATTTCTTACCAGGAGAAGACTTAGCTAATATTTCAATAACAGAAGCTCTAGACATTCTCCACCATTCAATAACATCTTGTGGTCTCATATCACTGCCTTTTTTGATTGCTTCTTTTTCAAATTTCTCTAAACCCTTAGGTCCTCTATATTTGTTAAAATCAGTACCTTTTTTCTTTAGAGCATTGTTAGCAAGATCTTCAAGAGCTGCAAGATAACTAACATGTGCTGTAATGTCCCAATTTTTGTATGTAGTTTTTGTATTCCAATTTCTAACAGGAATACTCTGAAGATATTGATCTAATAATTGCTGTTCAGCGACGAGGTTACTTAGTATTTCTTGCATCATAATAAGTTTACTTGAGGTAAACAATTAACTCCAGTGTCAATTTGAGCAAAAAACCCTTTTTTTAAATTAAGTTTGTATTTATGATGCATTTATGAAGAAAATCTTAAAATTTGTTGTAGTGATACTTGGGTTCAGGTATGTTTTAAGACTTATGGATGAAAATGTTGATATCAAGATTCAAATTAAGAAACTTAGAAATGAATTAGCTAATTTGGAAACTGAAGATTTAGAAAACAAAATTAAAGATTTTTTTAAAAAGTACGATCCAAAATTTAAAGATCAAGAAGAAAATCAAGAAGATTTTTAAAGTAAATAATCAATGTGGAGATTACTAGGGAAGTCAGCACATCTGTGGCCAGAATGGCTTTATAAGATAGTTTCAAAAATCCACACTAAAATTATAAAATTTAATCATTCCTTTTTAGGTGAAAAAATAATAGGTGATCACATTCTTTTACTTGAAACTATAGGCAGTAAAACAAATCAACTCAGAAAGACACCTTTAACTTACGCTAATTGTGAAAATGATTATATAGTTGCAGCTTCTTACAGCGGTAATGATAAAACACCAGACTGGTTTTATAATCTATCTTCCTCAAATCCATTTATAACAATTAATAATGAAAGATTTGAAGCTACTTATGAATTAATAGAATCCTCTGATAAAGAATATTACTGGAGTTTATTGGATGAAGTCTATCCAACTTTTCAAATGTATAGAAAAAGAACTGATAGAGACATACCTCTAATTAAATTTTCTAAAGTTGAGGCTTTATAGACGGCCCTTTTCTAACTATTGTGTTCCATAAAGTTTTGTAATGATCTAAGTCTTCTTTATTAACATGAGGTAGTACAAAGTTTTCCCAAGTGTCTTTTAGAGGGTCCGATGATTCTGCATATACATCTAAGCCTATAGGGATTCTCTCTACAATTGTTCTTAAACTCATAGGTGTTTCTATATTGATACTTATATCATCTGACATAAATGAGTTATTAATTTCTGTAGCTAGTTTAATTATTAAATCTCTGTATTCTTTTTGAAGTCTCGGATATCTTTTTTCAAAAATAGTATTTAGCTGTTTTTTATTTGGGAAAGGCTTATCCCATATAACCCACCTATCCGCAAAAGCTTTATTTAATGACTGGGTACCTGCGTAATCTCTTAAACTAGTTGGGTTCATTGTTCCAAAAATATAAGTATCTTCTCTTAGCGAAAGCACTTCTCCGTTTGGGAGCTCTAACTTTCTGTGTCTATCAAGTAATGAATGTAGAGCAAATAAAACTTCAGGGCCCGCCGCATTGAGCTCTGATAAATTTACAATTGCTGGTCCTCTCAATGCTCTTGTTAATTCACCATCTTGCCATCTACTTTCGGTCCCACCCTTACCATCTCCATACAACTGAACAGATCCTAAAAGTGTTACGTCTCTAACCTCTCCAGATAAAGGAATTCTGTAATACGGAAACTTAAGTTTTGCTGCGAATTGTTCTATATCATGATCCTTTCCTGTACCCATATGACCCATCAGTGCAATGTGTATAGGTATTTCATTGTTAAATGATTTACTTTTTGAATTCACAACCTGAGCTAGTCTATATTGCATTCCTAGGTCTACATAGAATTCATCTACTTCTGGAATTCTGTTACTTCTTGAGTCAAAATCATCTAGTTTTTTATCTAATATGCATTCTTCTATTTCAACAGATTGTTTCTCATTATCAGGATTTACAAATTTTTTCTTACCCATTAGGCAACTCCAGATGTTAATTTAATGTTTTTTATAAGTATATCCTTTGTGATGTTTACTATGGAATGAATTAATTGTTCAGGTTTTTCAATTTGTACATTATTAATATATTCTCTCCACGAACCTCTACTGCCAATTCCTATTCCGATTACATCGACTCCATTTTTAGTTGCAAAGTTTATACTATTTTGAAGTTCATTCAATGATCCTCTAGTCATACCGTCTGAAAGTACAACTAACATCTTTGTATTCGATGGATGATTTAACAATCTTTTTGTTGCATGCATGATATTTATTTCATCGATGTTAGTCCCTTTTTCAAACATGCTTACAGGAGGAATTGAATCTTCACTTATACCAATATCTATTGAATCTCTTAAATTTCTTGAAAATTCTATCAGACCAATAAATTGTTGATAGTTCTCTCTCCATGAATCCTTAAATTCTTTAATAAAATAGTGATTTGCGGTATTGTAAAGTTCCTGAGCTGAAGAACCGTAAGTTCTATTTAACATTGAAGAAACTGCAAATTTTCTTTTATTATAAGTATCTTCATTTTCAGTATGTTCTGAAGCAAAAGCTCTGTTAAAAATAGAAACTTCAAAATCAATATCAAGTTCAAAACATATTTGCGATAAGTAACTAGCACCAATTAATGCTGAGGCTAGAGACCAAGGATGAAGTTCTTCTTTGTTTTTTTCAATCATCGAACCACTTCCATCAATTAAAAGAGATATTGCATATGACTTATTGGATAGTCGCTGTTTCTGCTCAAACATTCTCTCGTATCTTCCAGAGGCAAGCATGATTGGAACATGTGGAGATAAGTCTCCTTGATCAAACCCACTAATTCTTTGTCTTTTTTGGTTGTGTATAAAGTAGGGTTTTATCTTGTTTGTAACTTTATAAATAGGTAAATTCCACTGTTGTAATAACGACTCGTATGTTTCTATACCATTCTTGAATAAATTTTTAAAATTATCAGGTATTCTATTTTCCACAACTTTCGCAGTATTTCCTGATGGAAAATAGATAGTAGTCGATGCCCCTACTTTAGAAATATGATCATCCATAAGATTTAATTTGTCATCAGTTGTTTTAGACTCAGTCTGACCAAGAAACTTCTGCAGAGTATTACCTGTTGTTACATTGTTAGAGGAGGGGATAAGAACCTTGCTTAAGTCATTCACTACACTTTCATCAAGTGACTCTTCAATTTCTTTTTGTTCTCCAAGTGTGTAATTGTCTAAGTCTGGAAGAATATTGTACCGTTTACATATATCAACCATCTGAACTGTTGCTTCAATTAATTCAGATACATTCACATCTTCATAATTTAAAGTTTTTAAAATATGCAAAGATTCGTTTAACGAACTTACTACAGGCTTTTTATAGTTTTCAAACTCAGGATCTATATACGAAGTAATTGAGTGAAAAAGTAATGATAGGTACTGACTAAAATTACCAAGCTTTTTTATCTCAGAAAACGACTCAGTATAAATATCTTCAAGAATAGAATTTAAACCTTCATATTGTTTAACAAAGATTTTTTCTTCGATTGAATGAATTAGAATATCAAAAACATATTTTCCAAAGGGCCCTGTGAGAATTTCCAGAATGTCATCAATATCTTCTACATCATCCAGTTCTTCTGGAAATAACTTGTTTATAGATTCAGAGTCTAGAGTGTAATTATTTGTTGCATGTATAGCTTCGTGAACAACAGTACCAATCATAACCTCATCTCTATCAAGATTTGTTTTTGAGATTGTATTAACAAGTATTGATGGATTAATTACTATATCATTCTTGCTGTTAGATTTTGATCTTCCGTATCGAAGTGATAAATCATCATTTTTCATTTGAGTTTGCAGTAATCTCGTAATAGCAGGTCTGATCTTTTCAAAATCTTCAACTATTTGAGCTTCGATGTTTTTTTTCTTTGAATTCATCTAATTATCATTATCATTAACAACTATAAGTATAAGGAATTATCAAAGATGAATGAAATCGCGCAAAAGACTGTTTTGATATCTGGTGGAGCAGGCTCAATGGGACAACTTGTTACAGATTACATAAGCTCTAGAAACGATTTTATCATGACAGCAATTCATGATCCTAATTATGATGGACAAGAATATAAAATCTATAAAGATTTAACAAATATAGAAGAAGATATAGTCTTAGAGTTTTCGCCTGCTTCAGTAATAAATAAAAATTTAGAAAAATTATTAGATTCAAATGCAGATTTAATAATTGGATCATCCGGAGTAAGTGCAGAAATGTTGTCAAAATTAAAAAAAACAACAGATAGAAAAATAATTGTTATTCCAAACTTTTCAGTAGGGGCTGCTTATCAAAAGCTTTTCGCAGCATCACTATCTGAAAATTTTGATTCAGTAAATATAACTGAAAAACATCATGGTAAAAAACAAGATGCACCATCTGGAACTGCTATCGATTTAGCAAACTATTTACCATCAGAATTAACTTCTCACGAAAAAAATGGAGATTTTTATAAAACTAACAAAGTCAACAACAAAAATATTTATTCTTTGAGGGGCGATATATTTCTAGCTGAACAAGAAGTAGATTTCGAAAATGAATATGAATCTTTTAATTTAGATCACAAAGTAAATGATAGAAGAGCATATCTATATGGAGTAAAAGTTGTTCTTGATCTTTATAATGATTTGGAAGGTTTTAGTCTAGGTTTAGAAAATTTAATAGCTAAAAAGATTAATATCTAATTATGAGCGATTTCGGAAAGCTTTTAACAGCAGTAATAACCCCATTTGATTCCAATGGTGTGCTCAGCACTGATACTTTGTGGAGACTATGCAGAAAATTAGTTCATGAAAAATCTGATGGATTAGTTTTGTCAGGAACTACTGGAGAGTCTCCAAATTTAACAAAAGAAGATAGAAAAATCATTTATTCAACTGCCAAAGATTCAGTTGGAGATAAAGCAAAGATAATTGCTGGCACTGGTACATACTCAACTAGAGAATCTATAGAGTATACAAAAATGGCAAATGATCTAGGTGTAGATGGAATTATGATTGTTACACCGTATTATTCAAAACCATCACAATTTGGAATTTTGCAACATTTTGAACAGATTTCAAAAAATACTGATTTGCCGATTATGGCTTACAATATTCCTGGAAGAACAGCAACACTAATAGAAATAGATACTTTAGAAAAACTTGTTGATGATATCGGAATACATTCGATCAAAGACGCAGTAGGGGATTTAAATTTTTCTAAAACTGAACTAGAAGTACTTAAGGACAAAGTTGATATCTATTCGGGTAATGATGGTGAGACTATAGAGTTCATGAAGATGGGTGGAAAAGGTGTAGTCTCTGTTGCTTCACATGTTGTTGGTAATGAAATTTTCAATTTAATAAATCATGTTCTTAACGATGAGATTAAATTAGCTGAACAATTGCAAACTCAACTTTTACCTTTTTTTGATTTATTATTTGAAGAACCTAGTCCAGGTCCAGTCAAATACTTACTTACAGAAACTTGGGAAGATGTTGGATCACCTCTAATGCCTATCACTAACGTTTCAGATGATTTAGCTAGTAAGTTATTGGAAAATTTCCAAAAAATTACGAATAATTAAACTTTTTCTACCTTTTTTTATGGTATAATACTTCGTGGCTGTAAAGACATCCACTCGCAAAAGGGTGAATGGGCGTAAGCGGGTGTCTAAACAAAACAAGTTAATAAATGTAGACAGGGCAGTAACTACACTTAAATCTACAACATCTAGTACTCTATCTAAATTCGTCCAATCTTATCAAGCAGTAGCGATATTTATGTTTACATTTGCTGCGTTAATTACGTTATCTATATTTCAAAAAGGTGGTCCTGTTGGAGAAATCGTTTACAGAACTCTTGAATGGTGTTTTGGTTATGGAATTTATGCAATGCCTGTACTTTTCTTATATGGTTCAGCAATATTGATTCGTGATAAAGAAACAGTAAAATCACAAAAAGTTTTAATTGGAACTTTCTGGGTACAAATTGTATCTTCAGCAGCTTTTCATTCCCTTATTCATTCTGAGCCAGTACCAATTAGCGCTGGTTCTGAATTAATAACTAAATCTGGTGGTCACATATCAGCATTTATCGTTCATCCATTAACTAACTTTTTTGGTTTGGAAATGACGCATACTCTACTCTTAATTGGACTAGTTATTTCAGTTTTATATATGACTGATATTGAATTAAAAGATCTTATTGGTGGAGTTCAGGCTGTTTTTAAATATATTTATAAATTTATTTATGCATTCTTTTTGGCAAGAAAAGAAGCTAATAGTTTACAATTTGAAAACATTTTAGAAACTGAGGATGATTCAACTAATAATGAAAAAATTAATAATATTGAAAATGGAAAAAATAAACTAAAAGAAAAAGTTGAAAATGTTTCAAATTTTACAGATTTCAAACAAAAAAAAGTTAAATCAACCTCAAAAGTTAACAATAAGACTAAATCCTCTAAAGATTATAAATTACCTCCAGTAAGTTTGTTGAAACAGGGTTCATCTCTGTCTACATCTAAAAAATTGTTACAAGAGACGGCTAAAGATTTAACTCAATTATTAAAGGAACACGGAGTAGAAGCAGAGCTAACAAATGTTGTTCCTGGACCTACTGTCACTAGGTATGAAATTGAACTAGCACCAGGTGTAAAAGTTTCAAAAGTTACATCTTTATCTCATGATATTGCATATGCACTAGCAACTCCAGATGTCAGATTGCTTGCTCCTATTCCTGGTAGAAGTGCAATTGGAATAGAGATACCGAATAGACAAAGGAAACTTGTATCGCTAGGAGATGTGTTATCTTCTAGTGAAGCTGCTAAATTAACTCATCCTCTTAATGTTGGATTAGGCTTAGATATTGCTGGTAAACCTAGACTTTTGAATCTTTCAGAACTACCACATGTTTTAATTGCAGGTCAAACTGGTGCTGGTAAATCCTCCTGTATTAACTCTATTGTTACTTCATTATTGATTCGCACTAACCCTGATGATGTCAAAATGGTTATGGTTGATCCTAAGAGGGTTGAATTAGGTCAATACAATGATGTACCTCATCTACTTACAAAAGTTATTACTAATCCTAAAAAAGCTGTCGATGCTCTGAGTTGGGCAGTAGCAGAAATGGATAGAAGGTATGATTTGCTTGCCGACGGACAAGTCAGAGATATCAATGGTTATCATGAAAAATTTGATGCTGGTTTGCTCGATGAAGATAAATTCGATCGATTTCCTTATATAGTTCTATTCATTGACGAATTAAATGATCTAATGATGGTGGCAGGAAGAGAAGTCGAATCAGCAATTGTACGTTTAGCACAAATGGCTAGAGCAATTGGAATTCACCTAGTAGTAGCTACACAAAGACCATCTGTAGATGTTATTACTGGAGTTATGAAAGCAAATATTCCATCAAGGCTAGCTTTTTCAGTTGCTTCTACTACAGACTCAAGGGTCATACTTGATCAATCTGGAGCAGAGAAACTTATAGGTTTAGGGGATATGTTAGTTGTGACCGCCTCAAACCCAAGACTTGAACGTATTCAAGGTGCTTGGGTAACTGAAGGTGAAATTAAAGATGTTGTTTCATGGGTTAAAGATCAAAAAGAAGCACAATACAATCCTGCAGTTACAGAGGAACAGAAGAAATCTATCACTTCCTCTGAAGAAGATTTTGGCGAAGATGAAGAATTAATTGCTACAGCTAAAGAACTTGTTATAAGATCACAATTAGGCTCTACATCAATGCTTCAAAGAAAACTTAGAGTAGGATTTGCAAGAGCAGGAAGATTAATGGATATTCTTGAAGCTCAGGGTATTGTTGGTCCTTCAGAAGGATCAAAAGCAAGAGAAGTTTTGATTACTGTTGAAGAATTTGAAACAGGTAATTTATCATCAATCGAGGAACAAGATGTTAATCAAGATGTAACTATTGAAAGTTCTGATTCTGAAGATGATGATTCTTGGTACGAATAGCTAAACTTTTATTTCTCTACCCTTAATTATCCTTTTTCTTATAGCCGCAGAAATTGTATCTACGATTAAAACCATAAGTATTGTTACTACTAATACTGTGCCTGCTCGAGGAAAATCTCTAAAACGTAATTGATTAATTAATTCTGCTCCAACACCACCTGCACCAACAACGCCTAATACTGCTGATGCTCTTAAATTAATTTCAAATCTATATAACCAATAAGATGTTATTGTCGGCATAACTTGTGGTATTACTCCAAAAAAAAGTTCATTTAACTTGCTACCGCCAGAAGACTTGATCGATTCAAGAGGACCTTCATCAATTCCTTCAATCACTTCTGAAGACAATTTTCCTAATGTACCAATTGAATGTATTCCAACAGCTAATGTTCCAGTTAAAGGACCAAGTCCTGTTATCGGTAAGAGCACAAAAGCCAAAATCAATTCAGGAAATGCTCTAATTACATTAAGTACCTGTTTAGTTGCTCTGCTGAAAGAATTTAAAGAAACATTATTAGCTGCTAAAAAAGATATTGGAAAACTAAATATTGCACCAATAACAGTTCCAGCCCAAGCAATGAAAAGGGATTCACCGACTTTTGGAACTATTCTGTCAATAGCCTCTTGTGATAAATCTAGAGGGAACATTGCAGTTACAAGTATCCAAACCTTACTAGGAGCTGATAAAAATCTCTCAGGTGTAATCTCCAGACCTGAAGCGGACCAAATTGATCCTGCAACAATTAGAACTGTTATTAGGTACTTTAATACTCTTTGATTAACCGGTTGTTTAGGTATTTTCATAAAATTTTTCTTCTTAACCAAACGCTAAATTGTTCGATAGCAATTACTGCTACAAGAATTAAAACAATTATTGGCGATATTCTATCAAACCTTAAGAAGATTCTTTGGGTCTCAATTATCCTACCTACACCACCGGCACCAACTAGTCCTAAAATAACGGATGCTCTAATACAAAGTTCAAAAATATATAAAAAATAAGCTGTAAAGTTTGGAAGAATTTGCGGAAGTGCAGAAGTAAATACAGCTTGATTGTGTTTAGCACCACTTGCTTTAGCTGCTTCCAAAGGTCCTAGATCAATACTATCAATTGTCTCTGATAATAATTTCCCCATGATTGCCATAGAAAACATTACTAAGGCAAGCACTCCTGCAAATGGCCCTAACCCAACAGCAACTGTAAAAAGCATTGCCCAAAATAAGTCTGGAATAGTTCTAATGAAATTAAGAAAAGATTTATAAATTAAATAAGTAACTGTTGTTTGATTAGTTGCCCTTGATGCATAGAAAGATAGAGGTAAAGCAATAAAACAACCAAGAATACTTGCGAGAATTGCAATCTGTATAGTTTCTAGTAAAGCTTGAGACGCATTTTCGATTGCCCATTCCCACTTAGGGTCAAATAATGTATCTGTAACAAGTTTTCTATTTTCCCAATTTCTTTTGAAGTCTTCTATATTAAATCCAACTTGAAAAAAAGAAAAAATAGTCAGGGCAATAGCGAATGGATATCCAATTACTGTTAGTAAAGAAGGTAAAGGCTTCTTAGGTACTTTAATCATCTTCTCCTAATAAATCCGAAGATTTTATTGCTCTACCATAAATATTTTCAAAATCTTTATCGCTAACATCGTTAACTTTACCGTCATACACAAGTTCTCCATCTTTGAGACCGATTAATCTTTCACCAAACTCTTTTGCGAGGTCTAAGAAATGTAAATTAACAATTGTCGTAATGCCTAGTTCCTGGTTTATTTCTTTTAAGTACTTCATTACAACCCTTGAGGTTATAGGATCCAATGATGCTACCGGTTCATCTGCTAACATCACTTTGGGTTTTTGTGCAAGAGCTCTAGCAATTCCTACTCTTTGTTGCTGACCACCTGACAAATTCGATCCTCTAACGTATGCTTTTTCTAATATTTCTACTTTGTTTAATGATTCAAATGCAATTTCTTTATCATCTTTCGGCCATAATCCAAATATAGAACGAAGTGAAGAAACTTGGCTTAATCTTCCGGTTAAAACATTTTTTAATACAGATGATCTATTCACTAAATTGAAAGTTTGAAAAATCATTCCAATATCTGATCTAATAATTTTTAGTTCTTTTTTTGAGGCATTGGTAACATTTCGAGAATCAACAATTACATCTCCTTCAGTGGGCTTCACTAAGTTATTAACAGTTCTTAACAAAGTTGATTTACCCGCTCCAGACATACCTACAATGATGACAAAGTCACCCTCATCTATATCCAAAGAAACATTATTTAATGCTTTTACTCCACCCGGATATGTAACACTTACGTTTTTAAATTCAATCATAATTTTCAAAAAAAAACTAGGGCAGTAATAACTGCCCTAGTTTTATATTAATTAGTCGTCGTAAAGACCAAATTCTTCTGCTGCTTCTCTAACCACATCAAACTCTGAGTTTTCTGCAGGCACTAAATCAGTCCATCCATAAATTTCATCCATTATGGCTCTACCTTCTTCAGTAGCAATATATTCAGCTAAAATATCATAAATTTGCTGTTTAATATCTTCAGGCAAATCTGTTCTAACTGCAATCACATCATTTGGTATTTCTTCTGTAATTGCAAATGCTATGACTTTTTCGCCTACATCAGCATTTGTTTTTCTTAATGTTCTTCTTGCGTCATCATATGTAACACCAAACTTTGCATCACCATTATAAAGACCAGCAATAACACCATCATGTGAACCAGCAAATCTTTGAGTTATATCACTTGTATAATCAATTCCTGCTTTTTTAAGTTGTAGAGATGGATATAAGTAACCTGATGTTGAACCTTCTTCAACAAAAAGTACTTCCTCTCCCAACATAACAGATAGATCTGCTTCGCAAGCAAGTCCAGGACTAGTTGTAACACCGTCTCGAACTTCTGGGATTAACCCAGAATCACCAAATCCCCAACCTACCTGTAGAGCTTTTACATCAGGTGGAGTTGTTTCTGAACCAGTTACTAGAGTTGGTACACCATTGATATTTTCAAAAGCACCTATAACTGGTGGAGAATCACAAATACTTGCGTCTGTTGTCCAGAATGTTCCGTGATACGATCCAGAGCCATACCTTACTGATTTAGCAATTGCTTCAAATCTTCTTGGAAATGCTTCCATTGCTGTTACATAACCCAAGGTTGCAAAAGCACCTACGTCAGCTTGACCAGATCCCATTGCAACTAGTAGACCTGAATAGTCACTTGTTACAAATCCTTCAACTTCAATACCCAAACCATCAGTCAAAACTTTCATCATTGGTTGAATGTTGTCTAATAATTCGGCTTGTTCCGCGCTAGGTACAAAGCCAAAAACAATTTTATCTAAAGTTGGCGCAGCAGTGGTTGCTGGAGCCTCTAAAGTTTCGACTTCTTCCGTAGCAACGGGTTCTTCTACAGTCTCTTCAGCAGAGCCACCACAAGCAGTAGCAACTAATGCAAGACAGAGTAGAAGTAGTAATGATTTTTTCATCATTATCCTCCGCTAGCTTATAATCCCATATTACATATTTAGGATTTAAGGATCTTAAGTTAAGTTAAAAATTTGTAAACTTTATTTCGCCAAAATCTCTAAAAATTACTTCACCATTTGTATCTAGAATTAAAGTTATAGGCTGTCCAACTACTTTAAAATAATCTCTTAATTGAGGAGTGGAAAAACCAATTTTTAATTTACCTTCTAAGTTTTCATCTACCCACTCTAAAGTTGGACCATACTCACTGTGAGCAAGAGCAATAATATCATATTCTTCTTGTAGATTTTCTAATTCAGCTTCTAGGACAGGCAACTCCTGTCTACAAACACTTCAGTAATCTGCCCAGAAGACAATTATTGTTTTTTTGTTTGTGAAGTCTTCAGAATCTTCAACAAGATCTGAATTTATAAATGAAAAAGAGCTATCCGAAACTACATTAATGGGTTCTGCACTTTCAACTTCAGCACCCTGTGAACAGGCTATAAAAACGAGGAAAATTAATATAAATCTTTTCATGAAATAATCATAATATGATTGAATAATAACTTTGCTATTGTGAATACTGTGAATATAGCACTATTAAGCGTTGGTACAGAATTATTGTTAGGTGATACTGTTAACACAAATCTATCGTCTCTAGGCCAAACACTTTACAACAATGGTTTTATATTATCTTCTGAAGTTACTGTACCTGATAAAAAAGAAATCATAAAAGACGAATTCTTAAAATTATTCGATAAAAATGATGTAATTATTTCATGTGGGGGAATTGGCCCAACAGAAGATGATTTTACAAAAGAAGTTATTTGCAGTGCTTTAGAGATAGATTTAGAAGTCGACGAAGAGCACTTATCTTGGATGAAATCTAGATGGGAAGCAAGAGGTTTCACTATGCCAGAAACAAACATAAAACAAGCTCAAATCCCTGTGGGATCAACAAAATTGATCAACTCTCAAGGAACAGCTCCAGGGATACTAATAAAACATAGTGGAAAATATATTTTTATTCTTCCTGGTCCTCCCAGAGAATTTAATCCTTTAGTGATTGATGAAGTTGTACCTTTATTAAAAGATAATTTTTCCACTACTAATAAAGAATATGAGTTTGTTTTATTTTTTAATCAAGCAGAATCATCATTAGCTGAAGAAATTAATAAATTTAAACCTGAAGGCTTAGATTTAGCTTACTTAGCAAGTAAAGGAATCATTAAACTCAGATATGATAAAAATTCAATTGATAAAGTTAATCTAAAAGAATTTTTAACACATTTAGAAGATTCCTTTAAAGATTCAATAATTGGTTATCAAAATATTCCTGCTTCTAAAGCTTTATTTAATTTATTGAAAGAAAAGAATTTATCTTTATCTTTAGTCGAAAGCATAACGGGAGGTAACTTATCCTCTGAAATAATTAATTACCCTGGATCCAGTTCAATATTATTAGCTGCGAATACTCTATATTCTAATGAAGCTAAGAAAGAATATCTTTCCGATGATATTTCAGATGATTGGGAGACATTGTCTAAAGAACTTTCAGAAAAATCAATTAAAAAGTATAAATCTTCGATTTCTTTAGCCATACTCGGGGAAGCAGGGCCTATTCCTTCAAGTAATTACAAAATTGGAGAAATATTTATTGCAATTTCTAACAATAAGGAAACAGTAAATTTCTACCATAAATTAAGGGGTAGCAGAGAAGATATTATTAATAGAGCAGTAAATAATGCAATTTGGGACCTAATTAATTTTATTAAATAGTTGTATTCGAACATATGTTCGATTAAAATATGTCATAGTAAGATGTTTTAATATATTTTAATTATTGTTATTAAAGGAGTTAAAAATGGATAAAGACAGGGCAAAAAAACTAGATACAGTTTTTTCTCAAATTGAAAAACAATTCGGCGAAGGCTCACTTATGAAACTTGGTGCCGAACAAGTAAAAAAAATACCAGCAATTTCAACGGGAGCATTATCAATTGATTTAGCATTGGGAATAGGTGGTGTTCCAAAAGGTCGAGTAATAGAGATTTATGGACCAGAGAGTTCAGGAAAAACAACACTTTCATTACATATTGCAGCTGAAGCGCAAAAAGCTGGTGGAGTAGCAGCTTTTATTGATGCCGAGCATGCATTGGATCCTATTTACGCAAGTGCATTAGGTGTAGATGTTGATGAATTATTAGTCTCACAACCAGATACTGGTGAACAAGCTTTAGAAATTGCAAATATGCTCATTGATTCTGAAGGAGTTGATGTAGTTGTTATTGATTCAGTAGCAGCACTTGTACCACAAGCAGAAATTGATGGTGAGATGGGTCAATCACACGTAGGATTACAAGCAAGATTAATGTCTCAAGCTTTGAGAAAATTAACTTCATCAATAAATAAAACACAGACAACAGTTATATTTATAAATCAAATTAGAGAAAAAATTGGAGTAATGTGGGGTTCACCTGAAACAACAAGCGGCGGTAGGGCATTAAAGTTTTATGCTTCAGTTCGTATTGATATTCGCAGGATTGAAACTCTCAAAATTGGTGCCGAGATGATTGGTAATAGAGTAAGAGCTAAAATTGTAAAAAACAAAGTTGCTCCACCATTCAAAGAAGCACAATTTGACATTATGTTTGGTCAAGGAATATCAAGAGAGGGATCTTTACTAGATGTAGGCGTAGATCACGGAATAGTAAGAAAAGCAGGAGCATGGTTTACTTATGATGAAGTTCAACTTGGACAAGGTAAAGAAAATTCAAAACGTTTTCTTAGAGAGAATGCAGATATTGCATTACAATTAGAAACCGATGTTTATAAAGCTGTAGGTTTAATAGAATCTGAATCCAATGAAGACATTTCAGAGGAAGAAACAGAAGATACTACTTCCGAGTAATAAATTTAAAAATTAATTAAATTTTAATTTTATACTCTACATGTGGACCAATTAGTAGAAATAAAATCAAAAATACAGATTAACCCTTCAAGGGTTGGTAAGAAATATTTTGTAAAAACTTTTGGTTGTCAAATGAATGAACATGATTCAGAAAGAATTTCTGGCATGTTTGAGTTAGATGGTATGTCAAAAGCTATATCTGAAGAATATGCCGATGTACTTTTTGTAAATACTTGCACCATTAGAGAAAACGCTGATGACAAACTTTATGGTACATTAGGACAACTAAAACAATGGAAATCAGAAAAAGATAACAGGAAACTACTTGTTGGTGGATGTGCAGCACAAAAAGATAAAGAACTTGTAAGACAGAAAGCTCCATGGGTAGATGTAGTTATTGGTACTCATAATTTAACTAATGTAGTTGATTTATTAAATAGATCAGAAGATTGGGGCCCTTTAACTGAAATAATTGATGAGATTGAAACTCTTCCTACAGAAGCACCCTCAATACGTGAATCAGAGTATTCAGCATGGGTAACAATTCAAATAGGATGTAACAATTCTTGTACTTTTTGTATTGTTCCATCAGTGAGAGGACAGGAGATAAGTAGAAGGCCTAGTGATATTGTAAATGAAGCTAAAAAATTGGTTGATGAAGGAGTTAAAGAAATTACGTTACTGGGTCAAAACGTAAATTCATATGGTAGAGATTTAAAAATTGAAGGAAAAGCAAGACCATACTTTTCACAACTGTTAGAGCAACTAAATGATATAAAAGGATTAGAGAGAATTAGATTTACATCACCACATCCTAAAGATTTCAAGGCAGAAACTATTGAAAGTGTTAAAAAATTAAAAAATGTTTGCAACCAAGTTCACGTACCCCTTCAAAGTGGTAGTTCTAATATTCTCTCAAAAATGCATAGAGGCTACAACAAAGAGAGATTCATTGAAAAAGTAGATATGATAAGGAAAATTATCCCAGATGTATCTTTAACTTCAGATATTATTGTTGGATTTCCCGGAGAAACTGAAAAAGATTTTCAAGACACTTTAGATGTAGTTGAATATTCCAAATTTGATTTGGTTTATATGTTTAAGTTCTCACCCAGACCTGGAACTTTAGCTTATGATATGAAAGATGAATTTATAAGCAATGATGTTATAAATGATAGATTTTTAAGATTAAAAGATTTGCAAACAGATATAAGTGAAAAAAGATATAAAAGATTTCTAAACACTGAACAAAAACTATTAATTGAAAAAACTTCTAAAAAAAATTCTGAAATATTCACTGGAAGAATTGATGGGGGGCAGTTAACCCATATATCAAAAGACAATATTTCAGTTGGTGATATTGTCAATGTAAAGATTGTTGATACAACTCCATTTTATTTAAAGGCAGAACTTTTATAATTGTTATATTTTTTAACTGGAATAACTGCATCAGGTAAAAGCAATTTAGCACATAAGATTGCATTAGAGAAAAATATGTCTATTTTATCTGTGGATTCAATGGCAGTATATAAAGGATTAGACATCCTTACTGCGAAACCAACAGATGTTATGCAAGCGCAGGTAAAATATTATGGTCTTGATATTGCTGATCCTGATCAGAATTTCTCGATTATTGATTATTTGAATTACTTAATAGATCAAGATATTCCTGAAAAAACTTATAGTGAAGACATTTTAGCTGTCGGCGGATCAGGTCTTTACATAAAAGCTATTATAGATAGATACGAGTTCAGACCTACAGATCCAACAATAAGATCTGAATTAGAACAGTTGAATTATGATCAATTAATAAAATTTCATAATCTAAACAATATTCCTATTCCGGATATTGAATTAAACAAAAGAAGGCTAATGAGAAATATTGAAAATTTTATGCTTGATGAAGCAAAGTATGTATTTCCACAATTAAATTTACCTAATGGATCAGTTGGAGTATTTTGGAATCACCCAAATTATAAAGAAAATATTGAGAAAAGAACTAAACAAATGATTGCTGACGGCTTACTTGATGAAATTAATTCAATTTCTTATCCATCAAAGACTGTTTTACAAGCCATTGGATTAAATTTATCAGAAGATATAGAAGAAAATATTAATATAAAAACAAAAAGACTTGGTAAAAAACAAATTACATGGTTTAAAAAAGAAGACCGATTAAAAATGATTAATAGTGAAAACCCAGATGATGTTTACAAAGATATAATGGAAATCATAAATGAGTAACTTTGCTTATATGTCTGGAACCGGTAATGACTTTCTTGTTGGTGAATATGACGGACCTGTATCTGATATTCAAATTATTGCTTTAGTAAGTGATTCAGAGTTTGATGTAGATGGAGTTATATTTGTTGAACAAATCGATAAATTAACAGTGAAAATGCATTACTTCAATAATGATGGCTCTAAAGCTGAATTATGTGTTAACGGTGTAAGATGCGTAGCTAAATACTCTCTTGATAATCAATTTGTTACAAATAATGAGTTTGTGGTTATTGCTCCGGTATCTGATATAAAAGTTAGAGTAAATGATAATACCGTTGAGTTGTTGGCACCTATTCCTGAATACAACGAAAAACATATTGAAATAAACAATCATAAAGGAATTGTATCTACTGTAGGTAACCCACATTTCATGGTTGAAGTGAATAATGTTGAAAGCTTTGAGCTCGAAGACTTATATCAGTTAGTAAATAATAATGAAAATTTTGCATCTGGAGTTAATTTAGAAATTTACGAAATTATAAATAAAGAATATGTAAAAGCTCGAGTATATGAAAGGGGAGTTGGGGAGACAGATGCATGTGGATCTGGTGCATTATGCATGTTTAACTACCTCTCAAAAACCAACAGAATTGGAACAAACGGATATATTCTTTATCCTGGCGGAGAACTTAATTTAAGATTTGAGAACGAAGATTTATATTTATCCGGAGAAGTTATATATCTCTAAATAAACTAACAACTTTACCAATAGGTTGAATATTTGAATTTACTTCCTGATTTTCGTAGCTTTTATTAGCTGGTATTAGATACCTTTTACCTGAAATGGTATCTAGAAATTTTACTGTAGCTTCTGTTTCATTTATCATAAATGCACCTATATCACCATTTTTTGGTTCTATTCCTTTATCAATAACAACAATATCTTCATGATAAATTCCTGCATCTACCATAGAATCACCATTAATTTTTAAAGCAAACAAGTTATTATTAAACTTTTCTTGTGGGACAGATATTTCACCAATTTTGTTTTCTTCAGCCAACAGTGGCGCTCCAGCTGCAATTTCACCAACTACAGGTACTGATTTAAAACTAGTCATTAATCTATTGCTAGTAAGTGTCCTAGATTGATTTGCTTTTTTATTTAATAAACCTTTTTCAATTAAATTATTTAAATGATATTGGACAGAACTTGTAGATTTTAGATTTACCTCTTCTGCTATTTCTCTGATTGAAGGAGAGTAGCCCTCATTTTCAAGTTTATTTTGGATAAATTGCAATATTTCTTGTTGCTTATTTAATTTCATAATAAATTATACCATAAATTAGAACAAATGTTCGAAAAAAAATGTCTTACTTCTTTTTTATATTTAAAATATGAAAAATTTTATAAAACTTTTTGTAATTATGTACTTTTTGAGTGGATTTGTCATTAATTTTGTAAAACAACCATTAAATTCAAATAATTCTGATCAAGAAATTACAACAATTCAGTACAAAATTAGGTCAGGGGATACATTATGGGACATTGCTGATAATTATAATCCATCAAATAAGGAAAATTTTATAAATGAACTCATGATTATTAATAATTTAGATTCATATCTTTTAGAAGTTAACAAAATTTTAGTTATTCCGATAAATATTTGATACAACATTTAGATCTAATTATAATAAATACTATATATGGTATGTCCTTATTGTAATAAGCAAGAAACAAATGTTGTAGACTCTAGAAAAAACAATGAAGGTAACTCGATTCGAAGAAGAAGAGAGTGCCCAAAGTGTAATTTGAGATTTACTACTTATGAAAAAGCAGAAATCGGTCTCTTTGTCCAAAAAAGAAGTGGTGAATTGCAAGAATTCAACTATGAGAAACTATTCAAAGGTATAGAAAATGCATTTGGTGGTTTAGATCTTAATGAAAAGCAACTAAAAACCCTTGTTGATAATATTTACAATGAAATTAAGGAAAAAGGTGCAAAAATTAAAAGTGAAGTTATTGGTGAAACAGTTTTAAGTCATCTTAAAGAAACAAACAAAGTAGCATACTTAAGGTTTGCATCAGTTTATAAAGAATTTTCAGACGCATCAGACTTTGAAAAAGAAGTTGCAGAGTTATAGATTAAGGCAAGTCTTCGAAATTATTATAAGCATTCAAACTTTTATTATTAAAATCTTCCAATGCATTTTCAAAAGCTTTAATTTCTGTTGATTTATTCAAATTAATTGCTGAAACTATAGATTTAGCAACATCATATTCATTATTTCTTAACGCGGCAAGATATCTTCCATGTAAATCTTCAGCTGTTACTAGTGCTACTTCAACTAAGTTTTTGTGATTGTTAAATTCCTCTATTTCAGGTAAATTTGAAAAATTAACCTTACTTTGTGCAATAATTCCAGACAACTCTATTGTTAACTCATCTATATTAATTTGATCTTCATCAACTGGTAACTCTCCATATATAAGCACCTCAGAAATTAAAATCCTGTAAGTTATAACTAGATCAAGCTCATTAACTAGTAAAAACACATTATTTAGATTATCTATAACAGTCGATTTATTATCTAAATCATTTCTTGATTCTAGATTTGCTCTATATTCAATTAAAGATGATTCAATCTGTTGTAAATTAGCACTTGCATTTGATACATCGTACTTTGAGTAAAAAGTATTAGTAGATATTTCAATCAAAGTAGGTAGCAAATCTATAAGCTCATTTGAATTAGAAGTTACTACTATTGCGTCTTCAATTATTTCTGTTTGGGTGTTTCTATAATCTAAGTAACTATTTACAGCGATAAATATTACTAAAACAGTCGATAAACCTATGAAAGTTGGTAAGACCCATTGTCTACGACTTTCTAGATCAGACCATACTCTTTGAATCTGTTCAGTGATTTTAAGTGGATTGAATGTATCAGTTGGTGCTTCTAAAGAATCTGATTCTGCAGTATCTAAGTATGTCTCAATACTAGGCTTTTTAACTTCAACAATGAGATCTTCTGTTGAGGAAATTAATTCTTCAAAAGTTTGTTGTTCAGCACTTATAGATTCATCTACGATATCTACTTGATACTGTGAGGAATCTATTTCAATATCAGGTTCGAAACCTAATAAATCAAGAATTTTGATTTTATTAGATGTTTTAGTTTTATTTATTGAAAAATAATCTCTAATATTCATCATTGAAAGGCTACCACTGAAAGATAATTTTAATATAAAAATAAAGATTCTTAATGAGTTTGGGAAAATACCTGAAAAAAGTCACAAGGATGATATCGGGTATGATTTATACGCAGATAATGATTACACAATAGCTCCTGGAAAAGTAGTTTTAGTCAATCTTGGGATCTCGATACAGTTACCAAAAAATGTAGGAGGTTTTGTACTACCAAGATCTGGATTAGCAACTAAACATTTAATATCGCCCATAAACTCCCCAGGACTTATTGATCCAGGATATACGGGGGAGCTTATGGTGCCTTTAATGAACTACTCAGACGTTACCTACATAGTAAAAAGACATGAAAGAATTGCACAGTTAGTAGCCATTACTACGAGTGATTTAATTTTTGATCAAGTTGATAGCTTAGATACATCAGATAGATCAGATGGTGGTTTTGGTTCGACTGGAAAAAATTAATTTTATTATTTTAATTATTAATTAAGATATTACTAATGCGGTAGTAGCTCAGCTGGCTAGAGCGTCTCGTTGCCAACGAGAAGGTCGAGGGTTCGAATCCCTTCTACCGCTCTTCACGGCGACGTGGCGGAGTGGCTACGCAGAGGTCTGCAAAACCTTGTACACCGGTTCGATTCCGGTCGTCGCCTCCAATAATTATGATTGCTATTACAGGATCTGGAGAGTTTCTACCATCAATTCTTGATGTAGATAAAAAACTTTTAAATTATCTTGATGAAGTTCCATATGTACTTACTTTTTCAACAGCTGCTGGTAAAGAGTCCGATGAAAGACTTTTGTATTGGGAGAATTTAGCGAATGCACATTTCGGTAATTTAAATGTCAAACATCAGCATATAGATGCGAGAAATCATAAAGATTTGAACAAAGAATCAGTAATCCAAGAAATGAAAAAAGCAAATTTTGTTTTCTTTTCTGGTGGGTCACCTAATCACTTATATGATTCTATCTACGATTCTGAATTTTCTAATGAACTTCAAAACTTAGAAAGTAGAGGTATTATTGCTGGCTGCAGTGCTGGAGCAATGATAATGGGTGAGAAAATGATCAAAGGAGTTGGTTTAAACTATTTACCAAAAACAATCGTAATACCTCATTATGGTGAAAGTTTCTATTCATGGATTTCAAACACAGTAAAGATGTTAAACAGAGGAAGGTACAAATTGCTGTGCTTAGAAAAAGACACTTATTTTATAAAAGACGGTGAACATTTGAGCGTACTGGGTAAACAAAATGTTCACATTATATACAATAAAGAACACCATACATTCGCTGATGGTGACACAATAGACGCATCATTATTACAATAAATACATGTGTGGAAGGTACTATATTGATATTGCAAAAGACGAACTGTCGTTTGTAAATAACTTTTCTGAAATCGAATACGAACAGAATTTCAACGTAGCACCACAGAATCAAGCTCCATGCATAATTGATAACAATTTAGTAATTGCTAACTGGGGATATTTTCCAGACTGGTTAAAGAGTCAATCTAATCCTAGGCCTTTGTTTAACACACGATATGAGTCGTTACTTGAGAAAAAAACTTTTACTTCAGCATTTAAAAACTCAAGATGTTTAATTCCAATCTCTGGATGGTACGAATGGAAAGATGAAGATGGTAATAAGCAACCATATTATTTTTTTGATAACTCTGAAGATGTATTGTTTGCTGCCGGTCTTTATTGGAATAGAAGTAGTGGTGATATCGAAACTTCTATCATTACAAGAGAAGCTGTAAGTTCATTACAGACTATACATAACAGATCTCCGTTACTGCTTACAAAAGAACAAAGAGAAATATGGACGTCTGATTTATCTAGTGAAGAAATTTACCCAGAGGTTTTAGGGTATGAATACGATACTATAGAATTTTATAAAGTAGATAGAGCAGTGAACAATCCAAAGAACAATAATGATTCTCTAATAAGAAAATATGAAGAAGTACCGTTTTAATGAATAATCAGTCACCTATATATTCACTAAAATTCACAATCACCTGGATATTTGTTTACGGAATTATTGTGTTTATTTTGTGGCAGTTTATACAAATTTTCTTAGCTATATATTTGGGCCTTTGGATTCTTAACCTGCTGATCGAAATTGTTGAAAGACTTTTTCTGAGATTTGGTAAAAGAATTATTACTGTAGAGAAATAATCAATTTATAAAGTTTCTAAATGATGCTATATTTCTAAATACGGGAGATTAGCTCAGTCTGGCAGAGCACTTGCTCGACACGCAAGGGGTCACAAGTTCAAATCTTGTATCTCCCACAAATTATTCATTTTTCTTATTAATTACAAAATTAACGTAAGGTGTATTTAATCCAAGAATTTTTTTATTTTCATAATCAAATTTCTCAGCAAACCCTGCAATGTAATAATGTTCATTTAAATTCTCGTCACCTTCTGTAAAAGAGTTCAATGCATTGTCTCGTCTCTTCCAATATGATTTTTTAAAGTCGGGATTACCACCATATGAAAGAGGGTTATATGTTATATTTGAACTTTCTTTTGGAACTAAATTATCGCAAACACCTTTGTATTCATCACCTATTTGTACTTCATATCCACCCAATTCATATTCGAATGCTTTTATGACACAAAATTTATGATATTTGTATTCGATAGAATTCCAAATTGACTCAACGTGAGAAGCGTCTATAAATTCGAACTTCTTGTTCTCTTTAAATACGATGTTTAATAAATAAAGAGCATCAAAATAGTTAATATACAATTTATGGTTATTGTTTGATGCATAGTAATTATCTTCCATAACATATAGATTAATATTGTTAAGTCGTAACTAGTTTAAGAAGTAAGCTCAAATATACGTATATAATTTGGATATGACTAGACAGATTAAAAACATTATTACAATTACTGCTTTCCTCATTTGCATAGGCTTAATAAATATTGCAGGTCAAAATATTGATATTGAGATAAGAGGGATGAATGCATTTACATTTATTTTGGTTATTGCTGTATTGATACAGATAATTTTTTTTATACCTTCTTTTATTTTAAAAACAGAAAAATATTATGACCTAGTTGGAAGTTTGACATATGTTACAACGGTATCTGTTGCATATTTTGCTGTCGAAAATAAAACAATAATTGATTCAATAATCTATTTTTACGTCATTGCTTGGGCTTCAAGACTTGGGATATATTTATTTAGACGAGTCAGAAAAGACGGGAAAGACGTAAGGTTCGAAAAAGCCAAAACACATTTTTTTTGGTTTCTTCAATATTGGGTTGGACAAGCACTGTGGGTAGCACTAACCGCATGCGCAGCAATTATCGCAATCTTATCACCTGAAGATGATACTTTACCTGTTCTAGCAATGGTTGGTATGGCATTGTGGCTCTCTGGATTCACTATTGAATCTATTGCTGATTATCAAAAACGAATATTTAGAAAAGAAAATAATTCTAGCGTATCCTTTATTCATACAGGCTTGTGGGCAAGATCAAGACATCCCAATTATTTTGGCGAGATAACACTCTGGACTGGTATTGCTGTTATAGCTTTAAATACATTAACTGGCATTGAGTACATAACTCTTATCTCACCAATATTTGTATATATATTGTTAACACGTATGAGTGGCGTTAATATGCTGGAACGAATTGCCGATGAGAGATACGGTCATTTAGAAGAATATAAAAAATACAAAGAAGACACTCCTGTATTATTTCTTAAATTGACGAAAAATAAACAATAATCCAACAACTATCGCAATTAATTGATAGTAGGGTAGCGAATCAAATCGTAAAAAAAAATTATATCCTATACCCAGTATTCCAACAGCAATTGCAATTTTTTGCCAGTTTTTCATTTAAAAATTATCTAGCTTTTCTAACAAAGCTTCTTTTTCTCCAGGTAACATATCTACAGTATGGTCACTGTTTGGATATTCTCCTGACTCCACATCGTCTTTAAATCCTTTTATCGCATTAGATCTTTCATTGTTTAACTCTATTTTTATTTTGTTACCATTTCCCCATGACTTTGCATGTCTTGGCATTTTTATACCAGAAGTTTCACCACAAATGTCTTCAAAAAATAAGAACATAACATCTCCACCAGAACCTGAGCCAAGGGAATTTATTACTAATGATGTATGTTTTTTAATTTCTATTAATGCATCTTCAGCTACGCACTCAACCTCAGCACCGAAAGCACCTGCATCTTCAAGTCTTTTCATATCTTTGAGTATTGTTATTGCTTCATCAGCAGTTTTTCCTACAGTTCTTATTCCACCATACTTAGTTGCCATTGATGGAACCATTCCAACATGACCTTGTACTTGCATGCCTTCCTTAGCTAACATTTCAACAACATCAAAACTCCTTGGTGTTAATACTGAGTCAGCTCCTGCCATCATTACTTCAAACGCACCTCTCAGTATTTCTTCATTAGTAATAAATCTTCCAGCGAACAATGCTGCTGTAATAAAAGATTTAGGTGCACCTTTTCTAACATCTTCGTACCAGTCACTTCCCGTTATGATCATATCAATATTTTGCTGTGAAATAATTTCAGCTTCTTCTTGATTAGCTGCAGTCACTTGGGTCATTTTTATACCTTTTTGTTTATTTTCAATAATGTCACCTACTGTTATGTTTCTCTCCACCTGCTCGTGACCAAAAGTGTATATTCTTTTCATAGAATGATTATATTAGACCGGTTGATAGAAAAACAAGAAAGGGTTTGATATAGTACATACTAATGTTTGAACTATTAGCTGAACTTTTTTCAAGATCATTTAAAAAATTTAAAGCCGCACAAGATGGTAAAGAAAAAAAAGCACAGTTGATAAATATTATTTTTTGGACTGTTTGTGCTTTTATAAGTTTAATTTTGTATATTCCTAGAGATTTGAGTATTTCTGAAGGTTTAATCTCAATAGTTGTCTTCTTCTTTACAGTTTATTCGGTAATACGTGCACTTAAGTATTTCAAGATTTTATAAATTATTGGCTTTATTAAGGAATTAATTTGTTGTTCTTCTCATCAACAATTGTATGAGATAAAGAAACAACTATTTCTCCAAAATATAAAAGTGAAAATTAAAAACAATAATCCGATAAATATTTTGTAGTTGTTTACTAGCAGATCATCCAACCAATTATTATTTTCTTTTTTATTTATATTGTTAATGAGATTTGTAAAAAAAATAATAATAAAAGCTGCAGTTAATAATATGTAGAACATATATATCTTCTATATAACTTCTAAGGGATCTCCATATTCCCAAGTTATACTTCCACCACGATCAAGAGTTTCAATGTAATCCATATCAATTTCAGATATAGAAAAATCTAAATTGTAATTCTCTTCCATCCTATTTAATTCAATACTTTTTGGGAGTATGGAGTACCCAAGTTCTAATGCCCATTTAAGTAAAAATTGAGCTTCGGTTACATTGTATTTAATTGATAACTGCTTAAATGGTGAATCTTGACTCTCACTAATCGATTGTAATTCAGTTGTTTTTTTACTGTTTTCACCATCTTTGTGTCTCCAAGTTGATAATGGCACCAAGCTGCTGTAAGCAATTATATCAATATGTTTTTCTCTTAAATAATTAACAAGTTCTGGTTTTTGTGACCATGGATGAAGCTCTATTTGATTTGCATCAGGTAATGGAAGGTTATTTTGGATTAACTCATCTAAGTGATTAATACCCCAATTAGAAACTCCGATATGTTTCACTTTTCCTCTTTCTTTAATATCAATTAATGCCTGCCACTGTTCAATCCTTTTTTTCCTTGCATGGGGTGAGTGAATTAAATACAAATCAATGTAGTCAAGTCCTAGTTTGAACAAACTTTTTTCAAATGATTTAATTACACCCTCAAAATTTTTAACTCTATCAACTTTCATTAGTCCACCTGGCCATAGTTTTGTTGTAACAAAAATGTTTTCTCTATTTAAATTAAGTTCTGTCATTGCTTTCTTTAATCCAATTCCAACAGCTTCTTCATTTCTATACACAGCTGCTGTATCAATATGTCTATATCCATACATAATTGATTCGTATGTCATTTTTTCTGCTTCTTCTGGAGACATATTATAAGTGCCAAGACCAATGTTTGGTACGTGTTGGTTAGTTCTATTAATCATCTACTAACACTAACATATTTACATGGTTGATAAAGAAGTTACTGAAGCGAGAAGGCAAGCAAGAAAAAAGAAACATATGCAAAAACGTAAAGGGAGACTTGACTTTAGAACAAATAGAACTGGGAAGAGGAAGTAGTTAACCTTCCTGCTCTGCCTTCAGAAGTTCTGCTTTCTTTTTAATTCCACCTTTTCCACTATAACCACCTAACTTACCATCTGATCTGATAACTCTATGACAAGGTATCAGTGGCACATGGGGGTTTTTTCCACAAGCATTGGCCACTGCTCTTGAACTGTTTGGTTTACCGATAGCTATAGCTAATTCTTTATAAGTTCTAGTTTCACCGTATGGTATTTTTGAAATCTCTTTCCAAACCAAAATTTGAAAATCAGTACCTTCTAAACGTAAATTTTCCACAACATAATTATATAATTAAAAAATAATGAAAACAATAGGCCTTATAGGTGGTATGTCATATACATCTACTGTCACTTATTACGAATTGCTTAATAGTCTGACTAATACGCATTTTGGAGATCTCACAACACCAAAGATTATATTAAATTCATTAAATTTTTCAGATATAGAAAAATTACAACATCAAAATGATTGGGAGAATCTCGGTTCGACATTAAATAAAGAAGCAATAAAATTGCAAAAAGCCGGAGCAGAGATATTAGCTTTGTGTACAAATACAATGCACAAAGTAGCAGATCAAATGATGGAAAATGTATCTATTCCATTTGTACACATTGCTGAAGCAACTGCAAAAATAATCTCTGATCAGAGATATAAAAAACCTGCGCTTCTTGCAACAAAATTTACCATGGAAGAAGATTTTTATATTTTAAAACTTTCAAAATATGGCCTTGAGCCAATTATTCCTCCACAAGCTTCAAGAGATATTTTGCATTCAGTAATTTATGATGAACTGTGTCTAAATATTAAAACAGAGGAGAGTACAGAAAAATTTTTACAGATTACACAAGAAGTTAGAAACATTGGGGCTGATTCAGTGATACTTGGTTGCACAGAGGTTGGGATGTTATTAAATAATGAGAACGTTGAATTGCCTGTTTTTGATACTGTCGAACTTCACTGTAAAGAGATATTAAATCAAGCTCTTTAAATTAGTTTGAGTCTTTTATTAGTTTCAGAAACTCTGTTTCAATCATTTCACTATTTCTTAATGCAGTTAAATTAAAATAATTATTGGTTTTTAGAGAATCCTCATAATTTATTGTTCCCTTCAAAAATGTGTAGCTCGTCAATTGACTAATAGCTCCAAAAGCAACGAAATCATAGTGTGCTGAGTTAGTAAGATAGAATCCTTCTGCGTAGTCTTTATTTATTGTATATTTTCTATAAACTTCAATTTCACTAATTGATTCTTGATCTTCATAGCCTTCATACCAATCTTGACTATAAATAAAATAACTTTTTGTATTAAGTTCAATATTTCCAAGCTCTTCAATTACTGGCACAAAGAATGGATCTTGAAGAATAATCGTTGAACATTTATTAGTTTGACAGTATAAATATGCTGAACCACCACCAGTTGAATGTCCAATAATAGAAACATCATCTAAATTAATTTGATAATTTAAGTTGTCTAAATGGTTTACAGTATCTTGTATGTCTATTGACATTTCTTTCATAACATCAAAAACTTTTGTAGAGGCCTCCGTTGAACCGGTGTTGTAGATAGTTCCACTAGGAAGCTCAGTAAACATAGCTAAACCTGTGTGGTCTAGAGCTACCACTAAATAACCCTGTGATGCAATGTTTATCAGCTGGTCTGTTGCAAATATTTTTTCACCTGCCCAACCGTGTGTATATATGACCACAGGAATGTTTTTATTAATAGGTTCCAAGCCCATACTGACATCTAGAAATGATAAATTTAAATGACTAAATAGAAAAGTTGGCAAATTGATATTCCAAGTTCTATTTAAATAATGTATTACAGTTTCTCCCCAGTTTGTCGAAGCATTCCTAAATAATTGGATTGGTTCTGTGGGATCATTACTTGGGTAGTAAATATCTACTAATAGTTCTCGATTACTATTTATATTTAAGTTACTAATTTCAACAAACGCCTTTGGTTGAGTACGTTGGTTTGAAATTATATGAATCTGCTCATAACCCACTGAATACTTTTTATCTTCAATATTAAATTCAGGAATTGGTAGATAGTAAATAATTAAAAATGACGTTATGTAAGTAATACCAATAATCAGACTACTTGTGTATTTCAGAAATGTTGTAGAGAGTGAAAACTTAAAAGTGTATTTAACAGCATATAGACATATAAGAAAATAAATAGGCATGTATTGCCACTTGTAACCAACTGTAAATATTTGTGCAATAGCCGTTACTACTGCAAGATATAGAGAATACAAAAATACTTTTTCTGAAATATATTTATTAAAAATTAATTCCAAAGTAAAAAGCAGTATTGCAATATCAAAAAAGTTCAAACTTATTTTCCTTAATTAACCGTATCGGTTATTTCTACCTCTAAATAATTTTGAAAATATTCCTTCATTATCTTTAACCGGGTTATATCCAGAAGGCGGATTAACATCTTCATATTTTATCTCAACCTCATCTATTTGAGTTTCTAAATTCTCAATTTCAATATCGTCATCGTAACTTTGAGTGTCTTCTTGATCTAATATATCAATATCTTCTGTTTCTTCATAATTTGTATTTATTGTTGGCTTCTTAAGTTCTTCTCCTGGTTCTTGATTTACCTTTTTTTTTACGGGAATAGAATGCTAGAAAAAAAACAATCAATAAACCAAAAAAAAGATCATCCAAAGATCTGCCAGAGAATTCTCCTTTTGAAATTTCGCCAATAAATTGTACAACTATACTTAAAAAAATGTAACCAGCTAGAAATCTTCTTATCAGAAGTCCAGTTGATCTTTTCTATATTCTTCTAATTTTGATTTGTATTGTTCGTATTTTTCTTGTGAACTATAAACTGCAACAGAACCATGTGTAGTGGCATCTATCTCGAACCATGTAACTTCTTCTGCAGCACCCTCATCATCTCTTAATTTTTCTAATCCTTCTTTCATGCGATCCCAATCTATATCATTTGGATGATTCCACACCGTGTTTACAACATATTTCATT